>JBDTUD010000004.1:0-175184 GCA_040007915.1 Sphingorhabdus sp.
ACTTCTTCATCGAATATTTCGCGCTCGACCTGATCATGGAAGACGGCGCCAATGGACCGGAATGCCGGGGCGTGATAGCGATGTGCATGGAGGATGGCAGCGTCCACCGGTTCAAGAGCCACGCCGTGGTGCTGGCAACTGGCGGCTATGGCCGTGCTTATTTCTCCGCAACCTCGGCGCATACCTGCACCGGCGACGGCGGCGGCATGGTGTTGCGCGCTGGCCTGCCTTTGCAGGATATGGAGTTCGTCCAGTTTCACCCGACCGGCATTTACGGCGCGGGTGTGCTCATTACCGAAGGCGCGCGCGGCGAGGGTGGTTACTTGACCAACAGCGAAGGCGAACGCTTCATGGAGCGTTATGCGCCGTCGGCCAAGGATCTGGCTTCACGCGACGTGGTCAGCCGTTCAATGGCACTCGAAATGCGCGAAGGGCGCGGCGTTGGTCCGGGCAAGGACCATATCTATCTCCACCTCGATCACATCGACCCGAAGGTGCTGGGCGAACGTTTGCCGGGGATCACCGAAAGCGGCAAGATTTTCGCAGGTGTCGACCTGACGCGGCAGCCTTTGCCGGTCTGTCCCACTGTGCATTATAATATGGGCGGAATCCCGTGCAATTATCACGGCCAGGTTGTCACCAAGAAGGATGGCAATGACGACACGGTTGTCCCAGGGCTTTATGCCGTGGGTGAAGCCGCCTGCGTTTCGGTGCACGGCGCGAACCGGCTTGGGTCTAACTCGCTGATCGACCTTGTCGTATTTGGCCGCGCGACCGGCCTGCATCTCAAAGAAACGCTGAAACCCGGTTCCGCACACAAGCCGTTGCCCAAGAGCGCAACAGACCTCGCGCTTGCTCGTGTGGATAAATTCCGCAATGCCAAGGGTGCATCACCCACCGCAGAAATCCGTCTCGACATGCAGCAGACGATGCAGAAACATGCCGCCGTATTCCGCGACACCGCGCTTCTGGCCGAAGGCGTTACGTTGATGCAGAAGGTCAACAAGCGGATGGAAGACGTTGCGGTTACCGACCGCAGCCTGATCTGGAACACCGACCTTATTGAAACGCTCGAACTCGACAATTTGATGGCGCAGGCCGTTTGCACGATGGAAAGCGCCAACAACCGCAAGGAAAGTCGCGGCGCCCACGCCCACGAAGATTTCCCCGACCGCGACGACACAAACTGGATGAAACACACGGCGTCGTGGTTTGACGGTTGGGGCGGATCCGGTGGCAAGGTGACACTGGATTACCGCGCGGTGCATGAGTACACGCTTACCGATGAGGCGGAGTATATTCAGCCGAAGGCGCGGGTTTATTGAGAAGCCTATCTACACTGTCCATCACAGAGCAGATTCTGTATTCTACCTGCCGTTTGATTTTTGAGGGCAATGAAGGTGCTTGGGAAGCGACAGGATTTTTCTATAAAGTCTTGTTGCCGGGTGGATCGCAAAGCGATATTTTGGTGACGGCAAAGCACTGTGTCGAGAATGCGCATAAACTTAAATTTCGTATACGAAGAGGTGTTGGGGAGGACCCAATTCATGCTCCTAAAATAGCCGAAATTGAGATGGCTCTTTATCCCGAGCTGGTCATCAGCCATCCGACGGAAGACCTTGCCGCAATTATTGTAAAACCATTCATTACGAAGGTCGAGCGCGCTGATGATGCAAAAACGGTCATTTTTTCGTTCGGACAGGAACACATACCAGCCAATGGTGAGTGCGATGCTGTGTCAAACGTCATTATGGCTGGAGCGCCCATAGAGCAGTACGACAGCTTTAATGACCACGTTATTTTTAGAAGCGGCATTACTGCAAGTCATCCGGCATTCGATTACAAAGGCAGGCCTAGATTCCTTGTCGACATCTCGGCACATGAAGGTTCGTCGGGATCGCCAATTTTTAGTTGGAATCCGTTCTCTTTCAATAGAAGTCGTCGCGAGTACGATCTTCATTTACAGCCCCAATTTAAATTAATCGGCGTACTTGAATCGGGATTGGATGTTTTTTTATCGGAAGGCCACCCCTCACAACACGTAAATTTAGGTGTCGCTGTTCATGCGAAAGAACTTGAGACGCTGGCCCGCCTAGTGATCGAGCGCATCATAAACATTCAAGCGGGGGTGGAATTACCGTGACAGAATTACCGTGACAGGTGCAATAACCGCTAAACTCAATCCTCAGTTTTCCACGTTTCAATTTTCAAATGCAAACCCGGATCGCGCTGGACGTGGATAATGTTCAGTATTTCAACGTAGTCCTCGGAAGCAAGGTAGTAGATGCGGTGCATTCCGCTGCGCTTGCTGCGTAAGCCGGGATGAACACTATCATATATGGGATAGCGCAATGCAGAAACGCGCAACACTTTGATATCGGCAACTAATGCCGCCGCATAGCGCCTGGCCTGCGCGCCACCCCAAGTTCGCTTGGTGTAGAGTTCAACCTCGTTCAGGTCTGCCAGCGCATCGGGTCGGTAAATCAGCCGCCGCTTCATTCGTCGCCGAACTTTTCCTCGAACCACGTATCAATATCGAATTCAACCGAAGGGCCGCTGTCGATCGATTTTTGAATGATGCTGCGTAACGCCACGATCTTTGCATCTTCGTGCATATATTGTCGTAACGCTTCCCGCACGACTTCGCTGCCGGTTGCAAATTCTCCGGACTCCACCTTGTCGTAGATAAAATCGGTATAGGGTTTGCCGAGCGCGATTGAGGTATTTTTGGCTGCCATAAGGCAATGTTACCAAAATTTGGTAACAAGTCAATTGAGGCCAGCGAAAACTACCGCCGCAATCTCCAAACTTCGCTTGCGTTTGTCGTGATCGAACACCGAGCACGCCACGATGATTTCATCCGCTTTCGTCCGTTCGATAAACGCCGCAACGCCTGGCTTCACCGTATCCGCCGCCCCGACCGCGCTCGCCGACAGTACATTGTCCAGCATCGCGGCGTGTGACGCAGGCAATGACGCCATATAGCCCTCAACCGGCGGCGGCATTTGGCGGGGGTTGCCGGTGCGGAGCGAGACGAAGCTTTGCTGCATTGAGCTGGCCAGATATTCCGCCTCTGCGTCGGTTTCCGCTGCAATGATGTTGAACGCCGCCATCGCATAGGGCGCGTCCAATGCGGCGCTTGGTCTAAAATGGCTGCGGTAGATATGCAGCGCTTCGTCCAGCATATCGGGTGCGAAATGGCTGGCGAAGGCGAAGGGCAGGCCGAGTGCGCCTGCAACTTGTGCGCCATAGAGGCTGCTGCCCAAGATGTAGAGTTGCACGTTCGCGCCTGCACCCGGTGTGGCGACGATACCGGTTTTTCCATCATCGGCGAAATAGCTTTGCAGCTCCATCACATCGCGCGGGAAGGCGTTGGGGTCACTATCCAGCGTCCGCCTGATCGCCGCCGCCACACGCTGGTCGCTGCCGGGGGCACGGCCAAGCCCCAAGTCAATCCGTCCCGGATAGAGCGCGTCCAATGTGCCGAACTGTTCGGCGATCACCAGCGGTGAATGGTTGGGTAGCATGATGCCGCCAGAGCCGACACGTATGGTTGAAGTCGCCGCGGCAACATGGCCGATTACAACGCTGGTCGCCGCGCTGGCAATGCCCTTCATCCCGTGATGTTCGGCGACCCAATAACGGGTGAAGCCCAGGCTTTCGGCATGGGTAGCGAGGTCGGTAGCGTCGGCGAGCGCCTGCGCGACACTGCCGCCTTCGACAACGGGGACTAAATCAAGCAGGGAAAAGTGGGTCATAGTTGTATTACATGGGGTTGCGCCGTGGGAATGCCAAGGGCATTCTCTGCGCATTCACCCACCGTTCATCTCACTCTACATAGACGAGCCGTGCTATTTCGTAGACGAACCGTTATTAGTGGAAGGAAAGCAACTCATGACATCTGAACGATCTCCGGGTTTCAAGCTCTTTTTGGCGGGCATAATCGGCATCGCGCTCGTTATTCCGTTGATGATGGTTTACGCTCTGGTGTGGGACCGGCAGGAACAATCGACTACCGCGCAAAATTCGATTGCGGCGGGCTGGGGCGGGCCGCAGGTGATTGTCGGCCCCGTGCTGGTCATTCCTTACCTTGCGAACAGCGTCGAGACCGTTGAAGAAAATGGCAAGCAATCCACACGAACGGTTCAGGTGACGAAGGAATTGTTCCTCTCGCCCGAAACCAACGTGATCAAAACCAATTTGAAACCGGATCGCAAGAAGAAATCGATTTACGAAAGCGTGCTGTTCGTCGCGGAAAATAGCGGCACTGCTCGCTTTGCCTTGCCTGCCGATTTTGCGCGTTACGGAATCGAGCGCGAGGCGTTGAACCTGGCCGGCGCCGAGCTGCGCTTTGGTGTTTCGGACGCGCGCGGGCTGCAGGCTGACAGCAAGGTGGTGGTGGGCGGCAAATCGCTTGAGTTGCAACCAGGCAAGGGGCTGGCAGCATCAGGCGGGTCCGGCTTTTTTACTTTTGTAGATTGGGATGCCGCAAGTCCGTTGGAGGTCAGCTACAATTATGCCATTCGTGGTAACAAGACGCTGACCCTGGTGCCGCGCGGCGGGGAGACCAAATGGGACGTGAAATCGAGCTGGCCTTCCCCAAGTTTTGCAGGCGACTTCTTGCCGACCGACCGCAAGGTTAAACCCGATGGTTTTACCTCAAGCCACGGCGTAACCAACCTCGCGCTTGGACAAGCTTTGGTCTTGACCGAGGATCCGGGGCAACCCAATTTTGCCGACGGTGATTATTCATCGCGGTCGATGGTTCAACCTGCGGCAGGCTCGGGTGGCCCCAGCCAAGCGGCCTCCATCGGCCTCATCGAACCCGTTGACCTCTACAGTCAGGTCGATCGGTCAGTGAAATATGGCTTTCTGTTCATCGGCTTCACTTTCCTTGCGTTCCTGATGTTCGACGTGATCGCGGGCGCGAAGGTAGCGGCAGCGGAATATTTGTTGACCGGGGCAGGGTTGGTGTTGTTCTTCGTACTGTTGCTCGCCTTTGCCGAAGTGGTGGGCTTCATGTGGGCCTATCTAATCGCGGCGGGTGCGATCACCGGATTGCTGACGGCATATTCGGCGGCAGTGCTGAAAAGCTGGCAGCGCGCGAAGTTTATCGGCGGGTTGCTGGTCGGGCTATATGCCACGCTTTATGTCCTCTTGAACCTTGAAGCTTACTCGCTGATCATCGGATCGCTGTTGCTCTTTGTAGCCCTCGCGGTGGTCATGTGGGCAACCCGCGCCATCGATTGGGGCGCCAAGCGGGTGGAGGACGACGCCACGGTTTAACAACTTACCGTAGTGCTGAGCCTGTCGAAGCACGCCTGGCCGACAAGCGCCCTTCGACAGGCTCAGTGCTACGGTAAAATTTCAGCGCCAGCGTAACATCGAACGGTTGAGTTCGGAGACGGATCGGACGCCCATGAGTTTCATGTCGCGTTCGATCTCTTCGCGGAGTTTGCCGACGATGCGACGGACACCGGGCTCGCCCGCCGCCGCCAATGCGTACAAATAGAGTCGCCCGCCGGAGCAGGCCGTTGCTCCGGCGGCGATTGCTTTCAGGACATGGCTGCCACGCCGGATTCCGCCGTCGCAGATGATGTCGATTTTACCACCGACCGCATCGGCAATCTCGGATATCTGGTCAAAAGGCGAGCGTCCGCCATCGAGCTGCCGCCCGCCATGGTTGGATATCATGATGGCCGTCGCGCCAATATCGACCGCGCGTTTGGCGTCTTCGACCGACATGATGCCCTTCAAGCAAAACTCGCCGCCCCAATCGGCGCGAACTTTTTCGGCCATTTTCCAGTCCATCGACGTGTCGAGCATCGTATTGAAATATTCTGCGACCGAAACCGCAACATTGGTTCCCGCATCGACATGGGTTTGCAAATTGGGCAGCGCGAATTTCTCCCGGAACAGATAATTGAGCGCCCACATCGGATGGACTGCATAGCTCAACACAGAAGCCGCTGTGAAACGCGGCGGCGAGGTGAAGCCGCTGCGCAGGCATCGTTCGCGGTTGCCCGAGACAATTGTATCGACAGTGAGTGCTATCGCGTCAAACTTTGCCGCCTTGCAACGTTCGATCATCGAGACGTTCAGCCCCTTGTCCTTGTGGATATAGAGTTGGAACAATTTCGGGCTGGCGATTGTGGCGCCGACCTCTTCGATACTGATCGTGGCGAGCGATGATATCCCGAACCAAGTGTTAAAATGCTGCGCCGTCGCAGCCACTGCGCGCTCGCCCTGCCAGTGGAACAGACGTTGCAGCGCGGTAGGCGACAGCATCAACGGCATGGCGATCCGTTTGCCCATCACGGTCACGCCCATGTTGATATCCTGCACCCCCGCAAGGACATTGGGCACAAGGTCACAGTCGTCAAACGCCGCCGTGTTGCGGTCCTTTGTCCGCTCGTCATCAGCCGCGCCGTCAATATAATTGAATATTGGCGAGGGCAGGCGTGCCTTGGCCAACGACCGAAAATCTGAGACGTTATTGCAATCAGTCAGCTTCATTTCAAAAAACACCATCGTCCAGCGAAGGCCGGGTTCTATCGCGTCTTTCCGCACAAGCCGACATCAATTGATACTGCGATACGTGATAGGCTAGTGACGGGTTAGATCGTCTCGCAGACGATCCTTGAACATGCGGGGAGCATTCAACCCGCCACTCCGTCGCTGGAACAACACAATTTTACCAATCAACTACAAAATGCCTTCAAAGAAGTTGCAGATTTTGGGATCACCCGATTGCAAACCACGCTTCAATGCCGCCATCCGTTGCTCCGAAGTGCCGTGGGTGAACATGCTCTCGACGGGACGCTGTCCCGATTGACGCATCAGTGTATCGTCGCCAATCGCATTGGCTGCGGTCATTCCTTCCTCAATGTCGCCGGGCTCGATCCGGTTTGAATTTTTCGCTGCCCATACACCTGCATAGCAGTCGGCCTGCAATTCCATGCGGACCTGCAACTGGTTGCCGTCGGCTTGGCTTGCCCGCGATTGTGCACTGCGCACCTGGTCCGCAACGCCCGTGATGTTCTGGATATGATGACCGACTTCATGCGCAATCACATAGGCTCTGGCGAAATCGCCGCCTGCGCCCATTTGCTGCTCCATCTGCTGGAAAAAGGCGGTGTCGAGATATATCCCCTGATCCGATGGGCAGTAAAATGGCCCCATAGCGGATTGCGCCGCACCGCACCCCGATTGGCCGCCGCCGGTGTAAAATGACAGCTTGGCAGGTTGATAATTCTGGATCAACGCCCCCCAAGTGTCTTCGGTTGATTTCAGCACACGGCATGAGAACAATTCGCTCTCGGTATCGCAAGCGACATTGCCAGCACCTGATGCCTGTTGGGCGTCTGGAGCAACCGGCCCGCTTAAGTTAAGCATCCCGCTCGACATCACGAAATAACCGACAACCAGCAGGATCAGGATGGTACTGCAACCCATTTTGCGTCCGAGCAACATCGGCAGAAGGCCGAAGATTAGGCCGCCAAGTCCGCCGCCACCTCCACCAAATCCACCACCGCCCGACCCTTGGTCGCTGACGTTGCTGCTGGGATCGAGGTCATCGAGGCGCATGGCGATTCTCCTTCATTGCCGTCAAACAGCATTGCGGTTAGCGGTAGAAAGCGCAAGTAACAGTTCAACACTCTCTCAACGTAAAGGCTGAGCTCATGTTCCTCAAAAGCAAAACCGCTCTTATCACCGGTTCCACTTCGGGCATTGGTTTGGGCTATGCCCGTGCACTCGCTGCCGAAGGCGCATCCGTGATGATCAACGGCTTTGGCGATCAGGACGAAATTGACGGCTATGTCCGCGAACTTATCCAGCATAGCGGAGCAGGCGCGCTTCATTCCGGCGCGGACATGACCAAGCCCGATGAAATCCGCGCAATGGTTGCCGATTGCACCGTAAAACTCGGCACGCCTGACATATTGATCAACAACGCCGGTATCCAGCATGTCGCACCGGTGGATGAATTCCCAGAGGACAGATGGGATGCGGTCCTTGCAATTATTCTCACCTCCGCCTTCCATACCACCAAGGCTGCTTTGCCGGGGATGAAGGCAAAAGGATGGGGCCGGATCATCAATACCGGATCGATGCACAGCCTGGTCGCAAGTCCTTATAAATCGGCATATAACGCCGCCAAACACGGAATCGCAGGCTTAACCAAGACGGTGGCGCTGGAGGTTGCGACGCAAGGCATTACCGTCAATTGCATCTGCCCCGGCTATGTCTGGACGCCTTTGGTTGAAAACCAGATACCCGACACGATGAAGACGCGCGGGCTCACGCGTGATCAAGTGATCAACGATGTGCTGCTCGCCAATCAACCACAAAAACAATTTGTTCAGATTGAGCAACTTGCGTCGCTGGCGCTTTATCTATGCAGCGACGGGGCGGGTGCAATCACCGGCGCGAACCTGTCGGTCGATGGGGGATGGACGGCGCAGTAATCACGCTATAGCTTCGACATAGTTGCTGGGGAGCATGACTATGAAGATTTCGTTTTTGGGAACGGTAGCGCTGGCTATGATTGCGGCGCCCGCAAACGCCGATACGCTGCGGGATGCCATAAACCGTGACATGCCGTCGTTGCTGGAGCTTTATCGCGATCTCCACGCGAATCCGGAACTCAGTTTCCAGGAATTCCGTACCTCCGCCAAATTGGCGGCCGAGGCCAAACTTCTTGGCTTTGAAGTAACCGAAAAGGTTGGTAAAACCGGCGTTGTCGCCGTTATGAAAAATGGCGCTGGCCCGGTCGTCATGATCCGCGCCGATATGGACGGGCTTCCGGTGATCGAACAAACCGGTCTGGCTTATGCTTCAAAGGTCAAGGGCATCAGCAAGTCGGGGACCGAAACCGGGGTGATGCATGCCTGCGGCCATGATACGCACATGACCGCGTGGGTTGCGACCGCGCGGCAGCTGGTTGCCAACAAAGACAAATGGTCCGGAACGCTGGTGATGATCCTGCAACCGGCGGAAGAAATCGGCTCGGGCGCGCGGGCGATGCTGGCTGACGGATTATATTCGCGCTTTCCCAAACCCGATTATGTCATCGGTTTCCATGACGCTGCACAGTTTCCGGCAGGAACCATCGGCTATACCTCCGGCTTCGCGCTTGCCAACGTCGATAGTGTCGACATCAAGGTCCGCGGCGTTGGCGGTCACGGCGCCTACCCGCACACCACCAAGGACCCGATTGTGTTGGCCAGCCGCATTGTCGGATCATTGCAAACCTTGGTCAGCCGCGAAGTCGATCCGCAGGATGCAGCGGTCGTCACTGTCGGCAGTTTCCATGCGGGAGCGAAGCATAATATTATCTCGGACGAAGCGACGTTGTTGTTGACAGTCCGCAGCTACTCCGACGCGACGCGCAAGATGCTGCTCGACGGCATCAAACGGATAGCCAGAGGCGAGGCGGTAGCAGCCGGTATGCCCGAAAACCGGATGCCCGAAGTCACCTTCTCCGAAAATGAGTTCACTCCCGCCACCTACAACACGCCCGAATTGACCGCCAAAGTCGCGGGCCTGTTCAATACCCGTTTTGGCAAAGCCCGCGTTATCGCCACCCCGCCGGTGATGGGCGGTGAAGACTTCAGCGAATTTTACCGCGCCGACAAAGCCAATGTCGAGAGTCTGATATTCTGGGTCGGCGGCGTACCGCAAGCGGAGTTCGACGCTGCAAAGAACGGCGGCAAAGCGCTGCCATCGCTACACTCGCCTTATTGGGCGCCCGATGCGGAGAAGGTGATTGCTACCGGCGGCGAGGCGCTGGCGGCGGCGGCGATGGATTTGATGAAGAAGTGACGGGCGTCGAAATACGGAAAAAACTGTTGAAGCGCACTTATCGGATTGATAATCATTTGCAATAATTTCAATCGACTAAGTCGATTACTGTAGCCATAAAAAGCAGATAGCAATTGCCGCTGGTCCGCTTATCACGGTCAATGAACCGGTGTAGCCCCGCGCCGCGCTCTTTAACTTTGCTCAAGGAGAGATATCATGGGACTCAAGGGATCACGTACCGAAGAAAATCTGAAAGCGGCCTTTGCCGGCGAAAGCCAAGCCAACCGCCGCTATCTCTATTTCGCGCAGAAGGCTGATATCGAAGGTTATAACGACGTAGCCGCCGTTTTCCGTTCAACCGCCGAGGGCGAAACCGGCCATGCACACGGCCATCTTGAATTCCTGGAAGAATCAGGCGATCCGGCAACTGGCCTTCCGATTGGCGGAACGGCTGATAATCTGCGCGCCGCCATCGCTGGCGAAACGCATGAATATACCGACATGTATCCTGGCATGGCCCGCACCGCTCGTGAAGAAGGCTATGACGAGATTGCCGATTGGTTCGAAACGCTGGCCAAGGCGGAAAAGAGTCATGCTGGCAAGTTCCAGAAGACTCTGGACACGATGCTCGCCGACGCTTGATTCGCGGCATTAATGCAAACTTCATTGTCATTCCCGCGAAAGCGGGAATCCATGGACTGATGCTTGGACCATGGACCCCCGATCAAATCGGGGGTGATAATTTAGTTGGCAGCTTGGGGGATGTTTCATGAAAGAGGGCAGTCTCGGCGCACCTACGCGTCACGCTATTCCCTGGCAGGATGACAGTTTCTACGATGAAGTAGCGCTGGAAGCTGAGCTGCGTCGCGTGTTTGACATTTGCCACGGCTGCCGCCGCTGTTTCAATCTGTGTAATAGCTTCCCCAAGCTTTTCGACATGATCGACGAAAGCCCGAATGAGGAAGTGGCCGACCTGACTTCGACCGACCTCAAAGCAGTCGTTGACGAATGCACATTGTGCGACATGTGCTTCATGGTGAAGTGCCCTTATGTCCCGCCGCACGAATTCGACCTTGATTTCCCACACCTGATGCTCCGTCACCGCGCGGTTGAGCACCGGAAAAAGCACACCAGTTTCGCCGACCGTGAATTGGCCAAGACCGACCGTAATGGGCAGATCGGATCTTATCTGGCAGGTGCAGTCAATCTGGCCACCAAATCGGGAAGTCCGATGCGAGGCGTGATGCAAGCGACGTTGGGGATAGACACTCGCGCACATTTACCGAGCTTTGCCGATGAGCCGCTGACCCAGCGTTCCGCCATGATCCTGCCGCCCAATTCCGATGGCCCGGCCTTTGGCCGGAAAGTTGCGCTGTACGCGACGTGCTACGGCAATTTCAATGATCAGACGCCGGGTGAGGCCGCGATAAAAGTGCTGGCGCACAACGGCGTGCGAGTTCGCATCGAACATCCCGAATGTTGCGCCATGCCCGCCCTTGAAAACGGCGATTTGCCTGCGGTTGCCGGGGCAGCAGAACGTGTTGCCGCGCACTTCGTCGCATTGATCGATGACGGCTATGATATCGTACCGCTGACAACGAGTTGTGCGTTGATGCTGAAATTTGAATGGCCGCTGATCCATCCGGGAAATCCCGATATCGCCAAATTGAGTTCCAATACTTATGATCTGTCGCAATATATGGTGATGTTGTCCAAGACGTCCGGAGTTGCTCCGGTGCCGCCGATGGCAAGCACTATCGGCGTCCATTTCGCTTGCCACAGCCGCGCCCAGAATATGGGGCCGCAGGCGATGGAAATGCTGAGGCTTATCCCCGAGGCGAAACCCGCTTTAACCGAACGCTGTTCGGGGCATGGTGGCAAATGGGGAATTTTTAAAGAAAATTTCGACACAGCGGTCAAGGTCGGTCGTCCCGCCGCACGCGCGCTTGCCAAAGACAATCCCGATTTTGTGGTGAGCGAATGCCCGCTGGCTGGGCCACATTTGAAACAGGTTATGGCAATGTCGGGCGTTGAGCAGGTGCCCGACCGTGTTGGCCACCCGATTGAAATACTCGCTAAAGCCTATGGCTTCTGATTGGAATAGCAATGCCGCGTAGTCAAAATATAATAACGAGTGACGACATCCTGCCGCTCGCCGATTATGAGCTGATCCGTAAGGAAAAGCGTGAAGAAAATATTTTGCGCAAACGCTATCGCCAATTGTCAGTTGGTCCTTACGCCACGATTACCTTTGAAAGCTGGGACAGCATGTGGTTGCAGGTGCAGGAAATGCTGCGCATCGAAAAGGGTGGCGATAGCCAACTTGTTGACGAGCTTGAGGCCTATAATCCGATGGTGCCAAATGGTCACGAGCTGACCGCAACATTGATGTTTGAAATCGACGATGAAGAACGACGCAAGATCATCCTGTCAAAACTGGGCGGGATTGAAAAAGCCATTTTCATCGATCTTGACGGTGACCAGATATCTGCTGATCCTGAAATGGATGTTGACCGGACCAGCGCCAGCGGAAAGGCGAGCGCCGTGCAGTTCCTGCATTTTGAATTTAGCGATGTGCAGGTGGCAAAATGGAAATCCGGCGACGGGCTTGCCATGCTACGCATTGATCATCCGGAATATGGCCATGCTGCGATCATTGATGCGGCACGGCGCCAGGAGCTGTCGCGGGATTTCGATTAGTCGCGATCTGCTTGAATCGGCGTCAGGTCATTGCTGCACGTCGGCTTGACCTTCATCATTTGCCAGAGGCATCCCATAATTTTGCTGCTGGGCAAACTGCGGCGCCAAGGGTTGTGAATAATCAATGGTTGGTGCCGGATTCGGCGGCCTACCGGGTTCGTCACTGACCGGAGCGCCTGATTCACCGTCGATGATAGGCTTCCCATCAATCGTCGGCTGGCCAAATTGGAACGCCTCGTCTTCTGATTCTTCAACCACTGGTTCATCGGGATTTGGTACAGTTTCCTGAACCGCAGTTACTGCTGAATCTGGGGCTGGGACTGCGGCAGGCGGGGAATTGGGGGTGGGGGCTTCGGGGGTCAACATCGCTAGCAACCCGGCTACGCCAAGCACACCCAGCAATAACTTCAAAATATTGTCCATCACCTATCCCGGATTATATGTTCCCCGGCAGACTAATGCGTGGCCGTTAACATAATATTAGCGATGAAATCGGGAACTTACAAAAAAATCCGCCGACATCGCTGCCGGCGGATAGGTGCGTTTCCTCCCCAGGAAACTTCAAGTCATTTTGGTGCGGCGCTGCCCAGACGGTGGTAAAGCTGCGCAAATTTCTTAGATTCCGGCTTGTCCTGAATGACGGTCAGATAATGCGCCACAGCTTCGCGCAGCAGATTGAAATCCTCGTTCGATAGGACGGCGCGGGAACGGGCCGGTTCTGGCATTTTATCTCTCCTCAACCAAATTGGTTCATGGTGTTGTGCGCGCCGCCTGCCTTCAGTGCCGCTTCGCCAGCGAAATATTCCTTATGGTCATCGCCAATATCCGAACCCGACATATTCTGGTGCTTCACGCAAGCGATACCTTGGCGAATTTCCTGACGCTGTACACCCAGAACATACCCCAGCATACCTGCTTCTCCGAAATATTCTTTGGCCAGATTGTCGGTGGACAAGGCTGCGGTGTGATAGGTCGGCAAAGTGATCAGGTGATGGAAAATACCCGCCCGCTTTGCACCATCGGCCTGGAACGTGCGGATGCGTTTGTCGGCTTGATCGGCCAGCTCGGTCCCGTCATATTTCACGCTCATAAGGTCAGCGCGGTCATATTCGGTAACATCAAGCCCTTCCGCCTTCATCGCATCATAGACTTGCTGGCGGAAATTGAGCGTCCAGTTGAACGATGGCGAGTTGTTATAAACCAGCTTGGCACCCGGAACGACTTCGCGGATACGGTCCATCATGCCTGCAATTTGCTCGACATGCGGTTTTTCGGTTTCGATCCAGAGCAAGTCGGCACCGTTCTGAAGCGAGGTGATGCTGTCGAGCACGCAACGGTCTTCGCCGGTTCCGGCGCGGAACTGGTAAAGGTTGCTCGGCAGGCGCTTGGGCCGTAACATCTTGCCATTGCGGTTGATGATGACATCGCCATTTTTCGCCGTCGCCGGGTCAATTTCTTCGCAATCGAGGAAGCTGTTATACTGGTCGCCGATGTCGCCGGGCTCGCTTGATACCGCGATCTGTTTGGTAAGGCCTGCACCCAGCGAGTCAGTGCGCGTGACGATAATGCCATCCTCGACACCAAGTTCGAGGAATGCATAACGGCACGCCCGGATCTTCGCGAGGAAGTCCTCATGCGGAACGGTTACCTTGCCATCCTGATGGCCGCATTGCTTTTCATCCGAAACCTGATTTTCGATCTGCAACGCGCAAGCGCCGGCTTCGATCATCTTCTTGGCAAGCAAATAGGTTGCTTCGGCATTGCCAAAGCCTGCATCGATATCGGCGATGACAGGCACGACATGCGTCTGGAAATTTTCGACCTGATCGAGCAGCTCTGCTTCTTTGGTGGTATCGCCAGCACCGCGTGCCGCGTCGATTTCCCGGAAAAGAAGGTTGAGTTCGCGGCTGTCTGCCTGACGCAGGAAGGTGTAGAGTTCTTCGATCAACGCCGGAACGCTGGTCTTTTCATGCATCGACTGGTCGGGCAGGGGACCGAAATCAGAGCGCAAAGCGGCGACCATCCAGCCCGAAAGATAAAGATATTTGCGCTTCGTGGTACCGAAATGCTTTTTGATGGAGATCATTTTTTGCTGCGCGATGAAACCGTGCCAGCAGCCTAAAGACTGGGTGTACTGGCTCGAATCCGCGTCATAAGCGGCCATATCTTCGCGCATGATCTTTGCGGTATAGCGGGCGATGTCGAGGCCGGTTAGGAAGCGGTTCTGCAGGCGCATGCGGGCAACAGCTTCGGGGCTTATGCCGCTCCATGTTCCGCCTTTGCTGGTGATGAGTTGGCCGGTGCTGCTGATATGGTCTTGATATGACATTGACGAAATCCTTTGGGAGAGCGTGTTTTCTGGGAGGAGATTAACAATGATCACCCATAGGAGCGAGTCAGTTTTGTAATATTTGTTGTATGTGCGTCGCACAATAGAAGGTTAATGTTGTCATGTTGTAAATTATATGACAAATATGATGGATGTCCGAGCAAAAGCTTTATGCGGGTCACGCGATCCGCCGTATCCGCCGCGCCAACGGCCTGACCCAGGCGGCGATGGCCGAGGCGCTGGGCGTCTCCCCCTCTTATCTCAACCTTATCGAGCGTAACCAGAGGCCGTTAACTGCGGCCCTGTTACTCCGCCTGGCCGAGCGATACGATTTCGACCCCCGCACACTCACCGGAGCAACGCCCGGCGGCGGGGTCGAGGCGATCCGCCGCCGCCTGACCGACCCGATGTTTGCCGACCTGAATATTGATCGCGCGCAAGTCGAAGAATGGATTGCCGCCAGCCCCGACGCAGCGGAGGCATTTGCCCGTGCTTTTGACCGTATTTCGGGTGGCGCGCATGGTGGTGCGGGTGGTGCAAATATCGAACCCGAAGCGATCGCCGCCGTCCGCCGCGAAATAGAACGCTGGCGTAACCATTTCGCCGATCTTGATGTGCAAGCCGAAACCCTCGCTGATGATCTGCGCCTCGCCAACGCCGATCTATACGGCGCGATCAGCGAACGGCTGCGCGTCAAACATCAATTGAGCATTCGCATCCTGCCATTCGATGTCATGCCGGATCGTCTGCGCCGTCTGGACCTGCACGCGCGCCAGTTGCAACTCAGTGAAACACTCGATTCCGCCAGCCGCACCTTCGCCGCCGCATTTCAGCTTGCCGAAATCGAAGCGAAACCCGAAATCGATGCATTGGCGGCGGGTGCCGATTTCACCGACAGGGCGGGTGAGCGTATTTACCGCCGTCACCTGACCAGCTATTTCGCCGCTGCGGTGATGATGCCTTATGCGCGTTTCCTTCGGGCATGTGAGGCAACCGGTTATGACATTGTTCTTTTGCAACGCCGCTTTGGCGCAGGCTTTGAACAAATCGCCCACCGGCTGACCACGCTGCAACGCGTCGGCCAACGCGGCTTGCCGTTCTTCATGCTCCGCATCGACCGCGCCGGACAAAGCAGCAAACGATACGCCGGGGCAAGCGGGTCGCCACTTGTTGAAACCGACCGCCGCTGCCCTTTATGGCATGTCCATCACGCCTTTGACCGCCCGGGCCGCCTGAACCCGCATCTGGTCGAACTGGAGGACAATAGCCGCTGGTTCACTTTGTCGCGCACAGTCCACCCTCAAGCCGGAATGTCCGGCGGCGTCGATGCCGAATTTGCGATCTGCCTAGGGCTGGACGCCAAACTGGCAGCACCCTTGGCGGCGGCGCGCGGCATCGACCTGAACAATGGTCCCGCCACCGCCATCGGGCTGGGTTGCGCCGCTTGCACAAGGCCCGAATGCCCGCAAAGAAGCGCGCCGCCGGCGGGCAGGGTGCTGGTGTTCAACGAGCGGGAACGCGGATTGACGCCGTTTGCGTTCGCGGGGGATTAGTTACGGATAACTTTGTTCTTTGCTTGATTGGTATAGGACTTATGGGCAGACAGGCCGTCAATGAACATCGGGGCCTTCATTAATAAGTGGCGGGGCGTAACAGGCGGGCAAGAGCGCGCCAATTACGGTCAGTTCATCAACGACTTCTGTCAGGCACTCGGTCTGCCATTGCCGCAACCTGCTGCCGCTGGCGTATTGGGCGATTATCAGTTTGAAGGCCCGGTGCAGGGCGGCGGCGCTGGCGGCAATACCGGCGCAATCGATCTTTACAAAAAAGGCCATTTCATTCTTGAGGCCAAACAGTCGAAACTGTCCGATGCGCAAAAACAGCAATCGGAATTGTTCGACGTGGGTGAGGATGCTCCGGCATCGCCATCGGGTGCGCGCTATGACCGGTTGATGCGCGATGCATTGGCGCAGGCAAAGCGTTATGCGGTCAACCTGCCGTCAAACCATCCGTGGCCGCCGTTCCTGATTGTCTGCGACGTTGGCCGCGCATTCGAGGTGTATTTCGATTATTCGGGCAATGGCCGTGGCTATGGCTATTTCCCCGACCAGCAAAGCTACCGCTTCGACATCGCCCGTTTTACAGGTGACGACGTTCAGGAAATTTTCCGCGCCATCTGGACCAACCCGTCGAGCATTGACCCGCGCGCCAAATCGGCGGAGGTGTCGCGCGGCATTGCCAAACGATTGGCCGACGTATCGCAGTGGCTTGAATCGACACAGCGCCTGAAAACCAGCGAATCCACTGACAGCGTGCGCAGCCTTGCGATCGAAGAAACCGCATTGTTCCTGATGCGGGTCATCTTCTGCATGTTTGCCGAAGATGTTGGCTTGCTTCCCAAAAAGAGCTTCACCGCCTTCCTTGAAAAAACCGTCGAGAACGAAGCCGCATTCGAACCCGAGCTTGCGCAATTATGGCAAGTCATGGGCCGCGCCGATGGAATCCGCTATGCCTCGGCCATCGGGGGCGATGTTCGCTATTTCAACGGTGGGCTATTTGCATCGTCCAAAACCTATTCCTTGTCGAATGCGGACCGGGGCGAGCTGGTGGTCGCCGCAAAGGCCGACTGGACAAAGGTCGAGCCAGCGATTTTCGGCACTTTGCTTGAACAGGCTCTAACACCCGGCGAGCGCGCAAAACTCGGTGCCCATTATACCCCGCGTCCTTATGTCGAGCGGTTAGTGCAGGCGACCATCATGGACGTGCTGGATGGGGAGTGGGAGGGGATTGTTTCTCCCTCCCCCCTTGTGGGGGAGGATCAAATTGGGGGGCGTGCAGCGTCTGCTGCACCAAAGACGCAAACGTCGAATGCACCCGCAATAATTCCTTCAGACGCAGACGCGTCTGGCCCCCACCCCATCCCTCCCCACAGGGGGGAGGGGGCTTTATCCCTCGAAGCAGCCACCAACTTCCACACCCGCCTCGCATCTCTCCGCATCCTCGATCCAGCCTGCGGCACCGGCAATTTCTTGTACGTCGCAATGGAAAACCTGATGCGGCTGGAATCGGATGTGATCGAAACCATCCGCCAATTGGGCGGGCACGCCGAACCCAAGGTCGGGCCGCAGCAGTTTTTGGGGCTTGAACTCAACCCGCGCGCGGCGGTGATTGCCGAACTTGTGCTGTGGATCGGCTGGCTTCGCTGGCGGATGAAGAATGATCCCGACGCCGCGCCGCAGCCGGTGCTCAAACAATTCGGCAATATCAATTTTGGCGGCCATGCCGGATATGATGCCGTGTTGCGCCATAAACCGACGGGCGAGGCCGATACCGAAAACCCGATGATACCCGACTGGCCGGAGGCGGACTTCATCATCGGCAATCCGCCGTTTATTGGCAAAGGTTCGATGATGCGCTCAGCCTTAGGGGATGATTATGCCGAGGCACTGTGGAAAGCCAATCCGCGCGTGCCAAAATCCGCCGATTTTGTGATGCAATGGTGGGACAGGGCGGCGCATATTCTCGTTGCAAAAAACTCGCCGCTGATCCGCTTTGGTTTTGTCACCACCAACAGCATTACCCAGACATTCAGCAGGCGCGTGATCGAGGGGTATTTGTCTAAAAATCCTCCCCGGAACGGGGAGGGGGACCACGAAGTGGTGGAGGGGGCCCACCTCTCGGGAAGGTCTTCGCGTGCGGATAGCGGGGACCCCTCCGTCACGCCGTCGCTTCGCTCTGGCGCGCCACCTCCCCGTGCCGGGGAGGATCGAAGCGGCCTATCCCTCATCCTCGCCATTCCCGACCACCCGTGGACCAAATCAACCAAAGACGCCGCCGCCGTCCGCATTGCCATGACCGTGGCAAAGGCAGGCGCGCATGACGGCACGCTGGTGGAGATTGTCCGCGAACAGGGGCTGCAATCGGACAATCCGGTTCTTGAGGAACGCTCCATGAAGGGGCTGATCAACCCCGATTTAACCGTCGGCGCTGATGTAACGGCGTCGCGCCCCCTGAAATCTAACGACGGACTTTCTTGCAACGGCATGATGCTCGCTGGGCGTGGGTTTAGGGTGAAGCGAAATGAGGCGATGCGTCTAATTGAACTCGACGGGGAGGACTCGAACAAAGTCATTCGTCCATTTCTCGGAGGTAGCGATTTGACGCAGCGGTCAGGAGATGAGTTTGTGATTGATTTTGCTGGGCTCGATGAGAAGTCGGCGCGGCAGAAATATAGGGCGGCGTATCAGCATTTGTACTCTGCCGTGAAGCCCGAACGCGACCGCAATGCTGATAAAGCATTTCGGGAAAAGTGGTGGCTGTTTGGGCGGGTGCGCCCAGAATTACGGGCCGCTAATGTAGGATTGCGTAATTACATCGCTACAACAGAAACGACAAAGCACCGTGTGTTTCAATTTGTCGATACGACCTATTTGCCCGGCCATATGATTATTGCGATCGGGAGCGACGATGCGTTCCATCTCGGTGTTTTGTCATCTCGGGTTCACACTGAATGGGTGTTGGCCTCATGCAGTTGGCTCGGTGTCGGTAATGACTCGCGCTACACAAAATCCCAATGCTTCGACCCCTTCCCATTCCCCGACCCCACCCCCGACCAACGCGCCATCATCGCAGAACTCGCCGAAGAACTCGACGAAACCCGTAAGGCCGCATTGGCCGAAGTCGCCGGACTGACCATGACCGAAATCTACAACTGGCGTGACAAGTTGCGTAATGGCACCGCGCTCGATTTCATCGAACAGGCCCGCGCAGCGCAGGCGAGGGCAGGGATCGTCAACCGCCTGCACGAACAACTCGATGCCGCCGTCGCAGAGGCCTATGGCTGGCCCGCTGATTTAAGCCCGTCCGAAATCGTCACGCGGCTGGTCGCCCTAAACGCCGAACGCGCAAAAGAAGAAGCCGAAGGCAAAATCCGCTGGCTGCGCCCCGAATATCAAATCCCGCGTTTTGGACTCGCGAAAAAGGCCTAACCCT
The DNA here is from genome assembly GCA_040007915.1 of Sphingorhabdus sp. Classification (GTDB taxonomy): domain Bacteria; phylum Pseudomonadota; class Alphaproteobacteria; order Sphingomonadales; family Sphingomonadaceae; genus Sphingorhabdus_B. The sequence continues at coordinate 19,826 of JBDTUD010000004.1, forward strand.
ATGTCCAACCCCTATCGGAATATTCCCGAGACCGTCCCTAATAAGAAACCGCACAGGGCGGGGTAGGTTTGGGTGCGGCTTGGGGTGGACAGCTTGCGCTGTCGATGTTGGAAGATGCGGGATTCACCGAAGTGAAAACCCACCGACTTCCGCACGACATAATCAATATCTATTATGTTTGCCGTGCCGGGTAGCGACCCCTTGGTGCAGGTACTTCTGCCCCCTTCCTCTTGCAGCGGAAGGGGGCTTTTTTCGTGCTTAACGGGCGAAATCTCTCACCTTCTGGCTGCTCCCGCGCGGCAAAATCAGCACTTCCTTGCCATTGGCGACGACGATCAGATCATCAACCCCGTGTACCGACACGCGAATACCGTCAGCGTGGATCAGATTGCCGCTGGCTTCTGACAAGCGGACCGAGCCGATGGTCGCATTACCGCCTTCATCCTTACCGCCCAGTTCATGCAGCGCATCCCAACTGCCGACGTCCGACCAACCCATGGCTACGGGGACGACTGCAACGCGGTCGGCTTTTTCCATAACCGCATAATCGATGCTGTCCGAAGGGCAGGCAGCAAAGGCGTCCGCCTGCGGATAAAGCCGCCCGCCGTCCCGTGTCGCTTGTTGCATCGCGTTCTGCGCTGAGTGGAGCATGTCCGGGGCGTGCACCGTCAAAGCGCCGAGATAGATATCGGCGCGGAACAGGAAGATACCGCCGTTCCAGACATGATCGCCGCCGTCAATCATTGCCTGGGCCCGGATAGCATCGGGCTTTTCGACAAAACGGGCGACTTGATGGACGCCGATGCCAATTGCCTCGCCGGTCTGGATATAACCATAGCCTGTTTCAGGCCCGGTGGGTGCTATACCGTAGGTCGCCAGCCAGCCGTCGCTGACCAACGGCAACACGGCATCGGTTGCGGCATCAAAGGCGGCTTGATCCAGGATTACATGGTCGCTGGGCATGACCAGTATGGGTGCCTTCGGATCGCCCACTGAAAGCGCCGCCAGCGCGATGGCGGGTGCGGTATTGCGCGCGCAAGGTTCCAGCAACAGCAGGGCATCATCGATACCGATTGCTGCCAATTGCTGCTCGACCAATTCGGCATGCGCGGCATTGGCCACGATGATCGGGGCGGTGAACCGGTTGCGATCCATCGTCCGGCGCAATGTCATCTGGAACATGGTTTCGTCGCCGGTCAGCGCCAAAAACTGTTTGGGCTGCGCAGGTGTCGACATCGGCCAAAGCCGTGTGCCGCCGCCGCCGGATAATATGACTGGGGTGATAAGCAAGACGGGGTTCCTTGTATCTTATGACGTGAATTCTAGCGGCTTTTGGTCTGCGTCGCCAGTTGGTGAAATCGCAAAATTTATTCTTTTGTTCCTTGGCGTTATCCAAATAGTGTAAAATTAAGCGACACTTTACCTTTAGCCTGTAAAAATGTCGGGACAGTTACGGGCGAATGCGCAAGGTATGATAAGGCTTTTCAAACATTATATCCCTTACGCTGTGCTTTTTCTGGCGATGGTGGATTTTTTCCTGCTGATCGCGGCCGCCGAAACCGCCTGGGTTATCCGCGCTAACCAGATCAATATGCATGTCGATTATATCGGCAACCGGTTCGGCCAACTGCTTACTTTTGCAGCATCGGTGCAAGTCGCGGCGATGGCGGTCGGGGTTTATGGCCCCGATGCGCTTCAATCGCTGCGTTTTGCGATTGCACGGTTGCTGGTTGCCGTATCATTGGGCGTGATCTTCCAGTCGGTCATGGCATTTGTCCTGCCGGGCATGACGTTGTGGCGTTCCAATTCGCTTTACGCGATGGTCCTCGCTTTCATCTATCTGGCGGTCAGCCGTGCGTTGCTGGGCAGTCTGGTTGGCGGCGAGGGGTTCAAGCGGCGGCTGCTGGTGCTGGGCGCGGGTCGCCGGGCGCAGCGGATCAAAGACCTTGAAGCAAAGCCAGGATCGGGATTTCTCGTTGTCGGGTTTATCGCCATGGATGAAAGCAAACGGGTGATCCCCGAAGCCATCGATCGCAGCGCAATATATAATCTGGCAGATTTTGTAGTGAAACTGGGTGCCAGCGAAGTGGTGCTAGCGCTGGAAGAGCGGCGTAACGCGTTGCCGCTCAGCGACTTGTTGCGGATTAAAACGACGGGTGTTCACGTCAACGAGATATCCAGTTTCCTGGAGCGCGAAACCGGGCGTGTCGACCTTGACAGCGTCAATCCAAGCTGGCTGATTTTTTCCGACGGTTTCTCGTCAGGGCGCAGGTTGTCGGGAATTGCCAAACGTTTGTTTGACATTGCTGCCAGCTTGATCCTGTTGATGTTTACCGCACCTGCCATTTTGCTTTTCGCCATTTTGGTAAAACTTGAAACCAGAGGTCCGGCTTTTTACCGGCAGATACGCGTTGGGCTGTTTGGCCAGAATTATAGCGTGGTCAAATTGCGTTCGATGCGATCCGATGCGGAAACCGATGGCAAGGCCGTTTGGGCCGAAAAGGATGATCCGCGGATTACGATGGTGGGCCGGTTGATCCGCAAGGTCAGGATCGACGAGTTGCCACAGATATGGAACGTATTGAAGGGTGAAATGAGCTTCGTTGGTCCTCGGCCGGAGCGGCCAGAATTTGTGGCGGACCTTGAAACCCAGCTTTCTTATTATGCCGAACGCCATATGGTAAAGCCCGGGATTACGGGCTGGGCGCAGATCAATTATCCTTATGGCGCATCGATAGAGGATTCGCGGCACAAGCTGGAATATGATCTTTACTACGCCAAAAATTATACACCGTTTCTCGACATTTTAATCCTGCTGCAGACAATACGCGTCGTGATCTGGCCGGAGGGCGCGCGTTGATGGATATGCTGCTGCCCTTCCTCAGTTTTTGGGGTCATGCCGCTGTCGCCTTTGGCTATGCGACACTCGCGATCTGGATCGTCCACCAATATGGATGGGCGAACCGGCAGCAGATTGTGCTGATCACGGCAATGGCCTTGACTGCCTTGTGGGGTTTGGCGGCAACGATATCTGGACCTGCCAGCCTGTTGGCCTTGATGGGTGAAAGCGCCCGCAACCTTGCCTGGCTGGGTTTCATGTTCTTCTTGCTGCGCAGCGGGGAGGGCAAGCGGCAACCACGGACCGTTAGTGTGATTTATCTCGTGTTGCTGATGGTGCTACTGTGCCAGCCGGTTGTTGATATAGCCAGTTTCTCTACATCTGCGGGCACGATGGCGGGCCAGATTGCAATGCAATCAACGCTGCTCGTACGAATGATTTACGCGGTTGGCGCGCTTGTCCTCGTGCATAATCTGTACACCGTTTCCGCTCCCGAAGCCCGTTGGGGCATTAGCCTGCCGATGGCGGCGCTGGCGGCAATGTGGACGTTCGATCTTAATCTTTACACTATTGCCTATTTGACTTCGGAGCTTTCGACCGAACTGGTTGCGGCACGCGGAATTGCGACCACTCTGCTGGCACCGGTGTTTGTAATGGCAACCAGACGCAACAGCAATTGGCGGCTTCGGCTTTCCCGTTCAGTGGCGTTCCAGTCCGTCTCGCTGCTGGTCATCGGGGCATATCTGGTCGGCATGGTGTTTTTGGCCACCGCCATGGAATTAATTGGCGGCAACTATGTCCGGTTGGCCCAGATCACGCTCATTTTCGGCATGTCGCTGGTCGCCTTGCTGGTCCTGCCATCGGGGCGATTTCGTGCGTGGCTGAACGTTGTCATCGTCAAAAATTTCTTCCAGCATCGCTATGACTATCGGTCCGAATGGATGCGGTTTGCCGATACTATCGGCTTTCCTTCAAAGGAGGCCGCACCCTTTTACGAACGTGTGGTAAAATCGCTGGCAGACATATTTGACAGCCCGGCAGGGCTGTTGCTGGTGCCTGACGAACAGGGCCGGTTGACGTTGCAGGCCCGGTGGAACTGGGCGACTGCTCATGTGCCTGCCCATTGTGTCACTTCCCAAACCATGCCGTTTTTTGAATCCACAGGACATATATTGTCGATGGACGAGATGCGCGCCGGCACCGACACCCGTTGCGACCCGCGCGCTGTGCCGCAATGGTGGTATGACGAACAACAGACGTGGGCTGTGGTGCCGCTCGTGCATTTTGGCAGGCTGGCAGGGCTGGCGATATTGGCAAGGCCGCGGTTGCCGCGTGCGCTTGATTGGGAAGATCTTGACATGTTGCGGGTCGTGGGTCGCCAGTTGGCGAGTTATCTGGCGGAGGCTTCAAGCCATCAGGCGCTCGCGGAGAACCGGCAGTTCGAGCAATTTAACCGGCGTTTCGCCTTTGTGATGCATGACATCAAGAACCTGGTCAGCCAGTTGAGTATTCTGGCGCGCAATGCCGAAAAGCATGCGAGCAAGCCAGATTTTCAGGCGGATATGATTGAAACATTGCAATCGTCGGTCGGCAAAATGAACGAACTGTTGGCGCGGCTGTCGCAGCACAACCAGACCCGCCACGCGATACCGGCTACCATCGACATTGGTGAAGCGGTGCTGAACTCGGTTCATGCCAAAAGACTTATTTATCCAATTGAAGCGGACATCTCGGCCGGCATGCTGGCGGTGGCAGATGCCGCCCGGATTGAGGCCATCATTGGCCATCTGGTGCAAAATGCGATCGAGGCATCACCCGACGGTTCACCGGTCAGGATTTCTTGCCGTCGCCAAGGGAGCGAGATTGCGATCAACATTGCCGATACGGGCGTTGGCATGACCGAGGCCTTTATGTCGACCCAATTGTTCAAGCCTTTCGAGTCAACCAAAGACGGCGGCTTTGGCATCGGCGCTTATGAAGCGCGCGCGCTTGCTACGTCGATGGGAGGTCAGTTGCGGGTCGATAGCAGGGTCGGCAAAGGCACGACATTCACCTTATTGTTACCCGCCGCACATGAACATGGTGGCGACGCCAGAAGAGAAGAGGCAGCCTGATGGCCGAAACAAAGCAAAAACTGCTGATCGTCGAAGATGATTTGGGCCTGCAAAAGCAGCTCAAATGGTCTTATGAAGACTTTGAGGTGTTCTGCGCCGCAAACCGTGAAGAAGCGATGACGCTCTTACGGTCGGAGGAACCCGATGTGGTAACGCTTGATCTTGGTCTGCCGCCCGATCCGGACGGTGTGAGCGAGGGTTTTGCCCTACTGGACGAAATGCTGAAGCTGAAGTCCGACACGAAAATCATCGTCGCGTCGGGTCACGGCGCGCGCGAAAGCGCGCTCCGGGCGATTTCGGCGGGGGCCTGGGACTTTTACCAGAAACCCGTCGATATTGACGAATTGCATCTGATCGTTCGCCGTGCGTTTCATGTTCGCCAACTCGAATTGCAAAACCAAAAATTACAGCAACCCGACCCAGGTGGCGAAACATTATTGGGCAGCATCATTACCGCGTCACCCGAAATGCTGAAGGTCGCGCGGACCATTGAACGGGTCGCCGATACCGGTGTGTCGGTGATGCTATTGGGTGCAAGCGGAACCGGCAAGGAATTGCTGGCGCGCGGACTGCACAATGCCAGCGACCGGCGCGACAAACCATTTGTGGCAATCAATTGCGGCGCGATCCCCGAAACGCTTCTGGAATCCGAACTGTTCGGCCACGAAAAAGGGGCGTTTACCGGTGCGGTCAAAATGACCGAGGGCAAGATAGAGATTGCCAACGGCGGCACGCTCTTTCTCGATGAAGTGGGCGATATTCCATTGCCATTGCAGGTAAAGCTGCTGCGTTTCCTGCAAGAACGCGTGATCGAACGAATTGGCGGCCGTAAGGGCATCCCGGTCGACGTACGCGTTGTCTGCGCTACCCATCGCAATCTGAACCAGATGCTAGCCGAGAAAACATTCCGCGACGACCTCTATTACCGGCTTGCCGAAGTGACGGTCAACATTCCGTCGCTGAGCGAGCGCACCGGGGACTCGGTTTTGCTCGCCAAACATTTCCTCCACCGCTTTGCGAGAGAGATGAACCCGTCGGTCAAAGGATTGTCGAGCAGCGCGCTGACAGCAATCGACCAGTGGGACTGGCCGGGCAATGTTCGTGAGCTGGAGAACCGGCTGAAGCGTGCGGTGATCATGACTGATGGCAAATTTGTTAGCGCTGATGATCTGGAATTTGGTGACGATGATGACACATTGTTGCTCAATTTGAAGGCCGCACGCGAACAAGCCGACCGCAAGGCGATCAAACGCGCGATTTCGCGGACAGAGGGCAATATTTCAAGCGCGGCCAAGCTGCTGGGGATTAGCCGCCCGACGCTTTACGATCTGCTCAAGCAATATGATCTGCAGCTCTGATATGGACTGACGTTGGCACGGCAACGCAACACATATATTCGCATGGCCATTATGGCCGCGATTATCCTTACGGGCGGCCTCGCCGCGCGTTTCGCATTGCAGGCCCGACCCAGCGATGATGCGCGCGAAGCATATGCCGAGGCGCAGGATCATCTGAAGAAAAACGACCTGCGCGCGGCGCGGATTGCGTTGATGAATGCGGTCAAAGCTGACCCGAAATGGTCCGACGTGCTGATAGCGCAGGCGCAGGTGTCGCTAGACCTGTTCGACTCTCTAGCCGCGCAATCGGCGCTGGAAAAAGCAGTCGCGGCAGGTGTACCCAAAGCTAGCGTCGCCCATCTTTTGGGGCAGAGCTATTGGATGCAGGGTGACCTCGACCGGGCGATGGCGGTGCTGGCCGATCCCGATATCCCCGGTGCCAACCGTGCATATGCCAACCGGATTATGGGCCGGATACAGTTAGAAAAAGGCGACTTTGCCGCGTCACAGGCTGCCTTTGACGAAGCGGTGAGGCTTGCGCCGAAAGACAGCATGGTCTGGACCGATTTGGCGCGGTTACGATTCGTCTCTGCGGACCAGAAGGGCGCGATTGAGGCTGTCGACTACGCGCTCACACTCGACGCTAATAACGTCCGCGCCATCGAATTTCGCGCGCGATTGATGCGGTCGCAATTCGGGCTGGTGGCTGCCTTGCCGTGGTTTGAACGCGGGCTGCAGATCGATGGCAGCGACGTACCCTTGCTTGGGGAATACGCCCTGACACTGGGTGAGGTCGGGCGCAATGCTGATATGCTGACGGTTGCACGCAAGATCATCTCGCTCGACGGCGGTAATGCCAGGGCGTTCTATATGCAGGCGATAATAGCGGCACGCGCAGGCAATTGCGATCTTGCGAAACGGGTTTTGCCGCGCGCCGGCGCAAAGTTCAACGAATTGCCGGGACCGATGTTGCTCGACGCGATCTGCGAATATGAACTGGGAAATTTCAACCGTTCCATCGATCAGTTCCAGCGGCTTTTGGCAATGCAGCCCCGCAACCTGACGGTGCGGACGTTGCTTGCCCAGGCGATGTACCGGGCTGGTAATCCGCTTGATGCGCTGGATGTGATCCGCCCGATAGCAGAGCGCGCCGACGCTGATAGCTATAGCCTGATGTTGGCAGCGCGCGCCTTTGAAGCAAGCGGTCAAAGGGACCGTGCGACTGGTGCCCTTGATGACGCGGTGCGTTTTGTACTCCGTCCGAGCCTACCATTTGCAGAAATCCAGTCGTTGTCGAGTGCCGCCGAGGAAGCCCGACATGCGCCCGACGATGCACGGATAATCGTACCATATATTCGTGCTTTAATGGCATCGGGCGACCTTGATACCGCAATTGCCGAAGCGACGCGGTTGCAGGCGGGCAATCAGGGCGTTGCCGACGCGCATATATTGGTGGGTGACGTCGAGGCTGCGCGGGGAAATTTGCCGCAAGCCGTCACTGCCTACCAACAGGCGCGTGCTATCAGCTTTACCGAGCCGGTGATGCTGAGACTAGTCGATGGGCTAGAACGATCTGGTGATGCCAAAGGAGCCGGTGAAACACTCGCTGCCTATTTGGCGTTCAATCCAACGAGCCTCGCCGGGCAAAGGCTCGCCGGATATCGCGCACTTGATGCCGGTGACTGGAAAAATGCGGTGCTGCTGCTTGAACGTGTGCGGTCACGGGTGGGCAATAACGACGGCATATTGCTGGCCAATCTGGCCCGCGGCTATTCAGGCGCCGGGCAGCATGATGCCGCGATCCGGGAGGCCGCCGCTGCTTACCGTATTGTGCCCGCCAATTTTATGGTGACGCATGTTTACGGGCAGGTTCTGCTGAAATCGGGCAAGCGACCAAAGGCAGCAGTCGAGTTGCTCGAAAAAGCGGTGATTTTGATGCCGGATAACGTCGGGGTTGCGCGTGAATTAAGGCAGGCGCGGTTGGCCTTTCGAAACTCTTAGGGCGTGTTTATAAACACTTCGTCATTCCCGCCCTGCGGGCAGTCGAAGGGCGGGAATGACGATAGTTCTTAATTATCAGTCAGTGACTATCTGAATCCCAACAAGCCTTAGGCTCTTGCCAGCAATTCCGCCGGATCGATCCCCGCGCGCTGCATCTGGGCCTTTACCTCGGGCCAGACATTTTTGACGAAATGGTCGCGTTCAAAGCTGCGCAATTTGGCGACCGCGCCCGGAGCTACGAATAAGCCGACGCCGCGCTTCACATCAACCAGTCCGTTGTCCTGAAACAGCTGGTACGCCTTGGCGACGGTCAGCGGATTGGCACCCTGGTCTGCAGCAAAAGCGCGCACCGACGGCAGCATATCCCCTTCGGAAAAATCACCATCAAGAATCGCAGCCGCGATTACGTCACGCAATTTCAGATAGACCGGCTTGGCATCGCTTTTCATAAGTCCCTTACTGCCATAATACAGTAGCGCGCGTCAAGGGTGCGCAGGTTTGGAACGCATTGTCAGGGCCAGTGGCGAATGATCATGGCGGGGTCGGGGCGTGGGCGTTCTTCGAGCGGCAGGCCAGCCGTGCCAATGTAGAAGAAACCGGCAATCCGTTCATCGCCCTGGCAAATGCCGACGCGGACGGTTTCATCATAGCATGCCCAACCGGTGATCCAGCTGGCGACGAAACTTTGCGCATGGGTGGCATGGAGCAAGTTCATGCCAACTGCGCCAACGCTCATTTCCTGTTCCCATGCCGGGATTTTGGCGCTGGTTTGCGGCGCGTAAACGAGGACGACCAAAGTCGGCGCCATAAATGCGGGTGCGGTTATCGCTTCGATCTGGGAGGCCCGCGCATCTGGATTAGCCAAAACAAATGCCCGCTCCATCAGCGCCGCCAAGGCCGTCCTGTCGTGGATGGTCACGAACCGCCAAGGGAAAAGCTTGCCATGGTCGGGCGTGCGCATTGCAAGCTGAAATATTGCATCGAGCGTCACCGCATCGGGGCCGGGTGCGACCATATCGCGCGGCTTGCCGGAGCGGCGGGTGGCGAGGAACGTTAGCGGCGAGGTGAGATCATTGAACATGGCATCGCTATTCGTCGAATTTTACCCCCGCGCAATAAAATTCTTCACAGGCGCAATTTTTTCGGTAGGCTGCCCGTCAATAGCTCCGGGGAGGAGCTTCAGGCACATAATCAAAATGAAGGGATTTCGCTCAATGGCGACATCATATGCACAGGACGGGGACGCAGCCGGAACGTTCATGGGGCATCCCAAGGGGTTGTTCGTGTTGTTCTTCGCGGAAATGTGGGAACGCTTTTCGTACTACGGCATGCGCGCGCTGCTGATTTTCTATCTGACTCAACATTGGTTATATTCGGACGGCGAAGCGAGTGTCATTTATGGTGCCTATACAGCACTTGTCTACATCACCCCGGTAATTGGCGGTTATCTTGCCGACCGTTGGCTAGGGCAGCGAAAGGCGGTGCTTTATGGCGCAGTCCTGCTGACATTTGGCCACTTCATGATGGGTTTTGAAGGCGACGGCGGGCAGGATGCGGCCAGCCTCAACATCTTCTGGCTTGCGCTCGCCTTCATCATCGTTGGCTCGGGCTTCCTGAAGGCCAATATTTCGGTGATTGTCGGTCAACTTTATCCGCGCACTGACGTCCGCCGTGATGGTGCCTACACGATCTTCTACATGGGCATTAACTTGGGCGCGGCGCTCGGTTCGATCCTTTGCGGTTATCTGGGTCAGACCTATGGCTGGGCTTATGGCTTCGGTGCTGCGGGCTTTGGCATGCTGCTTGGTTTGATTGTATTTGTGTACTTCAAGCCATTGCTGCTCGGTCGCGGCGAACCGGCTGAACCGGCGAAGCTGACGTCGACTGTCATGGGCATCAAGTTTGAATGGCTGCTCTATCTTTCCGGTCTGGTCGCGGTCGCTATTGTGTGGTGGTTGGTACAGAATCAAGCAATTGTCGGCACTTTGCTGGGCGTCGCGGGCGGTTTTCTGGTGCTCTATGTACTCGGTACTGCCGTTATCAAGTTACCTGCCGAAGACCGCGACCGTATCTTTGCTGCGATGTTCCTGATCCTTGGGTCAATCCTGTTCTGGGCGCTGTTTGAACAGGCGGGCTCATCGCTCAATCTGTTCACCGACCGGCACGTTGATCGCGGTGGGGTGCCAGCTTCGGTATTTCAGTCGATCAACGCGATCTACATCGTCTTGCTGGCACCATTATTCGCCGGATTGTGGACTTGGCTAGGCAGAAAGGGCATGGAACCTTCCACCCCCGTCAAGTTCGGCCTCGCTATGATGCAGCTCGGTCTGGGTTTCCTTATCCTCAAATGGGGTGCTGAAGCCGTCGGCATGGAAAACGCCACGCCAGTCATCTTCATCTTCCTGATCTATCTCTTCCACACCACCGGTGAGCTTTGCCTGTCGCCCGTTGGCCTCAGTGCGATGAACCGCCTCGCTCCGGCGCATATGGCCAGCCTCATCATGGGCACATGGTTCTTTGCATCGGCCACCGGTAACTTTGCTGCTGGACTGATTGCGTCTGCGACGGGGTCGGAAAATGCCAGCGGGGAAGGCGCAGGTAAGGAACTGGTGATGTCGGTCTATGGCACCATCGGGCTTTACGCGATCGGCTTTGGTGTGCTGGTGGTGGTGGTATCGCCACTGATTAAGAAGCTGATGCACCTCGATACGCTGCGCGACGATGCAGGCCTCGAAGGTGCTGCGGAAGCGGGCGAGCCTGCGGCAGCTGGGGTTCACCCAACAACACGGAGCTAAAAATGGTTCTTGTCCGTGCGGCCCGTTACACGGCCTGTTTGTTGCCGCTTGCCTTGATGGCTTGTTCCGCATCGGAGGTGCCCAAAAGCGCCTCCTCCAAACTGGCGGACAAACCAGCGGCAAAGGCCGCTGCTCCGTTCCCATCGACCTATAAAGCCTATCCCAGCATCGCCACAGCCATTCGCAATGTGACCATATTCGATGGTGAAGGTGGTCGGATCGATAATGGCGTGGTCTTCATGTCGGGCGGGAAGATCAGCAGCGTTGGCGGGGCGGAAACATCTATCCCTGCGGACATCGCTGTATTCGATGGCACCGGCAAATATGTGACGCCGGGGATCATCGACGTGCACAGCCATCTCGGGGACTATCCGACCCCCTCTGTCGAGGCGCACAGCGACGGCAATGAAGCAACGTCGCCAACCACGCCGGAGGTTTGGGCCGAGCATAGTGTCTGGCCGCAAGACCCCGGATTTAGCCGCGCGCTTGTCAATGGCGGTATTACCACGCTGCAAATTCTGCCGGGTTCGGCAAATCTTATGGGTGGTCGTTCGGTTACGCTTAAGAACGTCTATGCGCGCACGGTGCAGGGCATGAAGTTCCCCGGTGCGCCTTATGGTCTGAAAATGGCTTGCGGTGAAAATCCCAAGCGGGTTTATGGCGCCAAGGGCAAGATGCCCTCAACCCGCATGGGTAACCTGGCGGTAAACCGCCAGACGTGGATCAAGGCGCAGGAATATAGGAAGAAGCGCGACAGCGGTAAGGACTTTGTGCGCGACCTTGGCATGGAAACATTGGCCGGGGTGCTCGACGGTGAAATCCTGATCCACAATCACTGCTACCGCGCGGACGAAATGGCACTGGTGCTCGATATGGCCAAGGAATTCGGATATAAGGTTTCGACATTTCACCATGCCGTCGAAAGCTACAAGATCGCCGATCTGCTCCGCGACGCGGGTGTCTGCTCGGCGGTTTGGGCCGACTGGTGGGGCTTCAAGATGGAGGCATATGACGCCATCCCGGAAAATGCCGCATTGGTGCATAATTCTGGTGCATGCACGATTATCCACAGCGATGACGAAAACCAGATTCAGCGGCTAAACCAGGAAGCTGCCAAAGCGCAGGCCGACGGGCGGCGGATGGGGATCAATATCAGCGATGCCGAAGTCATTCGTTGGCTCACCTATAATCCGGCCAAGGCGTTGGGCATTTCCGAGAAAACCGGAAGTTTGAAGCTCGGCAAGATGGCGGATGTGGTGCTTTGGAATGGCAATCCGTTGAGCGTTTATTCGCGACCCGAGAAGGTCTGGATTGATGGCGCGTTGCTGTTCGATTCCGCCGACCCGAAACGGCGTCCGGTGAGCGATTTTGAGTTGGGCCAGCCGGGCGAAGGCGATGTGAAATGAGACATCTTCTACTCGCAACCATAATGTTGGCGGTTTCAAGCCCGGTCTTTGCGGAAACCATCGCCATTACTGGCGGCAAGCTTGTAATCGGTGACGGCACTGCACCGATTGATGGCGGCACCGTCGTTATTCGCGACGGAACCATAGTCGCAGCCGGGAGCAATGTTGTCGTTCCCGCAGGCGCGCGCCGGATCGAGGCTACCGGCAAATGGGTGACGCCTGGCGTCTTTGCCGGATTCAGCCGTCTTGGTCTGTCCGAAGTCGATGCCGTTAACGGCACCAACGACAAGAGCAGCGGCAAGAGCGGCTTTTCAGCTGGTATCGACATTGCACCCGCAATCGATCCGTTTCGGACGCCGTTTGCGGTTAACCGCGCCGCCGGTGTGACCCGTGCAGTGGTTGCCCCCGATGCTGGCGACAACATGTTTGCGGGGCAGGGTGCCATTGCCGATCTCGGTGCCGACGCTTCGCCAATTACCAAAGCGCGGGCGTTCCAGTTTGCCGAATTTGGCGAGGCAGGCGCGGGGCTGACGGGCGGTAGCCGTGCAGGGACATTTGCAACATTCCGCGCAATGCTACGCGAAGCACAGGAATATGCCGCCGGCAACGCCAACTTCGACGACGAATTGTTGCGTGCCGAGGATGCGCGTGCGTTGTTGCCCGTGCTGCGCGGCGAAACCCGTTTGCTGGTACATGTCGAAGGTGCGAACGACATCAACAACCTGATCAATTTGCGCAAAGAATTTCCTGCGATCAAAATGGTGTTTGTCGGGGCGAGTGAAGGCTGGCGGGTTGCGGACAATATTGCCGCTGCGGGCATCTCGGTTATCGCATCGGCGCTCAACGACCTGCCCGCCAGCTTTGAAATGGTGGGGGCCACCCAGTCGAATATCGGACGAATGAAAAATGCGGGTGTCAAAGTCGCGATCGGCATGATCAATGATCGTGATTCACACCAGTTGCGTTACTCGACCCAATATGCCGGTAATCTGGTTAGTCTGAAACGCGTACCCGGGGCGACGGGCTTGAGCTGGAATGATGCGTTTGCGGCAATTAGCTCCATTCCTGCTGAAATCATGGGCATGGGTGACCGGCTTGGCAGCTTGAAGGCGGGCAAGGCTGCTGATGTGGTCATCTGGGACGGGGACCCGCTTGAACTGTCGAGCGCGGCGGTAACGGTGATGATCGACGGCGTCGAACAACCTCTTGCCAACCGTCAGGCACGGCTACGCGAGCGATATGCACGACCAACCGAGGGTGACCTGCCAAAGGCCTATGACCGTTAATAATCTCTTGTGCTAGAGAGACAAAAAATCCGGGGGCCGGAGGAATAAAATTGAGCGAATATCTGATGCTTATGCTGGCAAATGTTGCGTTTGTCGGCAGTCATTTTTTGATGTCTCATCCGATGCGCGCCGAAATGGTGCGGATATTCAGACCGGGCCTCTTCGCCCTAGTTTATTCGGGCATCTCGCTGCTGCTGTTTTTTTGGGTCGTGGTCGAATTTGGCCGCGCGCCCAAGGACGCACCGTATTGGCCGGTCGGTGATGTGGTTTGGGCGGCGGCAAGTGTGCTGACGTTGGTCGCGGCCGTGCTGTTCGTCGGCTCACTGGTCCGTAATCCATCCTTTCCTGGTGCCGATGATAAATTGGCCGCGCAAAAACCGTTCGGGGTTTACAAAATCACCCGCCATCCGATGATGTGGTCGTTCGCCTTATGGGGTATCGCGCATATCTTGGTTGCTCCGCGTATCGACAATTTCATCTTTTCAGGCAGCATCATCTTTCTCGCGTTGGCCGGGGCCAAGGCGCAGGAGAGGAAGAAGGCAAGGCTGATCGGCGTCGGTTGGGACGCATGGCTGCGTAAAACCAGCTATAGCCCACGCCTGACCGCCCTGGGGCAGATCGGGATAACGTCGTGGATTGCCGGAATAGCCTTTTGGGCGGTCGCGACCTGGGCGCATAACTTCTTCGGTGCTTATGGTGCGGGCGTTTTCCGGTGGGTTGGTTGAAAAACTGACCCTAAGCCCTTTCTCCGGTCGCCAAATCACCTTCGGCTCGTGCCACGGTGCCGGTCACTGCAATGTCCATAGTAACATTGCCCAGGGTCCGCATGATATCGGGAAATGTCTCGATTGCGATCAACAGTCCCAAAGGCTCGATGGGCACACCCATTGCCAGACAAATCGGCGCAATTGATGCAATGAAGCTGATTGTTCCGGGCAGACTGACCGAACCCAAAGTGGTGATCGCGGCAACGGCTACACCAATGGCTATTTCCTGCGGGCCAAGATCAATGCCCATCCAGTGTGCCACATAAAGCGCAACTGCAATATTCATGGCCGGACTGGTGGCACGGAATATTGCAACGGCGATGGGCAGAACAATATCGGTGCTACGTGCACCTACGCCCAGCTGCTTGGCACCTTGAACCATTGTCGGCAATGACGCGAGCGAGCTTTGTGTCGAGATTGCAACGGCTTGTGCGGGAATGGCAGCGCGAACAAAGTCCAGAAACCGGAAACGGGCACCGAACATAGCGACCAGATAGGCCGACAGAAATATCACAAAGCCGATGGCGGATACGATTATCACATAATGCGCCAGTGCACCAAAAGCCGCTGCTCCAGCGGTGATCCCCAGCACAACACCCAGCGCGAACACCCCGAGCGGGGCCAGCAGCAAAACCCAGCCGATAACCACGACCATCGCTTCGGCAATTGCTTCAAAAAAATGTTTGATGGTCTGGCGCTTTTCCGGAGGCAACTGGGTCGCGGCAAAAGCAAATGCAATTGTGAATATGATCAGCGGCAAGATGGCATCATTGGCTGCGGCGTTAATCGGGTTGGTGGGTATCATCGCACGCAAGAAATCGCCAAATGGGGGCGGCGGTTCGGACGGCGCCACCGTACCCAACGCACCGCGCAATGCATCACCTGCACCGTCCGGCATGGGGATCATCGCGATCAACGCTGGTGTCAGGAGTGCAGCCATGATGGTGACAGCCCACAACACGATGAGCATTGTCAATATCGCGCGCGTGGCGAGCTTGCCGGTACTGGCGGCGTCGGCGGTTTGCAGTATCCCTGTCACCAGCAGCGCCACGACCAGCGGTATTACCGTCATCCGCAACCCGTTTAGCCACATGGTCCCGATAACGTCAGCGATTTCCCGGAGCAGGGGAACGGCGTCGCCCGTTGCCACGCCCAGCAACAGACCGATGACTAAAGCCGCCAAAATTATCACCGCGCGCTTCATTGCTGTTCTCCCGGTCGCCACCATCTTTATGCACCCTTGACCCTTTGAAACAAGCGCAAAGGCTTAGGGTCAGGACCTGTTAAATCCGCCTTCGAGGCGTCAAAATGGCGAAGATATCGGAGTAAAATGCCCGCCGCCGATAGTTATCTACCGGCAAGGGTATTTTGCTTCGAGATCGAAGCCATTTTGGCGTCCTTGGGATTTGACCCATTTTGTCCATTGCTACGTTGGCAAGCCTTGACTTGGAACCACCAAGCCTGCGGCCCGCCGCCTCGCACTGAACAAAATGGCCTCAAACCTCGAAGGCGGATTTAACAGGTCCTGACCCTAACATCGCAAGGCAATTATTCGGGCTTGGGTGCAGCGAAAGCCTGCGCTAAGGGGTATGCCAAACAGTTCAGGATGCACCGCAATGAGCCGCAAATTTTTCGGAACCGATGGTATCAGGGGACGAACCAACGAAGGCGCGATGACGCCCGAAATCGCGATGAAGGTGGGACAGGCAGCGGGCGCGCATTTTCTGCGCGGCGGCCATAAGCATCGGGTCGTAATCGGAAAGGATACGCGGCTTTCGGGATATATGGTCGAAAATGCGTTGGTCGCCGGGTTTACCAGCGTTGGCATGGACGTGGTCCAATTTGGTCCGATCCCGACCCCGGCGGTGGCGCTTCTGACGCGTTCCATGCGGGCGGATCTGGGTGTGATGATATCGGCCAGCCACAACCCTTATGAAGACAACGGCATCAAGCTGTTTGGTCCCGACGGGTTCAAATTGTCCGATGCCGATGAAATGGCAATTGAGGCCCTGCTCGATCAGCCAGCCAAACTCGCCGCCGCCCCGGATATTGGCCGTGCGCGGCGGATTGAAGACTCGCGTGGGCGCTATATCCATGCGGTCAAGGCATCTCTGCCCGAGCATATCCGCTTTGACGGCCTGCATGTCGTGCTCGATTGCGCCAATGGCGCGGCATATCAGGTGGCACCCACCGCGATTTGGGAATTAGGCGCAAAGTTGACTTCTATCGGGGTCACCCCGAACGGTAAAAACATCAACGACAAATGTGGGTCAACTCATATCTCAACATTGCAGGAAACCGTCGTCGCAGCGGGTGCAGATATCGGTATCGCGTTAGACGGCGATGCCGACCGGCTGATCGTGGTTGATGAAAAAGGCCGTGTAGTTGACGGCGACCAGATCATGGCGCTGCTCGGTACCGCAATGAGCCGCAGCGGGCGGCTGACTGGCGACGGTATTGTTGCGACGGTCATGTCCAATTTGGGACTGGAACGCTATCTTGAGAGCCAGAATCTAAAATTGGTGCGCGCCAAGGTCGGTGATCGCTACGTGCTTGAAGAGATGCGCAACCACGGCATCAATGTTGGTGGAGAGCAATCGGGTCATATGATCCTGTTCGACCACGCGACGACTGGCGATGGAACGATCGCAGCGTTGCAGGTGCTCGCGCAGTTGGTGGAAACGCGCAAGCCGGCAAGCGAAGTTTTGCATCTGTTCGATCCGGTTCCGCAACTGTTGAAGAATGTTCGTTTTTCCGGGGGCAAACCGCTGGATGATCCGAAGGTCCAGGCGGTCATCGCGGACGCCGAGGCTGAGCTGGCGGGTAATGGCCGTCTGGTCATTCGCCCTTCAGGTACGGAACCGGTAATCCGGGTAATGGCCGAGGGTGATGACGCGGCGCAAGTGGAACGCCTGGTCGATGCGATTTGCGATGCGGTGAGGGCGGCTGTTGCCTGATGGAAGATAAGAAGCCTGCGCGGATATTGATCATCGCCGGGTCGGACAGCGGCGGTGGGGCTGGCATTCAGGCGGACATCAAAACGGTAACGATGCTCGGCGGCTATGCCATGACCGCGATCACTGCGATTACCGCGCAAAACACCTTGGGCGTAGATGCGGTGCATCTGGTGCCGACCGAAATGGTGATTGCGCAAATCGACGCAGTGGTTCGCGATATTGGCGTTGATGCGGTAAAGATCGGGATGATCGGCAGTGCGGAAACGGCGGTGGCCGTTGCGGACTATCTCGCACGGCTGACAGTGCCGATTGTTTTTGACCCGGTGATGGTGGCGACCAGCGGGTCTGAGTTGGCAGACAAAGCGACCATATCCGCGTTTGAAAAATTGATGTCGATAGCCTCGGTTGTGACCCCGAACCTTCCCGAGCTTGAAGCACTCGGCGGTGTTGATGCAATTTTGCAGCATGGGTGTCATGTGCTGGTAAAGGGCGGACATGCCGAAGGACACTGGATCATTGATCAGCTCATTTCTTCGCAAGGCATAGTGAAAGAACTTCAGGGCGACCGCTTTGACACCGATGACACGCATGGCACTGGCTGCACTTTGGCGAGCGCATTTGCGTGCGGATTGGGGCAGGGGATGGCGATCAGTGACGCGTTTGACCGCGCTATATCGTTCACCCGGATAGCGATTTTGGAAGCTCCGGGCTTCGGCGAAGGCCATGGTCCGTTAGGGCATCAAAATGTGCAGGACTTTTGGGAATGATCGTCGGCGTCGATGAAGCGGGAAGGGGGCCATTAGCAGGGCCGGTTGTGGCGGCGGCAGTTGTGCTCTGCCCCGATGGCATCATTGGATTGGACGATAGCAAGAAACTCTCGCCTAAACGCCGCGCGGTTTTGGAGGCCGAAATAAAGGCCAAATGCCGGTGGGCAGTGGGGATGGCCTGCGTCGAGGAAATCGATGCAATCAATATCTTGCAAGCGACAATGTTGGCCATGACGCGCGCGGTGGATGCCTTGGGGATTGAACCTCGCAACATATTGGTCGACGGTAACCGTTTGCCACGCTGGCGCTATTCAGCTCAAGCCGTGGTTCGCGGTGATTCAATCCACCCTTGCATTTCGGCAGCCAGCATAATCGCAAAAGAGCATCGTGACCGGATAATGGTTGCGGCGGACGCTGATTATCCCGGCTATGGCTGGGCATCGAACAAAGGTTATGGTGCCGCGATCCATATCGAAGCGTTGCGGCGTTTGGGCGCGACGCCGCTCCACCGGCGAAGCTTTGCGCCAGTTGCGCAAGTCTGTTTCGAAATGTAACGTATTCGAAATACGCGAATTATTTGGATTCCAAGTATTGCAGACGAGCCGTTACGCTTTATGGGTGCCCAACACGCGTTCTGCGTGAATTTAAATTGGGGGCAATATGAATAATTTCTGTCGAATGGGCGCGCTCGCGCTCGTTACCATTTCGCTGTCTGCCTGTGCGACGGTTACACGTGGTACGAAACAGCAAGTTGAGTTTAAGTCTACGCCAGAGGGCGCGGATATGAAAACGTCCGAAGGATTTTCATGCGTCACACCTTGCAAGATTAAACTGAAGCGCAAAACCGCATTTGATGCGGTATTCACCAAGGCGGGATATGAAAGCGCGACGGTCAAGGTAAAATCAAAGTTCTCTGGAGGTGGCGCGGCCGCTGGAGCCGGCAACATCTTGTTGGGTGGCGTAATCGGGGGCGTAGTGGACGGATCAAATGGTTCGCTCAATAGTCTCATGCCAAATCCGGTTGACGTAATACTGGCTCCGGTCGCTGAGCCGACCATCGCTCCCGCAACCGATGCGGTTGCAATGGATGCACCGGTGGTTGAACCGGTCACGGAAGCAGTGCCTGTGGCGGTCCCCGCAGCAGACGCCGCACCTGCTCCCGCAAATTAAGTTAAATGAAACAGAACGGGGGATGGGCAAAAATGTGCTCATCTCCCGCATTTTTGGTGGTCGGCTAAAAAAATTTTAGCCAAAAAGTACATTGAGTCCATATAGCAACACTACCACTGGTTGAGTCTCCTCGGAATCCTTGGACTCAATATCTTGTGCCGGACTCGTTTCGTTCCACAAAATCCAGCTATCGTTCACCATATTTTCGGCTCTTATCCATAGGTTAAAGGCCTTGACGTCAGTCATCAAAAGACTCATCGCGGGCAGGTAATCGTCCGGGGAGCTGCGGAAAATGGGTGTTATCGAGAAAATCAGGAAGGGCGGTTTAGCAACGCTAGCTGATACGAAAGCGACGGCGGAGCCGCTGCCGCTCAACCGCATTCTCCGTATGGACTGCATCGAAGCGATGCGTTCGCTGCCCGATGCTTGCATCGACATGGTGTTTGCCGACCCGCCTTATAATCTCCAACTGGGCGGAGATCTGCACCGGCCCGATGGTAGCACCGTTGACGCGGTCAATGACGACTGGGACAAATTTGACACCTTCGCCACTTATGATGCCTTTACCAAAGCTTGGCTGGCCGAAGCGCGCCGGATATTGAAATCTGACGGCACATTATGGGTCATTGGCAGCTATCATAACATCTTCCGCGTCGGCACTGCGTTGCAGGATGAGGGATTCTGGATCCTGAACGATGTCATTTGGCGCAAATCGAACCCGATGCCCAATTTCAAGGGCACGCGTTTTACCAATGCGCACGAGACGCTGATCTGGGCGTCGAAGTCAGACAAGGCACGCTACACTTTCAACTACCGGGCGATGAAGACGCTCAACGACGAATTGCAAATGCGGTCCGACTGGCTGATCCCGATTTGCAACGGCAAGGAACGGATCAAAACCAACGGTGTGAAGGCGCATCCAACGCAAAAGCCGGAAGCCTTACTTTACCGTATACTTTTGTCATGCACCAAACCCGGCGACGTCGTGCTTGATCCATTTTTCGGTACCGGCACGACCGGTGCTGTCGCTAAACGATTGGGCAGGGACTGGATCGGTTGCGAACGCGACGCCGGTTATTGTGCGGTCGCCGACGAACGGATTGCCGCCGCATTACCACTTGATGAATCTTCGCTTACCACAATGCAATCGCCGCGTGCCGCGCCGCGCGTTGCGTTCGGGCAATTGCTGGAGAACAGCTATCTGCGGCCCGGCGCACAACTGACTGACCGCAAACGCCGTTTCGGCGCAATCATTCGTGCTGACGGTTCTTTGACGTGGAATGGCCAGTACGGTTCTATCCATAAAATCGGTGCAGCGGTGCAAAACGCGCCCAGCTGTAACGGCTGGACTTTCTGGCATTATCAAACCCTCGCTGGCGACCTGAAACCAATTGACGACCTACGCCAGACCTATCTGCTCGCCACCGAACCCTGATGGACATCTATCTCAGGCCGACCGGCTTTATCGAAAGCCCGCAGCGCCACGATGGTGCCAGTGCGCGGTTGGCGGGCTCGATGCTGTGGTTCACGCAGATCGAGGTGATTGACAAGTCTGCGGGAGCAACGGTTCGTCACTTGGTCGATATGCGGCAGTGGGACAGTTTTAAGGCGGGGCTGCCAGCGGACAAGTTTGATCGCGTTGAAACGCTCTACCGCCGCATGACGAGTGCGCGCGCGGCTCTGCAATTGGGTGACAGGACTATCCGGATCGATCAGCCGCAGGTGATGGGCATCCTCAACATGACGCCCGACAGTTTTTCTGGCGGCGGCAAAAACGGGACCGATGTGGAAACTGCGGTTGGCGCAGCCGTTGCCATGGCCAGTGCTGGCGCGGCGATCATCGACATCGGCGGGGAATCCACCCGACCCGGAGCGCCATTGATATGGGAAGGCGACGAAATCAAGCGGGTCGAACCAGTTATCCGCCAATTGGCGGCAACAGGAACCGCCATGTCAATCGATACCCGCAAAGCAGCCGTGATGGAGGCCGCAGTGGCGGCGGGCGCGCGGATGATCAACGACATTTCGGCATTGCTCTATGATGACCGGTCGGTTGAGGTGGCGCGGGCAACCGGCGCGCCCGTCGTCCTGATGCACGCGCCCAGCCAGTCGAGCAACCCGCATAAAGATGGAGCATATGGCGATGTTGTTACCGACGTATTCGACTGGCTCGAAGAACGGGTCGATGCCGTCGAAGCGGCGGGCGTTCCGCGAGATAAAATCCTGGTGGATCCGGGTATAGGATTCGGCAAGTCGCTTTCCGAAAATATCGAGATCATCAATAATCTATCATTATATCACGCCATTGGTTGTCCGATATTATTCGGTGCCAGCCGCAAGCGGATGATAGGGGCTTTGTCGAACGAGGCGTCCGTCGAAGCGCGGCTCGGCGGGTCGGTTTTCCTCGCAATGAAAGCGGTCGAACAAGGCGCGCATGTTGTGCGGGTGCACGACGTGCCCGAAACGGTTCAGGCGATCCACGTCTGGCGTGGCCTGCG
Source organism: Sphingorhabdus sp. (assembly GCA_040007915.1). Classification (GTDB taxonomy): domain Bacteria; phylum Pseudomonadota; class Alphaproteobacteria; order Sphingomonadales; family Sphingomonadaceae; genus Sphingorhabdus_B. The sequence continues at coordinate 41,763 of JBDTUD010000004.1, forward strand.
CGATGGGGCATTGACACTACCCGCCTGACGACAAATGCTCTGCACCCGAAGAGCAAAGCGCATTATCTCCAGAAATAGCCGCCCGATGTCACCATCGGCATGGCCTTCGCATTGAACGGCCGGCACTGGCTGCCCTTGACAAATATATTTTAAGATATATCTTAGTGATATCGAAAACACATAGTAAGGAATAATAATGTTTTTCAAAAATAAGCATCCCCATCGCGGCATGGGGCATGGATTGGGCTCTGGGTGGTCACACGGCATGGGGCATGGCCGGGCTAGGGTGGGGCGCGGCGGCGGAAGGCGGCGGCTGTTTGACGGAGCTTCGCTTCGTATGATCCTGCTTCGTCTGATCGAGCAACAGCCGCGTCACGGCTATGACCTGATCCGCGAGATCGAGGAATTAAGCGGCGGCGTTTACGCGCCCAGCCCCGGCGTCATCTATCCCACACTCACGATGCTCGCGGAAATGGGACAAATTGAGGAAGTTGTAACAGAAGGTAGCCGCAAACAATTTGCGATTACGACTGAGGGCAGCACGCATCTCGCCAAAAACCGCGATGCAGTTGAGGAAGTGATGGAGCGCCTGTCAACGCTCGCTGCTGACGATACCACTGCTGATCGCACGCCCATCATTCGGGCGCTCGACAATCTGACCAGCGTGTTGCGCCACCGGCTTTCGCGTGAAGGGGCAGATATGACCAATATCCACGCTGCCACTGCTTTGATCGACGATGCTGCGCAGAAAATTGAAAGGCTTTAAATCCATGACAGCGACAAAAATTGCCAATGTGCCCACGACCAGTGGCAGCCGTCACCTACAGCAATTGTGCAAGCATTGGGGGCACAAAATGCCAGTTGAATTCACCCCCGAACAAGGCACCATAACTTTTCCAAGCGGTGTCGTTACGACGATGACCGCTTTTCCCGAACATCTGGAGGTGCGACTGGATTTGCCGGATGCCAATATGGCCGAGCAGATGCAGGGCGTTGTTCAACGCCATCTGGACCGCTTTGCATTTCGCGAAGCACCGCTGTCATTTGATTGGCGTGATGTGGAATGAAACTCGGTTAGTCGTAGTCAGATCAAGCAACGTCACTAATGCCCAGATCGCCCAGCTTGCGGTAGAGGGTCGACCGCCCGATACCCAGACGGCGCGCAACCTCGGTCATACGACCGCGATAATGGCCGATCGCGAGGCGGATTACATCGGCTTCGATCTCTTCCAACGGGCGCATATTGCCGTCTTCTTCGTAGAGCGTGACGCCGATGCCATCGTTGCTGCCTGCACCTGTCGATCCCCCAAAGCCTGGAATGCCGACAGCGGCAGCGATTTGCGGGAATTCATCGGGGGTCAGCGCGTCGCGGTCACACAATACGGCGGCACGAAACAATGCGCTCTGTAGCTGACGGACATTGCCTGGCCAACTATAGCCGCGCAGCATGGTGAGGGCCTCATCAGTGATGCCCAGGCTGCGTAGGCCAGGCTGGCTTGCCATGCGGCCAAGAAAATGGCGGGCGAGGGCAGGGATGTCGCTAGTGCGTTCACGAAGCGGCGGGATGGTGAGCTGCACGACGTTCAACCGGTAATAAAGGTCTTCGCGGAAATCACCACTTGCCAGCTTTCCGGCCAGATTGCAGTTGCAGGCCGACAGTAGCCGCACATCGATCCTGTAGCTATGTGCAGCACCTAGCGGCTGGATCTCGTTTTGCGTGAGCAACCGGACGAGGCGGACTTGGGTTTCAAGTGGCAGATGATCGACCTCGTCAAGGAAAACGGTGCCGCCTTCGGCCTGCTGCAAGATGCCGACGCGGCGATCAAAGGCTCCGGCAAAGGCGTCCTTCTCATGCCCGAATAGCACCGAATCGAGCAAATTGGGCGCAATCGCGCCGCAATTGATCTTAAGGAACGGTTGTTTAGAGCGTGGGCTGGCGGCGTGAATCGCATCGGCAACGACTTCCTTGCCGACGCCAGTCTCTCCTTCGATAAAGACCGGGGCGCGGCTGCGCGCCGCTTTGGCTGCAATAGCGAGAGCAGCGCGGAAGGCTGGAGCGGAACCGATAATTTCCTCAAACGCCAATGTCTGGGAGATTTTTTCGGTCAGCGGGTGAAGCTCGCCGAAATCCTTGCTTTTATCGGAGGCCATGGAAAGCGCTGCTATCAGACGCTCGGCTGCGACCGGTTTGATAATATAATCCGAAGCGCCCGCGCGCATCGCGTCAATCGCACTTTCGTTCGAACCGATTGCGGTCATTAACAAGATGGGAAGCGCGGGGCGGCGAGCCTTTAGTTCGTGAATCAGCGATGCCGAATCCGAACCCGGCACCCATTGGTCCAGCAAAATAGCGTCGAGCATCATGCCGTCTTGCGTTCCAAGCATCGCAATTGCGGTTTCTGCGTCGCGGGCAAAAACCGTTCGCCAACCGGCGCGCGACGCGATAGCCGATACCAGTCGGCACTGGGCCGGCTCGTCATCGATTAACATCAACAATCTGGTCTCGCGTTCGTTCATTCAATATCCGTTCGGCCCCGACATCTGACAGGGCGCAGGAAAATTGTGGTAACGGAAAGGAGTAAAGACCCGATTAAGCAGATCATAAATTTTCTTTGATGGCGCGGGTTGAGCAATGGACGCACTGCGGTTAAGGGTTTGCCGGAAATTATAAGTCGACGGAGGCAAAATTGGGCGAGCAACAGGATATTACCTCGGCAAAAGAGACCTATGCGGGCTTTATGTCGCTGCTGAAATGGGGCACGCTTGCTGCTGTGCTGACCACGATTCTGGTCGTTTTGATCATCGCATCACGCGCGTGAAAATCGCTGTCCTGAAAGAAACCGCCGCTGGCGAAGCACGGGTTGCTGCGTCGCCGGAGACGGTGAAGAAATATATCGGCTTGGGCGCGGAAGTCGCGGTTGAGGCGGGTGCTGGCGTTTCTGCTTCAATCAGCGATGCGGATTATGCCGCCGTAGGAGCTAGCGTTGGTACCGGCGCTGCTGTTGTCAAAGACGCGGATATTGTCCTTGGCGTGCAAGGCCCCGATGCGAAGGCGCTTACCGGTGTTAGCAAAGGCGCATGGGTCGTGGCGGGGCTGGATCCGTTTGGCCAGCGTGCGCGGATTGATGATTATGCCAAAGCGGGCGTCGAGGCGCTGGCGATGGAATTCATGCCGCGCATTACCCGCGCGCAGTCGATGGACATATTGTCGTCGCAGTCGAATCTGTCAGGTTACAAGGCGGTGATTGATGCTGCGGGCACCTATGGACGCGCTTTTCCGATGATGATGACGGCGGCAGGCACGGTTTCTGCGGCGCGGGTGTTCATCATGGGCGTCGGCGTTGCCGGGCTGCAGGCAATTGCCACTGCACGGCGTTTAGGGGCGCAGGTTTCGGCAACCGATGTGCGGTCTGCGACCAAGGAGCAGATCGAGAGCTTAGGTGCGAAGGCGATTTTCGTTGAGAATGTCGCTGGCATCGAAGGCGAGGGTGCTGGCGGTTATGCCACCGAAATGTCCGACGAATATAAGGCAGCGCAGGCCGAATTGGTTTCTGCGCACATCGCCAAGCAGGACATTGTTATTACAACGGCTTTGATACCGGGCCGTGCAGCACCGCGTTTGGTGTCTGATGCGCAGATCGCGAGCATGAAATCTGGCAGCGTGCTGTTTGATCTCGCTGTCGCCCAAGGCGGAAATGTCGAGGGCAGCGTTCCGGACCAGATCGTCGAGAAACACGGCGTCAAGATCATGGGCTATTCGAACACGCCCGCTCATCTGGCGGCAGATACATCCGCGTTATTTTCGCGCAACCTGTTCAACTTTCTCTCCGCCTTTTGGGACAAGGAAGCGGGGCGTCCTGTGTTGCCGGACGATGACGAGATTACGGCGGCGATCCGACTTACCAAGGACGGTAAGGTTGTGAACGAGAGGTTGTTGGGGTGAGAATTTGCTTGCTCGCCTTTATCGCGATCATAATGGTAATCAATCCCTGCAAAATAGCGTTCGTGCAAAGTTCTGTGTCCGATGCAAGGGAGGAGGCAATGAGCAGGCATGATCCCGCCGATCCATTTCTTGATGTCAAACTTGAGATGGACAAGTTCACCAGTGCGTTATGGGGTATCGGCCTCAGTTACGATTGTGACCGGACCCGTCAAAGAACACAAAGAGCGAACTTTGATCGACAATTTTCTCGACGAATCAAAGTCGTTTTTGATTTGTTACAAGGGTTTGGGTCAGATGTTAGGCAGCATGGACATGACGTGGTGGCTATAGGACGTTGTTTGAAGCCTCCGATGGGTGGCGGATCGTTGCCAGCCAATGCGAAGCAGTTTGCGAAAAACCTAACAAATTTTGAGAAATTTCTAGCAAAAAGAAAGCGGGCTTAGATGGACTTCATTTCAATTTTATCCATCTTCGTGATGGCCTGTTTTGTGGGCTACTACGTTGTCTGGTCGGTCACTCCCGCACTCCACACGCCGCTGATGGCCGTTACCAATGCAATCTCTTCGGTGATTATCGTGGGTGCGCTGATTGCATCTGCCGCAGCAGGTTCTCCAACTGCGAAATGGCTCGGGCTGATTGCGGTGGCGATGGCCAGCGTCAATATCTTCGGCGGGTTCGCTGTGACGGCGCGGATGCTCGCCATGTATAAGAAAAAGGAACGGTGATGGACAGCACCCAAACCCCGTTCGCATCGAGCTTTGTCGAGATGCCCATCCGTCGCACGCGCCCTATCGGTGTCTCGACTAAGCTCGACACGAACGGAATTAAATGATGGAACACGCCGCGCCCAACCCTTATTCAATGCTCGCCTATCTGATTGCGGGCGTGTTTTTCATTCTCGCTCTGCGTGGGCTTTCTTCGCCCGCAACGTCGCAACGCGGCAACCGTTTCGGCATGGCCGGGATGTTGATTGCCGTTGTGACGACTTTGATCACGCACGAAGTCGCATCGCTGCCGGAAATCATTGGTGCAATCGCCATCGGCGGTGGCATTGGCTGGGTGACGGCCCGCCGCATCGCCATGACTGCCATGCCCCAGTTGGTGGCGGCTTTTCACTCGCTCGTCGGTATGGCGGCGGTTCTGGTGGCGGCCGCCGCTTATCTGAACCCGCAAGCGTTCGGAATTACGGGTGTTGACGGCCTGATCAATCCGGTCAGCCGTGTTGAAATGGGGTTGGGGGTTGCGATTGGTGCCATCACCTTCTCGGGTTCGGTCATCGCCTTTCTGAAATTGAACGGCAATATGTCCGGTGCGCCGATCATGTTGCCGATGCGCCATGTCATTAACCTTGGCACGCTTTTGGCGATTGTCGGGTTGATAGGTTATTTCACCATCGACCAATCGCCATGGATTTTCTGGACCGTTACCGCGCTCGCGTTTCTCATCGGCTTCCTGCTCATCATTCCCATCGGCGGCGCGGACATGCCGGTCGTGGTGTCGATGCTCAACAGTTACTCGGGCTGGGCCGCGGCCGCAATGGGCTTTACCCTCCACAACACCGCGATGATCATCACCGGCGCGCTTGTGGGCTCGTCGGGTGCGATCCTGTCCTACATTATGTGCAAGGCGATGAACCGCAGCTTCATCAGCGTGATCGCTGGTGGCTTTGGTGCAGCACCTTCGGCAGCAGGCGGCGAGGCAAAATCCGACCGGCCGTGGAAGCGCGGATCGGCGGAAGACGCCGCTTATATGATGAAGCAGGCGGAAAGCGTTATCATCGTCCCCGGTTACGGTATGGCGGTGGCGCAAGCGCAGCATATCCTGCGTGAAATGGGCGATGTCCTCAAAAAAGAGGGCGTCAGCGTCAAATATGCCATTCACCCCGTCGCGGGCCGGATGCCAGGCCATATGAACGTGCTGCTGGCCGAGGCGAACGTGCCTTATGACGAGGTGTTCGAGCTCGAGGATATCAACAGCGAATTCGCGCAGACCGATGTTGCGTTCATCATCGGCGCGAACGACGTGGTCAATCCGGCGGCAAAAACCGACAAGTCATCGCCAATCTATGGCATGCCGGTATTTGACGTCGATAAGGCGAAAACAGTGTTCTTCATCAAACGCAGCATGGGCGGCGTAGGCTATGCCGGCGTCGATAATGACGTATTCTACATGGACCAGACAATGATGCTCCTCGCGGACGCGAAGAAAATGGTCGAAGATATTGTGAAAGCGTTGCAGCACTGATGCGTAAATTGGGCCTGATAGGTGGGATGAGCTGGTATTCGTCCGAAACCTATTACAACCGTATCAACAAACAGGTGGTGCGCCGGACCAACGGCACATGCAACGCGCCGCTGATTATTGAGAGCCTGAATTTCTGTGACATTGCGAAAGCGACAACCGATCAGGATTGGGACCATGTTGCCGAAGTTCTCATCGCCTCGGCAAAACGGCTTGAGAATGCCGGGGCCACCGCGATCCTGATCTGCGCGAATAGCATGCATAAGGTGCATGACCGTATTGCAGCCGCAGTCGGAGTGCCGGTTATCCACATCGCCGATGCGGTGGGCGCAAAAATGAAAGCGGCGGGCGTTCAGTCTGCCGCGTTGCTGGGCACTTCCAACGTGATGGCGGAGAACTGGTATCGTCAGCGTTTGGTGAAGCACGGTGTTACGCTGCTCCCCGCCGAGATGGACGATGTGAAGGATCTCGACCGGATCATCTACGAAGAGTTGATGGTGGGCAAAGCCACCCGTGAATCCGAACGCAAGTTGAAGACAATCATCACCGAGATCGATCAGGAAGGCATCAAGGCTGTCGTCCTTGGCTGCACCGAACTCGACATGATTGTCGACACCAAAGCCAACGTCCTGCCAATTTACGACAGCACCGAAATCCACGCCGATGCGGGAGTCGATTGGATATTGGGTGACGCGCCCTAAGGCGGCTTACGCCGAAATACTAAACCTAGTGCCGCATTCCGCGCTTCAGCTGATAACGCTGGCCACTCCAACCTTCAAAGATACCTTCAATTGCGGGATGACTGACCGGTCCGTGTTCAGTGTCGGGCAAAAGATTTTGCTGGCTGACATAAGCGATATAATTGTTGTCGGCGTTTTCGGCGAACAAGTGATAGAATGGTTGATCTTTGGCAGGACGCACCGCCTCTGGAATCGATTGATACCATTCGTCGCTATTCGCAAAAACAGGGTCGACATCAAAGATTACACCTCGAAAATCAAAGATGCGGTGCCGCACGACATCACCAATGGTGAATTGTGCCTCGGATATGTCAGCGGGCAAGCTAGAGTCGTTCATCAGAGCAATATCGTGGTATTTGCCGCTCAAATCAACCTTGTCGCTTGGCAAAGCAAAAAACATCAGTTATTGGCGCCGCTCTGTCACAGGGCACGCCGGGTTTCCGGTATTGACCAAGCTCTTTTGACATGCGGAGAGATGGCTGAGTGGTCGAAAGCACCGCACTCGAAATGCGGCGTGCTCGTGAGGGTACCTAGGGTTCGAATCCCTATCTCTCCGCCAATTCCTGCTTTCGCGGCTTCCCAAAATGTCTGATTTTCCTTGATTTTCAGCCATTACTGGATATAAAATGTCCCTGTTATGTTTTACTTTTTCCCATCGAAGCCCATATCAAATGGGGGCATTTTTGGGGGCACAGAAACCCGATTTGGGGGCACCCGACGATCCTTCAATAATCACTGCCGACACAAACCGCTCCAAAACATTGAGCAGCAATAATCGCGGCTAAGCCCGCAAGCCCAAGGCGGCCATCAGAACACGCTTACGCTTCAATCGCCTGTTCTCGTCTTGTAACGCCCGAGAGCAGTCCATCGAGAAATGCAGATCCGGTTTCCCGCAACTCGCGTCGCCCGAACACGCCGTCCAATCGTCGCTTCAGCGCCGCGATCTCATTGTTCCAACCCAACAGTGCTCCAGACCATCCTGCCACCCTCCTGTCAAATCAGCAGAAGTGATGCAAATTATCGATCAATATGCAACTGTAGTACTAAGGCCGCTGCGCGGAATCGTGAAATGGAAACGCTCCTCGACTTTAGGCTTTCACCGACCACTAGGTTATGATAGACTAAAGTATATATTAAGGAGTTTTCATCATGGGACAGACCGCCAAACTATTCCAGAACGGCAAGAGCCAAGCCGTGCGCCTGCCACTTAGTTACCGCTTTGAAGGTAGCGAGGTATGCATCCGCCGCGATGAGCAGACCGGCGATGTGATTTTATCGCGCAAGCCGGAGAGCCTGAAACAGTTTTTTGCATTTGCGCGTTCATTGAAGGCTGACATTCCCGCCGACTTTCTTGATCCCGAAGAGCGGAAGACTTCGCCGCAGGACCGCGATCCCTTTGAAGGGTGGGAAGAAGCGTGACAACGCGCTATTTGCTCGACACCAATGCAGCCAGCGCGATTCTGAGGCAGCGCGAGCCGGTATGCGCGCGCGCCGTGTCAGTACCGCTTTCGTCGCTGTCAATCTCGTCGGTTACAGCAGGCGAACTGCATTACGGCGTCGCGAAGCGTCCGCAGGCGACGGCACTTGGCAAGCTCGTGCGCGAGTTTCTGCGATACACCGATATCCTGCCTTGGTCGGATGCAATCTCGCCGCATTACGGAACGCTGCGCGTGGCCTTGGAAACCAAAGGCATCACCATCGTGCCACTCGATCTGATGATTGCTGCCCACGCGCTGGCAATTGATGCAAAACTCGTGAGCGCTGATAAGGCCCTGTTGCAGATCGACATTCTCAAAATCGAAGACTGGAGCGTCTGATAGAACGCATCATCAGCGGTTGGAGTGTTCGGCCAATCGGGATTAAGGAGCGGTTGATAGGGGTTCGTTGTGGTCGTTCGGCGTGATTTGGCAACCTCGGCTGACATGTGAAGCCGGACATCGCCTAACACTCATCAGGAGAATCTCCTGCAGAATATCACAGAATTTCACACCTAGGGTGCGAACCTTCATGCTTGGAGGGACCAACGCCGGGTACCATAACGTCGCTACCATAGCGATCCATGATTATTTTTTAAAACCTATGGTCAACATGCGGCATATGTCGAAAAGACCGAAAACAACCCTGATAAAAAAATGGTTTGCCGATGTCATCGGAGAGTCCGGATTCACGGGCGCGAGGCTCCTCGAATTGGCAGAGCGCACCTCGACACAGTCTGTTATGCGCGATACAATGAATGCGCATGGCTGACGAGAAACGCCTTGATGGAGCCGAAAACACGGTCATCTATGCGGAAGCTGCCGAGGCCGCTTCGGTGGTCGAGCGTCAGCTTGTCGGCCGCGAAGGTCCAATGCACTTGCTCGGGCAGCGCCTGTCCGAAATGAATCCCACCGTTGTGATTACCTGCGCGAGGGGAAGCTCCGATCACGCTGCGACTTTCGCGAAGTATCTTATTGAGACACATGCGCGGACGCCGGTTGCCATGCATGCACCGTCCGTTTCCTCCGTCTACCTGACCTCGTGGCGCAAGCTCCGCGGTGTGCTGTTTCTGGCAATCTCGCAGTCCGGCCGGAGCCCCGACATCGTCATCTCGGCGCGCGCGGCGCGTGAGGCCGGGGCGTTCGTGGTGGCGATTGTCAACGACGAACACTCACCGCTCGCCGAGGTGGCCGAATTTGTGATTCCCATGCTGGCCGGTCCCGAACGGAGCGTTGCCGCGACAAAATCATTCATCGCCTCGCTTTTCGCCATTGCGCGCCTCGTCGCGGCGTGGACGAAGGATGATGATCTGTATCACGCTCTGGAAACTGTTCCACAGGCCCTCCGGCTTGCATGGATGCTTGACTGGTCGCCAGCTCTCGGCTCTCTCTCCGGGGCAACCAGCCTTTTTGTCCTCGGGCGCGGGCTGAACCTCGCAATTGCGCAGGAGATGGCCCTGAAGCTCAAGGAAACATGCGGGCTGCATGCCGAAGCGTACAGCGCAGCCGAAGTCAGACATGGCCCGATGGCGATCGTCAGCGACGGTTTCCCGATTCTGATGCTTGAGCCGAACGACGCCGGACGCGAGGCATTCGCCCCGCTCGCGCATGATTTCGTGGCCCGTGGTGCGCGCGTGCTCATCGCCGGTGACGAGCAGCCGAACGCGCTGAAGCTGCCGGTTCTGCCTGGACTACACCCCGTGGTGGCGCCGCTTGCCGCGATTCAGAGTTTCTACCGGTTCGCTGCAGAACTGAGCATCGCCCGCGGCTTGGACCCTGATCGCCCGCCGCATTTGCGTAAAGTTACCGAGACCCGATGAGTGCGACCGCACTTTGCCCCACGCGGGTGCTGACGCCTGCGGGATTCGAGCCGGACTGGTGCGTGGTGGTCGAGCGGGGGCTCATTGTTGCAGTAGCACCCTCGGCGAAGGTTTCAGAGAACGTGCCACGACGGCTATTGGCCGGTGACCTCCTCCCGGGCTTTATCGATCTCCAGGTGAATGGCGGGGGCGGGGTGCTGTTCAACGATGAGCCTACGGTCGATGGTATCGCGGCCATTGCCGAGGCGCATCGGCGTTTCGGGACGACAGGCTTCCTGCCCACCCTGATCAGCGACGATATCGAGACTGTTGCGCGCGCGATCAAGGCAGTCGATGCGGCGATCGGGCAGGTCGTGCCGGGTGTTCTCGGGATCCATATCGAGGGGCCTTTCCTTAACCCCGAGAAAAAGGGCATCCACGACGCATCGAAGTTCGGAATTCTCGATGCGACTGCGATCGAGCTGCTAACCTCACTCCAACATGGCCGCACTCTGGTAACGCTCGCTCCGGAACTGGCGCCGCCCGGGGCCGTGCGCGCGCTGGTGGATCGGGGCGTGATTGTCGCGGCCGGTCACACGGCGGCTTCCTATGAGGATATCCAGGCGAGTTTCGTCGAAGGATTGAGCGGCTTTACCCATCTCTACAATGCGATGACCCAACTTGGCAGCCGTGCGCCTGGCGCGGTAGGGGCTGCGCTGCAGAGCCGGGAAAGCTGGGGCGGCCTTATCGTCGATGGGTACCATGTGCATCCTGCGTCGCTGCGCATAGCATTGGCAACCAAGGGACCCGAGCATCTCGCGCTCGTCACCGACGCCATGCCGACGGTGGGATCGGATCGCAAGGAGTTCCGGTTGGGCGGCCAGCGCATCGTCGCCGAGGACGGTCGGTGCACAGCGCCCGACGGCACGCTTGCTGGCTCCGATCTCGACATGGCACAAGCGGTGCGCAACGCCGAGCGCCTCCTCGGCGTCGAGTTCGCGACCGCAGTGCGAATGGCAAGCGCCGTGCCCGCCTCAATTCTCGGGCTATCGGCTGAACGTGGTTCACTCCAGCCCGGACTGCGCGCCGACCTCGTGCTCGTCGATAACGAGAAAAGGGTTGTGGAAACCTGGATTGGCGGGGAGGCAGAGCAGGTTACGGATTGACCTCAATCGTGGTTCTCCGCCGGTGCGCGCGACCGGGCAAGCAGGATTGCACCATCAAGCGCGTCGCCCAGCGGATCGCGCAATCGTTCGCGAATGCTGGGAGATAACCAACCGCGCATTGGTTCCGCGAGGCCGCCCATCAGGCAGCAATGCGGCGCACCCCGATCGAAGAGCGTACGGATGAGATTCTCGATCCGGCGCGCAGATTCCTGCACCATCAATTCTGCCACCGTGTCACCGTGGATCGCATGGTCCAGAACGACCGGCGCAAACGTCGCATAGTCGGCCGGGGTCGCCCTTCCGGTCCAGTCGACGATCTCGCCTGCCGAGCGGTGAAAGTGTTCGAGAACCTCGATGGTCATCGGGCTGTGCGCGATGCGTCCGTCCCGCGCCCACAGCGCCCGCCGGACCGCGCGCAGGCCGAGTTCGGCGCCGCTGCCCTCGTCCGATACCGGAAAGCCGTAGCCGCCGATGGTGAATATCTCTTCGCCAACACGACTGAAGCCGACGCTGCCGGTGCCCATGATGACAATGGCGCCGTCGCCGCCCGCATGCGCACCGAGATTGGCAATCGCCGCATCGCTGGCGAAGGCGATCGATTTGAAGGGAAACTTATGGGACTGCAGGCCCTGAAGAACGCCTCGCCGATTGAGCCCGGCAATGCCTAGCCCCGCACGGATTGAAGCGATGTCCGCGTCAGCCACTCCCGCCTGGGTCAAGGCCTGCGAATAGGCCTCTTCAATGGCGCGGAAAGCTTCCGGCAGGCCCAACGGTGTGTTCGCCGGGCCGGCTTCACCGGTGCCGAGGATGTCGCCCTTCCTCGAAACCAGCCGTGCGCGCGTGTGAGTGCCTCCGGCATCCATTCCAAGGTATGATTCCATCATCTTCTCGGATACCCCATTATGAAGGACAGCAAATTGCCTGCCATCGCCTGCAACCGATCTTGGCTTGCTGATCGATGGTCGGCAAGGGTCAAAAACGCTACCGGAATCATTAGGGAGATCTGGCAATGTCAACCGAACGGGTAAGTCCACGATATGCCGATCTCGATCTTTGGCCGACGATCAATGCAGTACAGGCGATGCTGGAAGGGCAGCTTGCGGCTGCGGCAGCGGTTTTGCCGCAGGCCGAGGCTATAGCTACAGCCGCCGATGACGCGGCAGCGCGGCTATCTGATCCCAAAGGAAGGCTCATCTATGTCGGCGCGGGCACCTCGGGGCGAATTGCCGTACAGGATGGTGTCGAACTGGGTCCGACTTATGGCTGGGCTAGCGAGCGGGCCGTCTTCCTTTTGGCAGGTGGAATGGACGCACTCCTGACCAGTGTCGAAGGAGCTGAGGATGACGCCGCCGCCGGTGAGGATGGCATCCAGCGTGCCGCACTGACGCCGCACGACGTGGTCATTGGGGTCGCTGCGAGCGGTCGGACACCCTACACGGTAGCCGCTGTCCGAACGGCAGCAGCGGCGGGTGCGCTGACGGTAGGCATTGCGAACAACCCCGGAACGCCGCTGCTCACGTCGGTCGCTTATCCTATTGTTCTGGAAACCGGTGCCGAAGTGGTGTCGGGCTCGACGCGGATGAAGGCAGGAACGGCACAAAAGATCGCGCTCAACCTGTTCTCGACCGCAGTCATGATAAGGCTTGGAGGTGCCTATAAGGGCCTGATGGTCAACATGCGGCCGTCGAACCTGAAACTTCAGAAGCGCGCTGCCGAGATCGTCTGCGAAATCAGCGGAGTCGAGAAAGCGGCCGCCGAAGCGGCGCTGGCGCGGGCCAAAGGCGATATCAAACTGGCGGCCCTGCTGGCGCTTGGCTGCGATCCCATGCAGGCCGCCGCCACGTTACGGGGTGCAGATGGCAATTTCCGCATCGCACTCGAACAAATGAACGCTGGGAAGTATTCGACCGGTTGCTCCCGAGAGTTCCAAAATTGATTATGATGGCGTCAGGCCAAACATTTCGCTAGCGGGGTGCAAACCTAAATTCGGGATATCTGCATGCAAAACCGATTCTATATTATTTTCTTCTCCGCTCTGTTGGCGTCATGCGGCAGTTCTACGCTGGGTGGCGCAGGGTCTTCGTCGGATGTCACGGTAGTTTCACAAGCTGGATTGCCTGAACCTATGCGGGTCGATCTTTTTGAACAGAACAGGCCCTACCTAATTGGCCCTTTTGACAAGCTCATCATTGATGTGTTCGGGATCGAGGAACTGAGTAAGAAAGAGGTTCAAACCGATGCGGGAGGGCGTATTTCCTTTCCGCTCGCGGGCATTCTTGAAGCAGCCGGCAAGACACCTGGCGAACTGGAAAACGAATTGGAGCAAAGGTTGCGTGGGCAATATGTCCGAGACCCCCAAGTTACCGTGAACCTCAAAGAGACAGTGAGCCAGGTGATTACCGTCGATGGCCAAGTCAAAGAACCTGGTCTTTATCCCGTTATCGGGAAGATGACGTTGATGCGCGCGGTTGCAACCGCAAAGGGTACAGCCGAATTTGCCAAGCTTGATGATGTCGTTATTTTCCGAACGGTCAATGGTCAAAAATTAGCGGCGCTCTACAATTTAAAGGCGATCAGGCGGGGGGTCTACAACGATCCTGAAGTGTTTGCCAATGATGTCGTGGTGGTTGGAGATTCACAAGCGCGAAGATTATTCAAGGATGCTTTGCAATTGGTACCGTTGTTGACCACACCCCTTGTTGTGGCGTTACAACAGAACTGATTTGTTGAGGTAATTTAATCACAATTGGTTTGATAGACTGGATAAACATCGGTGGCCCCCATGGTCAGGGCCAAAATCTGTCGAAATTTTCTCGATTAATTTATATAAATCAGATGCTTATAAAAATAATCTCGTAACTACTTGTTGCTAATCCATTTTTTGCATGGTTGTTTTGCGTAATATGCTATCAAGATGTCCTGGTTGGGGTGGCTAGACACTGATATTTATCGGGGGATTTTATGGCGTTCCACTCCCGCGTCGTGGACGACGCATTGCAACTGTCGTCGCTCGCGCTGCAAGAGCGGGCGCTTGGCGTTCCGCTCACAGGACGCTCATTTAACGAAATATCGTTACGGCACGACCAGCAGGATCGTATCTTTTGGTGTTTTATGAACCAGACTGGTCGGCCAAGTTACACATATAGTCTCGGTGCCGAAATTCAGCAGGTCCAAGACTGGATTGGCAACAATTATGCGATGCCCGCTAATGGTGGCCCCGACGATTTGCGGTATTTTGTATGTGGCTCCAAGACACCGGGCGTTTATAATTTAGGTGGCGATTTACGTCACTTTGCCGAATGTATCAGAACTCGTGATTTATCCGCGATGCGCAAATACGCTGAAACCTGCGTCCGTATGCAATATGCGAATTCCTCCGGCTTTGGGGCGCCGATCATTACGATGGCGCTGGTTCAAGGCGATGCGCTGGGTGGTGGTTTCGAACACGCTCTGGCTTTCGATATTTTGGTGGCCGAGCGTAGCGCGCGATTGGGATTGCCTGAAATCGTCTTTAACCTGTTTCCCGGTATGGGAGCTTACAGTTTTCTCACCCGTCGTGTGGGTCGAAAAGTGGCAGAAACTTTCATTCTGGAAGGAAAAATCCACACTGCCGAAGCCTTATATGAATTGGGCATCGTCGATATTCTGGTTGAGGATGGGCAGGGGGAATCAGCAATTGTTGATTATTGCCAGCGCAACCAGCAGCGATTTGCCGCCGAACGCGCCGTCTACCTCTCGCGGCGTGTAACAAATCCCGTCGAGCTGGAGGAACTGCTTAAGATAACGAACATATGGGCAGAAACCGCGATGACATTGACTGACGCCGACGTTCGAAAAATGGAGCGATTGGCAGATGCGCAGGAGCGCAAAATCCAGAGAAGCTTGCGCCCCGTCAGGTGATTTTTACCTGATCGCCGCTTTGACCGAACCGGATTCAGCCGGATATTGCAATTCCGCTGTCGCTGAAGCGAGTTCATTCTCTATTTTTTCCAGATACGAGGATCCGTACTCAAGGAAATCTGCTTCAGTGATTTTTTCAAGTTTTCCGCACAGCGCGGCCAACCGGACCGCACCCATGTTGTTTGCCGAACTCTTGAAGGCATGCGCGTGAAAACGAAACTCCCGGACGTCTTTTTGGTCAACCGAGGATCGGATTGGACCGATGGATTGTTCGACATCGTCAAAAAAGCCTTCGATCATTCCCGCGACAAAATTATCGTCGCCGATTGACCGTAAATAAGCCATTTGTGCTGGGTCTATAGCGCGCGTCGGATCGCTAATAGCCGACTGTAACGGGACTACTACGTTCAACGGGTCCGCAATTGCGGCATTGTTCAAAATACCTGGATTTGCAGGGATCGTGGAACAATATTTTTCAATCGTGCTCAGCAACAGCTTGGAATCGACGGGCTTGGTCAGCCGCATGTCCATTCCGGCATTAATGCATCGTTGTTCGGTTTCCGAAGTCGCGTCCGCCGTTACACCGATGATCGGGATATGCTGACGGCCTCCTTCAATCTGTCTCCACATGTGGCAAGCGTCGATGCCGTTCAACCGAGGCATGTTTACATCTAGCAGCAATATATCAAAGCCTCCCTGTTCTAGCGCGTCTATCGCTTCGTTGCCGTCGGTCACCATCGTCACTTTATGGCCTACGGTCTCCAATATGGCGGACAGTACATTGCGATTGGTCCGGTTATCATCCGCTACCAGGATTGATCGCGGTTCGGTCGGCACAACTTCGGCTACGCTTTCGGCTTTCTCGATCCGCAAATGCCGCGCGAACGACGAGCCGATCCGAATTGCACTGCGCATTTCGTTAAAATTGGGACTGGGCGGTATGACCGAGGCAAAGGCGGCACGCAGTGTAAGGTCGTCCAAATCTACTGCATTTTCATCTGCGACCATAACAGCCGCTACCTCGGCATCAGCAAATTTAGTCCAAATCACGTCATCAGGCGAAATACCAACTGCAATTTTCTGGCCTATCATGACCACGTTGAATTGATGGAGCTGCACGCTGGCAATCGCCGCGCGAATGTCGCTCACGCTCGCACAATTAATATGCCGAATAACAAAATTGCTTACTGCCTGGGCTCCGGCAAGCAGGTCCGGCTCAAATTCGCCAAGAGACAATATACGAATGATTTCAAGATCATTTGAGTCGGAAACGGCGTCGGCCGCGGCGGTCATTTCCACCGGAATCGTCACATGAAAAGTGCTGCCATGGCCGATGGCACTCGACACGCTAATAGCACCACCCACTTGCTCGACCAATTGTTTGCAAATGGCCAAACCAAGGCCCGTGCCGCCGAACCGGTTCATCACTGTTTCGTCGGCTTGCTGAAACGGTTGAAAAATATGACCTACGGCCTCATCCGCAATGCCGATACCCGTATCGCTGACAGTAAACCATAATGCCGCCGTTCCATTGTTTTCTTTCAGACCGCCACAAATCGAGATTGATCCCGCGTCGGTAAATTTTATGGCGTTGCCTGTCAGGTTGAGGAGTATATTGCTCAAAACGTCCTTTGGACCTTCGATCAAGCGGTCGCTCAATGGCTCAGCTTGCAAATGGAATTGCAATCCCTTTTCTTCCACCCGGATGGTCATAATATCGCGGACTTCAGTCAAGAGGTCGGTTGGTTTGAACTGGACCTTTTTGATTGTTGCCGACCCGGCACCTGCTTTGGAAACTTGAATTAATTGCTCGATCAGATGGAGGAGGTGCTCCCCTGCAAGCACGCTGGCCTCAATCATTTCGTGTTGATTGCGTGGCATATCGATCTGACGCAAATGATTGCCATAGCCGATGATCGCGTTGAGTGGCGTGCGCAATTCATGACTGACGCTCGCTAGAAAATAGCTTTTTGCCCGGCTTGCCGTTTCGGCCTGTTCTTTAGCGTGTGACAGTTTCTTGATCAGAGTCGAGCAATATGCCGGAATGATCATTAATGCGGCTGTCAGGCTGATCCCCAAAGTCAGGTTCTGCTGCCAGTAATCCGTCGCTGCGACTACCGTGGCAAAAACGGCGGTAGAA
The DNA here is from genome assembly GCA_040007915.1 of Sphingorhabdus sp. Lineage (GTDB taxonomy): Bacteria > Pseudomonadota > Alphaproteobacteria > Sphingomonadales > Sphingomonadaceae > Sphingorhabdus_B. The sequence continues at coordinate 59,167 of JBDTUD010000004.1, forward strand.
AGCGCGGCCGCTATAAAAAGATATTTAAGTCCGAAACGAAAACCATTGCCCAGTATGATCCAAAGAAAGAGCGGATAAAAGACAGACATATGCTCGGGTTCGCGCAGCATAACCGCGAATCCCATCATGACGTCCAAAATTATGGCAGCAAACCAGCGCTCTTCGGGGCGCCATATATCATATTTCTGCATACCGAAAAGAGTGGCATTAAATGCAAGATATCCAAGAAAGGCTGCAAAAATTATAGGATCAAAAAAGAACAGCACACAAATAAGACCGGCAGCACTTCCCAGAACCAAACGATTGGCGAGAATTTCCTGTTCAGGCGTGATAGCGGATTTTAGTGCACGAAGCCGGTCAATCATACAGCACCTGATTGATACCGCGCAGTACCATTGCCAAATAGATCGCGCAACTGGTCCACCGATAGCGGACGGCCGACTAGGAACCCTTGCACTTCATCGCATCCCGACGCGCGCAACAATGCATATTGTGCCTCGGTTTCGACGCCTTCTGCAACCACCCGCATATCCAATGCATGCGCCAGATGGGCTATGGTTGAAATGATCGCTCGATCTGCTGCGGACTGTTCGATCCGGGAAATAAATGTTTGATCAATTTTCAGACGAGACGCTGGCAAATCACGCAGATACTGCAGAGAAGAATAGCCCGTACCGAAATCGTCTATCGAAATTTCGATCCCGCCAGCACGCAACATCGCCAGTTGATCGTAAACCGATTGGTTTTGGTCAAGCAAAAGTTCTTCGGTAATTTCCACCACCAACTTACTCGTACCGATTCCGTATTTTTCAACGATCGCCAATATGTCGTTGCACATTGTTGGATATTGAAACTGTTTCGGTGAAACATTGACAGCAACATGTGGTAATTCGATTCCTTCAGCCATGAATGCGGCTATTTGTCGGCACGCAGTTTCGATAACCCATTGACCAATGCCATCAATTAACCCCGAATCATTGGCTATGCGCATGAAGTCGGCCGGAACGAGTCGACCGCGCATTGGGTGTTGCCATCTAATTAGTGCCTCCAAGCCCACATAATTGCCGGATGCGGTGTCGACTATGGGTTGGTATTCGAGAAATAGCTGATTGTGTATCAAAGCTTCGCGCAGATCGATTTCTACCCCGGCGTTTAACTGCGCCACCTGGTTTAGCCGCGGCGAGTAAAAGCAGAAGCCATTTCTGCCAGTGGATTTGGCTTCATACATCGCCAAATCTGCAAGCCTTAGAAGTTCGTCCCCTGACGCTCCATCGTCTGGAATGAGCGCAACACCGATGCTGGCGCCGATTATCTGGTCAATGCCGTTGATTGAATAAGGCCGACCAATTTCCGTTAACAATTCAGTACAGAATTGCCCGATATCGGCTTCCGGTTCAAGATTGTGAAAGACTACCGCAAACTCATCCCCGCCGATGCGGGCGGCAAAGTCGTTATGGCCGATTGCATTGCTTATACGTTCTGCCACCTGACGCAGCAAAATATCCCCTGTTTGGTGGCCGCGCGTGTCGTTGATGACCTTGAACCGGTCGAGGTCCAACAACAACAGTGCCGCTGTCTTGCCGCTGGTCGTGCTTTCTTCAATCACAACACGCATACGTTCTGCCAGCAAGGACCGGTTGGGCAGGCGGGTTAGCATGTCATGCAGCGCAAGATGCGTCCGGTGCTCTTCTGCAAATTTGCGTGCAGTAATGTCGAGTCCGGTCGTCAGGACTCCGATTGTCTGGTTGTCCTTGTTCAGCAAAGGCGATTTGTTGCAATGGAAGATCAGTTCAATGCCTTCGCTAACGAATTTTTCCTCATAATTCGGAAGCGAGATGCCCGTATCGATGATCATGTCATTCCGCTGTTGCTCCCGCTCGGCGAGCGAGGGGTCGAGCAGATCGAATATCGACCGGCCGACAAGCTGATCCGGTTCCTGCCCAAACAAGGCGGCTTGGTACGAATTCAGGAAAAGGAACTTTCCGTTACGGTCAGTGGCGTTAATTAGGATCGGCGTTGTATCGATAATCTGTTCGAGCATCGATTTGCCGTCATGATTATCACTATCGCTATCATCGAAACTGGACATTGAAGCCGCAGATACGCGTTGTTCAAGCTCGAGTTTTTTATGGTGCTGGCCAAGCAACAGCAAGGTCCGGTCGCGAAATTCAACATGTGAAACCGGACTTTGCAAAAAGTCGGTTGCGCCTGCGTCTAGCGCGTTGATACGGCATTCGCGGTCTTGACGGGCGGTGATGATAATGGCCGGAATATGTGAACCAACGGCCCGGGCACGCACCTTGCGAATAAACTCCGCGCCGTTCATTTCCGGCATCCGGTAGTCCACGATTAGCAGATCGGCGGGCTCGTGATTTAACCACTCCAGCGCCTCCACAGCACTGTGGAAACACTTGGCGGAAAACTCCGAACCCATCATCGCAACGAATTGGGCATAAACCCTTAAATTCGTGGACCGGTCATCAACAATGACTATGCGCGCATGCATCGCCCGGCCTTAACCCGACAACATCAATGAATGGTTAAGGTCATGTTTGCAAATGCCGGTTTGCAAGGAGTTCCCTGGGTTGGGAAAACTGGTCGGGGAAAGAGGATTCGAACCCCCGGCCCCTGCCTCCCGAAGGCAGTGCTCTACCAGGCTGAGCTATTCCCCGACCGATGCGGACGCCGGTCTGTGACCGGCTAGGCAGGTGGCGGCTATAATTGGCGGGTTTGCTGCTTTCAAGCCCAATGTTGCGGCAATGCGGCAGTTGCCAGAATCATCACCGGGTTTTAGCGTCGCATCATGGCCAACGAACCACATTATGAAGAACAATATCTGGCGCTGATGCGGCGAATATGGACCGAAGGTACATTGCAGCGTGATCGGACGGGTGTCGGGACTAGAGCATTATTTGGCGCGACGATGCGGTTTTCGTTGGCAGACGATGCGGTGCCGCTGCTGACGACCAAACGGGTGTTCTGGAAGACAGCAGCGCGAGAAATGCTGTGGTTTTTGACAGGCGAGACCAATATCCGGCCGTTGTTGCAACAAAAGGTACGGATATGGACCGATTGGCCGCTGGACCGTTATCGCCGTGAAACGGGCGAAAATATCAGCCAGGACGATTTTGAATTGCGCATTGTCAATGACGAGAACTTTGCGTTGCTATGGGGTGATCTCGGCCCGGTTTACGGCGCGCAATGGGTAAATTGGCCGCGATATTTGCCGGTGGGCGAGGGACTATACCAGCGGACGGAGAGGGGGATCGACCAAGTCAGCTTGTTGGTTAACAGCCTCAAGAACAACCCCGGCTCGCGGCGCCATATTATCGAAGGCTGGAACGTCGCCGAGCTTGATCAGATGGCGCTGCCACCGTGTCATAAAACCTATCAGTTCCATGTCGCCGATGGCGTGTTGAGCTGCATATTGTTCCAGCGTTCGTGCGATCTCGGGCTGGGCTTTGCCTTCAACGCCTTTTCGGCGGCGCTGCTGACACGGATGCTTGCCGCTGTGTGCGGCTACCGGGCGGGCGAATTGATCTGGCAGGGCGGCGATGTGCATTTATACATGAACCACGCCGAGTTGGTAAAAGAACAATTGTCGCGGACACCCGCCGGCGCGCCCAAACTGAAGATATTGAGGACTCCAGAAAGCATTTTCGATTTCCGGATCGAAGATTTCGAGGTGCTGGATTATGCACCGCAATCCCACATTTCTGCACCTGTTGCGGTATAACAACCGGCACCCGTTACAAATGATATTGTAAATGAAAACCCGCAGAACTTTGCGTAAGTTCACAGTGAAATCGGGTTTGGGAGGGTGGCTCTCAAGGAGGCGCTGAGGACTGCAAGATTGTGCTGTCTTGATGTAAAAACGGCGCATAGGCGCAGACCCTCAAACTCGCAGAAAACCGTGTAAGGTCACAGCAAAGTCATAAGACAAGCGTGATGATATTAGGTTTGCTGTGTTCCCCGGCGAAGGCCGGGGTCCAGCCCCATCAAAAAGATTCTTTGTTAAGGTCTGGACCCCGGCCTTCGCCGGGGAACACAGTCAATTCAATCAAATGCCATCAGACTCTAGGGCTGTGTCGGCAAAGGTGACTTGGGTGACACAAATGACATCTATTCGATGGTTTTTTCAAAAACCACTTTCCTGCAAAAAGCCAAGGAATGTCCGGCAAAAACCTTGGCCACAACGCAAACGAAAAAGACTATGAGAAAAAGCAATGCCAGTCCTTGCGAACTAGCCAATCGACGCTCCCAGACAAAATCCTATTTTGCAAGCCGAGTGTTGCAACATCGTTAGTTTCCCGGCGCATTCGAAAAAATTCGGGGTTAATTAGGACAATAATATTGACCTAAAAGATATGTTGAAATAAAAGAACAAAAGCCGACAATAAACTACCCGAGTCGGCTCGGGTAAATTGAAGTGGAGGAGCGAGCGATATGGCACAAGGTCCGAAGGACAATCTCGCTCCGTTGCGGCTGCATGTTCCAGAACCGAAGTTTCGGCCCGGTGATATTGCAGATTTCAGTGACATCATCGTTCCCGCTGTTGATGAACACGCAAAACCCGATGAGAATGTGGCGCCATCGGCAATCTATCCTCTGGCTTATGGCTTGGTCCGCGTGCTTGACCATGACTATGTCGCAAAGGGCAGTTGGAACCCGGTCCTTGACCCTGATCGATTGCGGTTGATGTTGCGTAACATGCTCACGGTGCGCGCTTTCGACGATCGGATGTTTCGCGCACAACGACAGGGCAAAACCAGTTTCTACATGAAATCGACAGGCGAAGAAGCGACGTCGGTGGCGACCACGATGGCGCTGCACCGCGATGATATGTGCTTTCCGAGTTATCGGCAGCAAGGCATTTTGATTACACGTGATTATCCGCTGGTCGATATGATGAACCAGATTTATTCGAACCGCGGCGACCGCCTGAAAGGCCGTCAGCTACCGATCATGTACTCGGCCAAAGAATATGGATTTTTCAGCGTTTCTGGCAATTTAACCACACAATATCCGCAGGCGGTTGGCTGGGCGATGGCATCTGCTTCGCGCGGTGATACGCGAATATCGGCAGTATGGTGCGGCGAGGGGGCGACGGCAGAAGGTGATTTTCACAGCGCGCTGACTTTTGCGGCGGTTTACAATGCGCCGGTGATTTTTCAGGTGGTCAACAACCAATGGGCCATTTCTTCCTTCTCGGGATTTGCCGGGAGTGAGCGGACGACCTTTGCCGCGCGCGCGATTGGCTATGGTATTGCCGGGCTGCGGGTGGACGGCAATGATCCGCTGGCCGTCTATGCCGCGATGCAATGGGCGGCGGACCGCGCGCGGACTAACAACGGTCCGACACTGATCGAATATTTCACCTATCGTGGCGAGGGGCATTCGACCTCGGACGATCCCGGCGCATATCGCCCGGCAGAGGAATATGCGCATTGGCCGCTTGGCGATCCGGTTGACCGTTTGAAGGCACATCTTGTCAAAATCGGTGAGTGGGACGACGAGCGGCATACAGCATTGCTGACCGAACTGTCGGATCAGGTGAAAGCAACGCAGAAAGAGGCCGAGAAAAACGGGATTCTTGGTTACGGGCTCCACCATTCGTTCGAAACGATGTTCGAGGACGTGTTCGAGGAAATGCCCTGGCACCTGAAAGAACAATGCGAGCAACTGCATGAGGAACAACGCGACAAATTCGGTCCTGAATGGGTGGCGCGGTGATGGCTGACGCATCAACGAAAACCATGAACATGATAGAGGCGATTAATAGCGCGCTGGATGTCATGTTGGCGCGCGACCCGGAAGTTGTCGTCATGGGCGAAGATGTTGGTTATTTTGGTGGCGTTTTTCGCGCGACTGCCGGCTTGCAAAAGAAGCACGGCAAAACCCGTGTATTTGACACTCCAATTACTGAATGCGGCATCATCGGCGTTGGTGTTGGCATGGCGGCATATGGCCTGCGCCCCGTCCCCGAAATCCAGTTTGCCGATTACATCTATCCGGGCCTTGACCAATTGGTGAGCGAAGCCGCGCGGTTGCGTTACCGGTCTGCGGGCGATTTTATCTGTCCGATGACCGTGCGTTCGCCCTTTGGCGGCGGCATTTTCGGTGGACAAACCCATAGTCAAAGCCCCGAAAGCCTGTTTACCCATATCTGCGGTATCAAGACGGTAATCCCGGCGACACCTTATGACGCGAAAGGCCTGCTAATCGCAGCGATCGAGGATAATGACCCGGTCATTTTCTTCGAACCCAAACGCATATATAACGGACCTTTTAGCGGCTATTATGATCGCCCGGTCGAACCATGGTCAAAACATGAAGGCAGCGACGTGCCGGAAGATTATTACCGGATCGAACTCGGCAAAGCCGCGACTATCCGCGAAGGGCAGGCGGTAACGGTGCTTTGTTACGGCACCATGGTTCATGTCGTGAAGGCGGTGGTCGCCGATCTTGGAATTGATGCAGAGATACTCGACTTGCGATGCCTGCTGCCCCTCGACGTCGAAGCAATAGATACGTCGGTCAAGAAAACCGGTCGCTGCATTATCGTGCATGAAGCAACGCGCACGAGCGGCTTTGGTGCTGAACTGGCAGCGCTTGTCCAGGAACGCTGCTTCTATCATTTGGAGGCACCGGTCGAACGGGTGACCGGATTTGACACGCCTTACCCGCACAGCCTTGAATGGGCGTACTTCCCTGGGCCAATCCGCATTGCCCGTGCATTTGAAAAAATTATGAGGGACTGAGGTCATGGCGAAATTCGTCTTCAATTTACCCGATATCGGCGAAGGCATTGCGGAGGCCGAGATCGTTGCCTGGCATGTGAAACCGGGTGACATGATATCGGAAGACCAGCCGCTAGCCGACATGATGACCGATAAGGCTACGGTTGAAATGGAAAGTCCGGTTTCGGGCGTGGTGACCAAGGTTGCTGGCGAGGTTGGCGATGTCATTGCCATCGGGTCGATGCTGGTCGAGATTGAGACCGAAAGTGACGTCAATGACGTCACTCTTGAACCCCAAGCACCTGAACCAAAAACAGATCCGCCCGAGCCGGTCGCGGTATCGGAAACGCTGGCTACTCCAATAGTAACGGAACCTGTTCCAATATCCAATCAAAGCACTAGAAAACAAACGGATAGTCCACATATAAAGGTTACTGCATCACCCGCTGTTCGCGCCCGCGCAAAGGATTTGGGGGTGGATTTGAGTGACGTAAAAACGAGCGGCGGACATGTCCGTCATGCCGATCTCGATGCGTATTTGAACTATGGATCAGCGCAGGGATACCGCGCACCGCATGCTTCGGCAACACGTCCGGATGAAGCCATTAAGGTCATCGGGATGCGTCGCCGCATATCGGAAAATATGGCTGCATCCAACCGTCACATCCCGCATTTCACCTATGTTGAGGAGATGGATGTTACGGCTATCGAGGCGATGCGCGCTGACCTGAACGATAATCGCGGGGCAAGACCAAAGCTGACCATGTTACCTCTTCTGATCGTGGCAATTTGCAAGACCATTCCCCAATTCCCGATGATCAACGCGCGTTTCGACGATGAAGCGGGCGTGGTAACCCGGTATGGAGCGGTGCATTTGGGCATGGCTACCCAAACCGAGGCGGGTCTTATGGTCCCGGTCATCCGCGACGCGCAGGATCAAAATGTGTGGCAATTGGCCATGGAAATTGCCCGTTTGTCAGGCACGGCGCGAGATGGCACTGTCAAGAGCGACGAATTGTCCGGCTCCACGCTCACGGTAACGTCTTTAGGGCCTTTGGGAGGCATCGCCACCACTCCCGTCATTAACCGTCCGGAAGTGGCTATAATCGGCCCTAACAAGATTGTTGAACGGCCGATGTTTGTTGGCGACAGCATCGAAGCGCGCAAGTTGATGAATCTATCGATCAGTTGCGATCACCGTGTTGTCGATGGCTGGGATGCGGCGAGTTTTGTTCAGGCGCTCAAAAAGCTGATCGAAACGCCGGTTTTGCTTTTCGCCGATTAAATCTTCAAACCTGATAGACTTTGTTGGTCAAACTTGAGCTTGAACGTCACAAACGGACCCGAACGCGAGTAGCGGCTCTCCTCGAAATCGCGATCTTCAAAGCCGACAATGTTGTAGCCCAACGATATATTCGCATTCTCAAATGGCGTTACGGTCAGCACCGGGCCGCCTGAATAAGCGATGTTCCTGCCGTTGGTGCCAATCCGCACGGTTCCGGCTGCGCCAATGTCTGCGACATCGCTGAGGTCGAATCTCGCGTCCACACCGATGACGTTGCTCCAGCCCTTGACGTCATCCACTCCGAACTTGTCGAAGACATAGCGCGTGCCCCAGAAGAAGGCATATTCGCCACGCTCGATATAATTGCCGTCATTTTCGTCAATCGGCGTGTAATTCACCGACAGGCTGTTGATGACGCGCCGTGACTGTGCATTGCCATCAATATTTAGCGGGGAGCCCCCGATCGGACCCGGCGACCCGGCGACCGCACCCCGCACCGCATCATAGCGGAACTCTGATTTGTTCAGGAACGACCACTGGCTATCGGCGGGGCGGTGCGCCCAGCTCAATTCAGCCTGTGCCGTTGTTGTGCTGGCACCCAGTTCGTCTGTGGCGCGGAACCAGCTAAAAGCGCCGCCTACAGCACGTCCTTCGCCGATCTGGCGCAGGATGGCGGTGGTCAGGCCATAGCGGTTGGTGGTTTCACCATCGCGATATTCGGCACGACCAGTCCAACTCCAGCGCTCGCCATGATAAGTGCCGCCAGCGGTCACCGCAGTGAAATCTTCGGTCAGGCTGCCGTCGCTACCCAAGAAACCGCCAGAGGCAACCGGCTGCAACGGGTTGACCACGTCCGACCGGCTGAAGCCGCCGAGTGTCTTGTTGCCGTCGAGCGTGAAATCCACGGACCATTTGTCGCTGATCTTGAACGACTGGGCGACGCCATAGGCCGCAAATGTGCGCGGGCCATATTCGGTAATTTCCTGATTGTTGGCGCTGGCAAGGATCCGTCCGCCAGCCCAAGGGGCGATATCGAAACCGATACGAGCGGTGCGCGCATCGATATTCTCGCCCTTGGCAATTTCATAGCCAGCAACCAGAGCGATGTCGGACTTGATATTATAACGCGCGCCGATGTTGTGGCGGGCAGGGAAGTCGATGCTGTCGTCCTGCTCGCCCAATGCAAATTCGGTCTGCGCTGAAAGCTCCAGCTTGCCGTCAAACAATCGCTGCGAACCGGCCAGCTTGGCAAGCGTTGATTTGTTCGTGGTGCCATCGGCCAACCGGTCGTTGGCGTGGGTCAGCCCGGCGCGGACGGTGGTGTCGCCCGCCCGATATTCGACTTCGCCCGATGCTGCGCGGCGGCGTGTGTCATTACCCAGAAACTCTTCCTGATAGCTGATAAGCGAGGCCGACAGATCGTCGGTCAGCCGAACGCGGCCATCGACGCCGAATTTACGCGTGCCGGCTTCTGACCGGTTGGTCTGGCCAACGCCAAAGCCCGCTTGTTGCTCGCGGATATAGGCCATAACATCGAACTTTTCGTCATGATGTTCGGCCTCGATCAGCCATGCGGTGGCCCCACCAGCACTCGCGCTTGCCGCTTTACCTTCACCGTTGGACCCGGCAAACTCAGCGCGTATTTCGGTTCCAGCGCCGGGACGATAGCGGATGTCGGCACCCAATAAGTCCGTTTTGTTCAAGTCGCTTTCGTCATGGATTGCGGTAGCGGCAATCTGCAGCTTTTCGTCAGGACTGGTCCAGCGCACACGACCGCCTGCATTGGCGACGCGTTGGCCGATGCCGTCGACTTCATATTCGGCAATGATGAATTGCGGATCGAGACCGCTCGAGCGGGACAGGATAGGCTCACGGAAGCGAAGCGTGCCAGCCAGATAATCGATGTCATAATCGACATGGCGAAGCAGCGATTTGCGTTCCACAATGCGGTCCGAGCGCAGACGATCACGGGTTTCCAGCGTGATCCGTTCGCTATTGGCAAGAATATCACGCGCAGCCAGAGCATAAGGTCCGGTAAGTCCGTTACCCTGAATTTCTTCGCGGCGATAACGGTAGGGTGTATCGGAGCCGAATGCTTGTGCCTGGATTTCGTCGTTACGATATTCGGCTTTCACGCCGTTGAACGAACGCTGGTACCGGGCGAGCTGTGGCTCGTCGATGCCGGTTTGGTAATCACCAAACAGTGCATAAAATTGCGGACGTTCCAGTTTCAAATACAGACGGCGGATCGATGCCGCGTCATAACGCTGATCGGTGCGGTCTGCATAGATCGTATAATAACGGCGCGGATCGATGACCCCGGCGAAACGGCTTTCGTCTTCTTTTTTGTCGCTGTCATAGGCCATCGTCATGAGCCATTTGCCGCTGACCCGGCCCTTGGCATATAGCGCTATTCTGCCGTCCACATTCAGTTGGTCATCATTATCGGTAATGTCTTCCAGGCCTTCTTCGAGCTTGTTGAAGCCGATGGTTCCTGCGGCGAAACCTACAACCGTCCACGGGCGATTACCCGGATCGAGCCAGGTTTCAACACGTTGCGCACGTTTCACTTCGCCGTCCTGAAAGTTAAAGCTGATGGCTACGGTGCCTGAGGCGGTGGTCGGCTCGAGCTCGATATAGGCGATACCATTATCGCCGTGCACGCGCCAGACCGGGGCCGCACGTTCCAGACCGGAAAGCTGGCTGGCTTGCTGCGCGTCGACCTCAACAGCCGGGCGATAGGGATCGGTCACACTGAAGTCGCCGACCGCGCCATGCTGGATGGGTTTGCCGGTTCGGTCGGTCAACCGCACCGCCAAACGTGGACGGGTAACGCCGTCGGCCACCAGAACCGATTGTTCCTTGATGAATTGCGCTTTCATCGGAGCACCGGCGAAGTAAACCGTCTGTTGGATGGTTTCGGCAACCTTGCCGCCCGAGTCTTTGACGGTGGCTGTAAGATTGTTGGAGCCGTCCTGTATGCCGATGCCGCGCCACACCGAAACACGGATAGCACCGTCGCTGCTCTTCTTCGTACCGTCAAATGTCAGTGGATCGGCGGTTTTGCCGTTTACAAGCAACTCAACTTTTTGGTCTGGACGATGCTTGACGGCAACGCGGATCGACTTGACCCGCGGGTTGTAGTCGGTTGCCGGGAACAGAAATCCCGTGCCGGGTCCTTGTCCCGCAAACCAGTCACGCTCTGCTCCGGCTGCTTCCGGATCGGAAAGTACAGGGGGCAAAGGCACCGCGGCTTTGCGCAAATCCTCACGTGCTGCGGTCTGCTCGGCGCGGAAATCTGCCCGCTTCAAACTGCCGCCACTTCCTTCGACAAAACGTGAGATGGCGCTCCCGGCGCTGCGGGTGTTTTTCGCGCAATCAACCGGTTTTTGATCCAGCGGGAAAGTGGTGGGATCAACTTGGACGACGTGCAAGCCCGGGACCAGGCCTTCAAAATGATAACGGCCATCGGTATCGGTGACGGTGTATGTACCGTCTTGCAGCATCACACGCACACCGCTCAGCCCCTTAGCCTTGCGCGGATCAATTGTGCACCCGCCTTCGGTAACACGGCCGACCAGGGTGAAACGCTCGCTTATGCCATCGCGAACGATACGCACGGTCGCATCGGCTGTGTCGCTCACTGCGCCGCGATTATCGGCGGCAGAGGCCAGATTGATAGCATTTCCGGGCCTCGCATCCTGACGAACTTCGGCCAAATAGGTCAACAGCCCCGACGCGCCGCCAGCCAGAGGCGGCAAGGCGACGGTGAAACTGCTGCCATCAGTGGCAATCGCCGGGACCACACTAAGCCCCTGATAGCGAACGCTATTAGTGCGCAGTCGCATGGAGCTTGGGAGGTCGTCACTGACGGTTATCGCCCCTGAATTACGGGTTCGATCAGGATTTTGTACGGTCACACGATATTGCACCACATCGCCCGGCATTGCCGTTGCTGTCGAGGTTACCTTGCTCAACGTCAGAGCCCCTCCGGGCCGATCCAGCGGAATATCTACCCTCACCGGTGCGGGGTCGAACAATGTTATTGCTCCGCCATATGATCCGTTCGAAATGACAAATTGCCCGCCATCGGGCCGAGTCAACAGTGCAATCTCCGACGGCGTGGCGACAGAAGGGTGGGTATAGGGTGACGGTGGTATTACCAACAGCCTGTAGGTTCCCGGGCGCAGGAATGGGAACCGGTAAAACCCTGAGGTAAAAGCATAAATTTGACCGCCACTGTCAGTGACGGTCGACCCGGCGACGATGGTGCTGGGGAACGAAGAGGCTGCATCGTCACCGAAGACAGTCGCCGGATTACCCGTTGCGACATCGATTATCGTGATCTGCGTGCCATCGACGGGCATTCCGTCGCCGCTGTCAAAGGCCAGGCCGAAGGGATCGATCAAGATCTCGACCTCGGCGCTGCCAACAGTTATGCCTGTATTGCTGTCGTCCAAATCCACCTGCAAATTATCACCTGGATGCACTGACAACACACAGTCGCCTTGAATGGCGGTCGGTGGTATGGCGGCGGTATTGATAAAGCCCGTAAATCGACCGCTATTTGGTGCCGATTCAGTGAGCGTTATCCGCTCCCGATCTCCACTTGCGATTTCGATGGTTGCTTCGAACCGGTCAGTGGCTGTCGAACTGAGGTTTTTCCCGACGGCATCCACCTGAATCACCAGCGGTTCGCCTGCGCGGATCGCGCTCGCGGGAACCAGGCTTGCAGGAGACGTGGAAACCCCCGCAAACGCTCCAGAAAGCGCGACAGGCGCTGCGCCGCTGCTACCAAAACACATCGTAGAAGGCAAATTTACCATCGATGCACCGGGCGCGCTGGAAAAATGGAAAAGGCTGAGCACAGGAGGGGGCGGCGTAATGTTTTCGACGACGAACTGCACGGTGTTGGAAGGTCGGGAAAGCGTTTGCCCACCGACACTCCATTCTGCAACTGCAGTATTGGATATGATCTGGGGTTGAGCTTGCGCAAACGCGGGTAGGCTGGCGGCAGGATGCAAAATCCCTGCCGCCAGCACACCGGCGCATTTGATAATGGATTTGGTTAACGTCCGCATTACGAAAAAGGGCGACGACGGGTTGCCCGCGCGCCGCCCGCTTTCTTTTAGTTTACAGTAGCGCGGAAGATCAGTGCGCTTGCACTACCGCCGGCTATGTTGGCCAATGTTCCCGAAACCGTTGTCGTACCAGCTGTATAGGTACCCCCGGATGTACCAGCCGAACATGTTTGGCTGACACCCGGACTTGTGACGGTCGCGTCAATCAAGATGGAACTGGCGACATAGGTTGTCAGTGCCGGAACAATATCCGAGATATTGATATTGGTGGCGGTTGCACCTCCAGCTGCGTTGGCAACCGAGATACAATATTCGACCACCGCACCCGGAATTGCTTTCGGATTGCTTGCGCTGACGCCGTCACTGACGATCCGGCTGCTTTTGAACACCGACAAGACAGCCGATGCTATCGTATAATCGTCTGTCGCAACATCGATACCGTCACGTGCAGCCGAAGCGCCACCCGCGCCTGATTTTACAGCATCCGCAAAAATCGTTTCGACGGTTCCCGCACCGTTGGCCGTGGCATCGGTAGCGGCGGTAATTGCCGTGCCGTTGCTGTTAAGCGCCGTACCGGTAAGGGTTACACCCGCAACCTGACCGTTTGTCGCAGACAGAGGAATGGCGCCGATGATGAAGACATAACGCGACTGGTCTGCTGCCAGGTTATCTACCGTGGTGGCTGTATCGGTACCGGAGGTGTAAACCCCGTCACTATTGGCATCGACAAAGTATTGGAGACTGGTGACATCAAATGCGTCCGTGCCGCCATGTGCCGCAGTACCGCCCGCCAGCTGCGATGCAGCCAGAGAGAAATCCAAAGTGTCGTTCGATGTGTTGGTAACCTGAAAACGGGTAACTTGCGCCGTTTGGCCAGGAGTGACGGTAGTGGTACCCGTAGTAGCCGCTTCTGCCACGGTGAAGATGATCTTGCGGTCAACCACGAAGGTGTCAGATGCGGTTTTCTGTGTTTGAGCGACACCGCCGACCTGATAGTCGACTGAGACGTTGTTCAATACGCTCGTGCCCTGGGCCGTACCTGCGGCGAAGGCCGGCATGGTGCCGACCAACGTCAAAGATACTACCGATGAGGCAAGGAGCAATTTAAGCTTACTGGTCATGCTTAATTCCCTGTTCTTGGTAATCGATTGCGCCCACTCCGCCGCAATCAGGACGGTTCACGATCACTTGACGATCCCGCGAAATATCAATTTGCCTCCCGCGCCAGCGGTAAGCGGTTGATTCAAATTCCATTTAATATGGGTGACATCGGTCTGCATGGCCGGACGGGAAGTTCCGTCGGCCATTGCGACACGCAACGATCCCAAAATGCCCCAGCTTTTGCCGCCATTGATCGAAACGATTTCAAGGCCGTCCGATGTGCCGTTAAAGGCCACCGCTGATGGCAAGGGATTGGTGACAACAAAGTTGCTCGCGGTTGATCCGCCAACATTTTTATAGCGCACAATAAAAACCAGATTGTCACCCGGCGTCACCATATTCGGTTTTTCCAGAACGACCGTTTTGCTGCCATCACCACGGACAACATGCCGTTCGACGAATACATCGCTTTTGAGTTCAAGCGGAGTTGCGGCAAATGCGGTCGCGCCGGCGAACAAAGTGGCCGCGATCGCAAAACATGCTTTGATCAGAGATTTCATGGGATTTTCACCTTGAACGTGATGGTGCGCGTTTGGCCCGCCGGAACATTTCCAGCAGCGACGCGCACACGTGTGCCGTTATAGTCACCCGCATCGGCGTCGGCGGCATCGGTCAATGCTGTGGCTTGCAGCGTGATGGTGCCGATTTCATATTGGCTGCCAACAGGGATCGGATCGGTAATCACCAAATTGGTCAAGCTGCCCGAACCGGTGACATTTGCTGCGATGCTATAGGTGATAACCGCGCCCGGAACCGGACGGCTTCCGCCAAAGGGATCGAGAATGGCTGCAGACTTAACAAGCGTGACCATCGCCGCCTGGACAGAGAGAAAGCCGCTGTCCGCCGCACTTGCGCCAGTCGCTCCAACAACGGCATCACCGCCACCTTGTCCGGCACCGGCAAAGCTGGTTCCGGGGGGCCCGCTGCCGGTATTGGCGGTGGCTGTCAGGCCAACATCAGCACGATTACCGTCAACAACGCCAACTGGCGTATTGGTTATTACAAAAGTGGTGACGCTTTGGTCTGGCGCGACAACAGGATCGTTGGTTCCCGCGACGTAAACGGTATCAACGCCGGGGTCGTAGACACCATTGTTATTGGTATCGAGAACGATTTGTTGCAGCGTCGGATCAAAGTCATCGCCGCCATTGGCTGCGTTCGCGATCAGAGTGAACGCTTCGCTGCCATTTCCGGTATTGGTTATCCGGTAGGTCAAAACATTGCCAGTCGCGCCGGGGGCAGTGGCCACGTCACCGGGGTCGGTTGACGCCACTGTAACGTTCAACAGCTCGTCGACTTTGATCAGGACCGGATTGGACTGAACGGTAACGGGGCCCGAAGGCGTATCATAGGTCGCCGAAGCAATGTTTTCGATATCGGTGCCGGCCAAAGTACCGGCTGCCATTGCAGGCTGGGTGAATGCAAATCCCAATGATGCGCACAACGCCATGCCCGGTAGTTGGGCACCAAAAAGGGTACGGCTTCGCCTCGCGATGTTTGATGAGCTGGTCCTCATGATGTGCGTTATGGTTCAATAACGTCAAGAAACGGTTAATCATGCATGGCTCGATTAAACGGGTTTAATATATTGAAATATAATATTATTATTTCTGGATTCTCTGCAAAAAGATGCAAAGTGACAGCGATTGCATTAACGTTTCAGGCTGACGTCAGGGACGTCGGGCCACAGAAACCAGCTTATTCGCGAAACACAAGGTTGACAGAATCTTGCGGCGCTTCTAACGCGCCTCCACCGCATCAAGCGGGTGTAGCTCAGTTGGTTAGAGCGCCGGCCTGTCACGCCGGAGGTCGCGGGTTCAAGTCCCGTCACTCGCGCCACTCTTTGTAGGTTCAGGCCTCGGGTGGTGCTTTAAAAGATCCGGTTTCCATCCAGATCATCAATGGCCTTAAGGGCGCAATCCAGATTATCCCCGCAATAAGATATATCACGCCCTGCGTTAATATATGCAGGCGACCAATATATCCCGACAGGCTGACAACGGCAAAAGCCCAAACAGCGATAATCGCCAATATGATCAACATCCCCGCAGGTTTGCGCCAGGTGGGGGAGGGACGCTCATTGCTCATATTGTCATCCATGATTTTTCGGTAAGCACCGCGTCCATCGGCACATCCCAAGGGTCGGTTTCAAGTGCAGGCGCATGCTGCACCGACCACGCAATCCCGATCGCAAAGCACGGGTCGAGTAAGCTTAAAGCGCGATCATAATGGCCTGCCCCCTGTCCCAAACGCATCAACCGGCTGTCGAACGCGACAAGTGGCGCAAGAACGACGTCCGGAGAGCAACTTTCCGCGTCACTTTGCGGCTGCAACAGACCAAAGGGGCCATCTTCAAGCGGATCCCCAGGCGACCAGCGCAAGAACTGCATCGGCGCGGTGCGGGTCGTGATATGGGGCAGGGCGGTTCCACAACCGTTCTCATGCGCCGCCAAAAGCAGAGCTGCGGGGTTGGCTTCGCTGTCTTTGGCGATATAGCCGGCGATGATCTTCCCGGGCTGCAAATGTGATAACATTGGGGTCGGCACGCGCGAAAAGGCAAGTGCGTACTCTTGCGGGCTCAGACCGCTTACAAATTCATCGCGTTTCTGGCGATAAATGCGGCGCATGGCTGTTTTGTCGGTTTCCATGTCCACCATTCACGTCAAAAAAAGGTTAGCGGAACCACCATAAGTCGTTTCCCGGAATATCCTCTGACGCCAAAACGTCAGGTGGGCGCCGTTTAGTCTGGACCAGGATCCAAACAGGGACAGCTCCCTTTGATATATAATCGCCTCAGGGATGTTCTCATCAGTTCGTGCCGGGCAGTCCCGCCAATCCCTATATAGGCGTTACTTGCCTATTGCTCAAGCCTGTCCGCAAGCGCCTCAAGCCGATCAGCCAGTTTTTCCAGCGCATTGACGGCCTGCTCGACTGCAGGATCAGGGTTTTCCTCTGCAGAATTTGGCAAGTTTGCCGCTTCGCCTTTGCTATCGTGGAGCTTATCGGCGAGCAAAAGCGCGGAAAACAACAATAAGCGGCTTTCATTCAGGGCGCCTGAGGGACCGCCGGCTTCACGTGCCATATCATCCACCATCGCGCCTAAGGTTTGTAGCCTGGACTCCTCGCCGTCCCTACAGGTTACGATATATTCGCGGCCAGCGACCGATAGGCGAACATCGGCCATTAGCGTTCCTGTCCGGAAAGAAGTTTGTCCAGATCGTCAATGGCCGCCTTTGTTTCGGCTTTTAGCCGTTCATATTTCACATTGATCTCGGTATTGTTGACTTTGGCCGCCGGTGAATAAGGCGCTTGCTCCAGCCGCGATAAAGCCCGTTCAATGCGGCCAATTGCCATGATAAGTTGTGGTTGTGTCATGACTTGCCTCCCTGACGTCAGAATGAATACCAGAATTACAACTTTGTGCAAATTTGGGATGACTTGACCATAAAGTGGTTCTTTATGGGAAAAGGGCAGCCGGTCACTTGACGCTGGGCGCTTCGGCCAGCAAAGGGTGCCAGCCGGCGACTCGGGGTCATCGGCCCTGTTTGCGGCGATGCCGTTGACCAGCGATTTGAGTAAATCTTGGGGAATAGAAACATGACTGTCAGCGAACGGCAGATGGCCAATGCGATCCGGGCACTGGCTATGGATGCCGTCCAGGCAGCAAACAGCGGCCATCCTGGTATGCCAATGGGCATGGCCGATGTCGCGACTGTTCTATATTCCGATTTCCTGAAATACGATCCCGCTGATCCGAAATGGCCCGACCGCGACCGGTTCGTGCTGTCCGCAGGGCATGGATCGATGCTGGCATATGCGACATTGCACCTGACCGGCTATGCGCGCCCGACGATGGACGATATCCGTAATTTTCGTCAGCTACACAGCCCGTGCGCCGGACATCCCGAGAATTTTGAGCTTGAAGGCGTAGAAACCACCACTGGCCCATTGGGGCAGGGGTTGGCAACGGCCGTTGGCATGGCGATTGCCGAGCGGCATTTGAATGCGGTTTTTGGCGATGATCTGGTAGATCACAAAACTTGGGTGATTGCTGGTGATGGGTGCCTGATGGAAGGTATCAACCATGAAGCCATTGGTTTGGCAGGGCATTTGCAACTTGGTCGATTGAATGTGCTGTGGGACGATAACCGCATTACCATCGATGGTGCGGTTGATTTGTCGTCCAGCGAAGACATTGCAGCACGCTATCGCGCCACCGGCTGGCATGTGGTGAGTTGTGACGGCCATGACTTTGCCGATATCCGCCGCGCTTTGGCAGAGGCCGCTGCTGACCCGAGGCCTTCGCTGGTCGCTTGCAGGACGATTATTGGCTATGGTGCGCCCAACAAGCAGGGAAGCTCGAAAGTCCACGGCTCGCCCCTTGGCGATGACGAGGTTGCGGCGACGCGCGACCAATTGGGTTGGAATAGCGCGCCGTTCGAGGTTCCGGATGACGTAGTTGCCGCTTGGCGTTCGATTGGTGACAAGGGACATGCTTTTCATGTTGAATGGAAAGAAAGACTTTCAACGCACTCTAATAAAAATGAATTTGAACGCCGCATGGCTGGTGACATTGATCCGTCAGCAGCGATGAGCGGCTACATGGCCCAGTTGATGGCGGACAAGCCAAAGGCTGCGACCCGCAAATCGTCGGAGATGGCGTTGGGGCCGCTGACCGAAGCTTTTCCCGAAATGATCGGCGGTTCTGCTGATTTGACGGGTTCTAATAATACCAAAACATCCGCCACCAATGCTCTGAATAAAAATGATTATTCTGGGCGTTATGTTTATTATGGCATCCGTGAATTCGGGATGGCTGCGGCGATGAACGGGATGGCGTTGCATGGCGGGATTATTCCTTTCGGTGGTACGTTCCTGATCTTCTCCGATTATGCCCGCCCCGCGATCCGGCTATCGGCGCTGCAAGGCGCGCGGGTGGTCTATGTCTTGACGCACGACAGCATCGGGCAGGGCGAAGACGGACCAACGCACCAGCCTATCGAGCATCTGCAAAGTCTGCGGATGATACCTAATTTAGAGGTTTTCCGGCCTTGCGATGCGGTTGAAGTTGCTGAATGCTGGCAGCTGGCGCTTTCTCGCAAGCAAGGACCTTCCGTTTTGGCGCTCTCGCGGCAAGATTTGGCGATGATCCGGACATCGGTTGACGTCAATCTGTCGGAAAAGGGCGCTTACAGGCTCGTTTCTGCGCAAGCCGCCCGCAAAGTGGTGCTGATTGCAACCGGTTCCGAAGTGTCGCTGGCAACCGAAGTGGCGGCCCAACTTGAAGGCAAGGGTATCGGCGCAGACGTTGTTTCGATGCCCAGCGTATCGCGCTTTCAGGCGCAGGGCTCGGCATATCGTGCTGATATCCTGCCTGATGATGGCAGTCTGCGTGTTTCCATCGAGGCAGGCACCACCTTTGGCTGGTCTGAAATTACCGGCGATAAAGGCCTGCGCATCGGCATCGACCGTTTTGGCGCGTCAGCACCTGGCAAAGTGCTGATGGAGCATTTCGGTTTTTCGGCCGACAAGATTGTCCCCAAAATCCTCGCCGTACTCGGCTGAATTCTCAAGGAGCAGCATATGACCGTTAAAGTAGCAATCAACGGATTTGGTCGCATCGGCCGCTTGGTCGCCCGTGCAATATTGGAACGCACGGATCATGATCTCGAGCTGGTGGCGATTAACGATCTGGCGGACGCCAAATCCAACGCGTTGCTGTTCAAGCGCGACAGCGTCCATGGCGCTTTTCCAGGCGAAGTATATGCCGATGGTGATGCGATGGTGGTGGGTGGCAAACGCATTGCCGTAACCGCCGAGCGTGACCCGGCGAAATTGCCGCACGCCGCGATGGGCGTTGATATTGCCCTCGAATGCACCGGCTTTTTTGCTTCGAAAGACGCGGCTTCCGCCCATCTGACCGCCGGTGCCAAGCGCGTGCTGATTTCAGCTCCTGCGAGCGGCGTCGATAATACCGTGGTATTTGGGGTTAATCAGGACACACTGACCGCCGACCACATCGTTGTGTCGAACGCGTCGTGCACGACCAACTGCCTCGCCCCGCTGGCGAAGGTTTGCCACGAAACCGTTGGCATTGAACGCGGCTTCATGACCACGATCCATAGCTACACCAACGATCAGAAGATTCTCGATCAGATCCACCCTGATATGCGCCGCGCCCGCGCTGCCGCTATGTCGATGATCCCGACCACAACCGGTGCCGCCCGCGCGGTCGGTCTGGTGTTGCCGGAACTGAACGGCAAGCTGGATGGTTCTTCGATCCGCGTGCCAACGCCCAATGTCAGTCTTGTTGATCTTACTTTTACGCCTTCGCGCGATACCACCAAGGAAGAGATCAATGCCGCGCTGAAAGCCGCCTCTGAAGGTGCATTGAAAGGCGTATTGGCCTATTCGGACGAACCTTTGGTATCGATTGACTACAATCATGACGCCCATAGCTCGACCATCGACAGCCTTGAAACCATTGTTCTCGAAGGCAAGCTGGTCCGCGTTGTGAGCTGGTATGACAATGAATGGGGCTTCTCGAACCGTATGGTCGATACCGCTGGGGTAATGGCCGGACTGCTTTAAGGAGCGCGCAAATTGGCTTTCAAAACCCTTGACGATCTAGGCGACATAACCGGCAAACGCGCTTTGGTTCGTGTAGACCTGAACGTACCGATGGCCGATGGACGGGTGACAGACGCCACCCGTTTACAGGCTTTGGTGCCGACAGTCGCAGAGTTATCTGACAAGGGCGCGAAAGTGCTGCTGTTGGCTCATTTCGGTCGTCCGAAAGGAGCCAAGCATAGCGAAATGTCGGTGTCGATGGTACTCGACGCGTTGCAAAACGTGCTGGGCCGCGAGATCATGTTTGTTCCGGAAATCGCTGGCGATGTCGTCGCGCAATCGGTTGGCATATTGGGCAATGGTGACATTGCGCTTCTCGAAAACACGCGCTTTTGGCCTGGCGAAGAGAAGAACGACCCGGAATTGGCCAAGGCCGTTGCTGCCAATGGCGATTTCTACGTTAACGATGCCTTTTCAGCCGCACACCGCGCGCATGTGAGCACTGAAGGGCTGGCGCATTTGCTGCCTGCTTATGCTGGCCGGTCTATGGAAGCCGAATTGAAAGCACTGGAAGCGGCGCTCGGTAATCCCGAGCATCCGGTCGCGGCTGTGGTCGGCGGCGCCAAGGTTTCCTCCAAGCTTGACGTACTGACCAATTTGGTAACCAAAGTCGATCATCTGATTATTGGTGGCGGCATGGCAAACACGTTTTTGGCGGCGCGCGGCGTCAATGTCGGCAAGTCATTGTGCGAGCATGACCTCGCCGATACGGCGAACGCAATTCTTGATGCAGCAGACAAGGCCGGATGCACCGTTCACTTACCATATGACGTCGTGACGTCACTCGAATTTCGCGCAAATCCGCCAATTCGAACTGTGAACGTGCATGAAGTTAGAGAAGATGAAATGATCCTCGACGTTGGACCAGCGGCGGTTGAGGCGCTCGCCGATGTACTAAAAAATTGTCGGACATTGGTCTGGAACGGCCCGATGGGGGCATTCGAAATCGAACCATTCGATGCGGCAACCGTGGCTTTAGCGAAAACGGCGGCGGCGCTCACCAAAGAAGGATCGCTGATATCGGTAGCAGGCGGTGGCGATACCGTGGCGGCACTAGCCCATGCTGGCGTCACGCAAGATTTCAGTTTTATATCGACCGCTGGCGGCGCGTTCCTCGAGTGGATGGAAGGCAAACCGCTGCCGGGCGTCGAGGCCTTGCAAAACTAAAATTAATTATGGGCCGGGCAGCGAATATGTCCGGCTTTTTCTTTATCTCCCGGTGCATGCGGATGCGCCAAAAATGAAGAAGGACGAACCGATGAATGATCCGAAAATGATGCAGCAAATGGAAACCGGCCAGGGCTTTATCGCCGCGCTCGACCAAAGCGGCGGGTCGACGCCGAAGGCGTTGAAAGGTTATGGCATTGGCGAAGACGCATATTCGAACGACGAAGAGATGTTCGCGCTGATCCACGCCATGCGGACGCGTATCATTACCTCGCCGTGCTTCACCGGTGAAAAGGTTATCGGTGCAATTCTGTTTGAACGGACAATGGATGGCGACGCGGACGGCAAGCCTGTGCCGACGGCACTGTGGGAACGCGGCGTTGTGCCGTTCCTTAAAGTCGACAAAGGCCTGGAAGACGAAGCCGATGGCGTCCAATTGATGAAGCCGATGCCGGATCTGGGTGCGTTGCTTGAGCGGGCCAAGGCCAAAGGCGTATTCGGCACCAAGAAGCGTTCGGTCATCAATCTGGCATCCAAAAGCGGCATCGCCGCGATTGTGAAGCAGCAGTTCGAAGTCGCGAACCAGATACTCGACCATGTCCTGATGCCGATTATCGAGCCTGAAGTGAACATCAAGAGCGCCGAGCGGGGGGAGTGTGATGCAATCCTGCTTGATGAACTAGTGAAGGCACTTGATGCGCTACCGGAAGGCCGCCGCGTCATGTTGAAACTGTCGATCCCGGAAAAAGCAGGTCTGTTCGATCCGCTGGTCAATCATCCGAAAGTTGTTCGTGTGGTGGCGCTGTCCGGCGGATATTCGCGTCCTGAAGCATGCACCGAACTGGCAAAAAATCGGGGCATGATTGCTAGCTTCTCGCGCGCGCTTCTTCAGGATCTGCGTCATCAGATGAACGGTGAGGAGTTCGACGGCTCGCTCGGAACGGCGATCGACGAAATTCATCGGGCGTCGACGGAGAAGAACTAACACATGGCGTAGCTGCAAATACGGAAAAGCGATTTCGCTCAGGATATTTGCAGCTACCCCATTTCGCAGCTAAAGGGCGGCATGATTACACCCCCGTGCCAGCTTTACCTGATCTCGCCGCTTGACGTGGGCGACGATTTTCCTGCGAAACTTGAGGCTGCTTTGTCAGCCGGTTCCGTTGCCGCTTTCCAGTTTCGTGTGAAGGGTATTGACCAGCACGAAGCGGCGGTGCTTGCCGAACCCTTGCAGGCGATATGCGCGGCGCACGACGTCGCATTCATTGTCAACGACAGTGTCTCGCTCGCCAAGCGGCTAAACGCTGACGGCGTGCACATCGGACAAAGTGATGGCGATGTCGCCGACGCACGGGCAGAATTGGGCAAGGCTTTTCAGATAGGGGTGACGTGCCACAACAGCCGTCATCTGGCGATGGAAGCAGCAGAGGTAGGTGCTGATTATGTCGCCTTTGGCGCGTTCTATCCAACCACAACCAAAGATGTGGAGCACGTCGCTGAACTCGATACAGTGGAGAAATGGTCGCGGGTGATGGAGATACCCTGCGTTGCGATCGGCGGCATTACCCCGGAAAACGCCAAGCCGATCATTGATGCAGGTGCAGATTTCATCGCGGTATCCAGCGCGGTGTGGAGCCATCCCGGTGGCCCTGCCGACGCGGTGAAAGCTTTCAACGCGGTCCTTGCCTAACGCTGCCGTCGCCGCTAAAGGCCGCCCCAACGGCGCGCTGATGTGCGCGTGCTCTTTCCATTTGTTAGCGAGTTCGTCACATGAAAATCAACGCGGTTGAAATCAAGCCGGGTAACATCCTTGAATATGAAGGCGGGCTGTGGCGCGTTGTGAAGACAGCACATACCCAACCCGGTAAGGGCGGCGCGTATATGCAGGTTGAGCTCAAAAACCTGCGTGATGGCCGCAAGAACAACATTCGCTTCCGTTCGGCTGAAAGCGTGGAAAAGGTTCGCCTCGACCAGAAGGATTTTCAATTCCTGTATGCAGAAGGCGACAACCTCGTGTTCATGGACAAGGAAACCTATGATCAGGTGACTTTGCCAAGCGATCTGCTCGGTGATGCGGCCGCATTCCTGCAGGACGGCATGGATGTCGTCATGGAAATGTATGACGACGAAGCGCTGTCTGTCGCTCTGCCCGATCAGATCGAAGCGATGATCGTCGAGGCCGACGCCGTCGTCAAAGGGCAGACCGCCTCGTCCAGCTATAAGCCGGCTATTCTCGACAATGGCGTTCGGGTCATGGTGCCGCCATTTATCGGCGCGGGCACAAAGATCGTGGTAGACGTTTACGCACGGGAATATGTGAAGAAGGCTGACTGATGCCAGCGCTTACCGGCCTGATCAGCGTTATCGAAAAAGCTGCGCGCAAAGCGGGCAGCAAGCTGCGCCGTGACTTTGGCGAGATCGAGCATTTGCAGGTCTCGCAAAAGGGACCGGCAGATTTTGTGTCAAAGGCCGATCAGCGCGCCGAAGATACGATTTTCCATGAACTCGAAAATGCCCGCCCCGACTGGGGCTTCCTGATGGAAGAAACCGGCGAAATTGTGGGCACGCCGGGCAAACCCCGCTTCATCGTTGATCCGCTTGATGGCACCACCAACTTCCTGCACGGTATTCCGCATTTTGCGATTTCGATCGCGGTGCAAGACCCGAAGCCCGACGGTTCGGGCTGGGGGGATATCTTTGCCGGCCTGGTCTACAACCCGATTACCGACGAGAGTTTCTGGGCGGAGCGCGGCAAAGGCGCATATCTAGGCCACAAAAGGTTGCGTGTTTCCGCGCGGCGTCAGCTGAACGAAGCGCTGATCGCGACGGGTACGCCCTATAAAGGCCATGGCGATTTTGAAGAATGGGGCAAGGTAATGAACGCCATTGGTCCCGAAGTCGCTGGCATCCGCCGTTTTGGTGCGGCAAGTCTGGACCTCGCATGGTTGGCCGCTGGCCGTTATGACGGCTTCTGGGAAAGCGGATTGTCACCATGGGATACCGCCGCTGGATGCTTGCTGGTGCGCGAAGCAGGTGGCTTTGTCACCGACTATCGCGGTCGCAGTCCGCACATCGCAGACGCTCAGGTTTTGGCGGCAAATGACATCTTGCACAGCAAGCTGCACAAGCTTCTCGCAGGTGCTCTCAAATAAACAATAAAATGGCGGGAAAAAGCGCGTCACGGCCCTTGCAGCGTGTGATGCTAATCCCTAGAAGCGCGGCATATTTCACAGGGTTCGAACGAGTCTGGCTATGACTGATTTATCGCAATATCTGCCGATATTATTGTTCCTGGTGGTGGCACTTGGGCTGTCGTCGCTGTTCGTATTCCTGCCAATGGGCGTGTCACGGCTTACCGGTGCACATCAGCCGACGGAGGCAAAGCTCACCGAATATGAATGCGGTTTTCCTGCTTTCGAGGATTCGCGCAGCCAGTTTGACGTGCGTTTCTACCTCGTTGCCATCCTGTTCATCATCTTTGATTTGGAAGCCGCTTTCCTGTTCCCCTGGGCGGTCAGCCTTGGCGAAACCGGTTGGGTAGGCTGGGGAACGATGATGTTGTTCCTATTCGAACTGGTCATCGGTTTCATTTATGCCTGGAAGGTTGGAGCACTCGAATGGGAGTAATCACAACACAACCGCCAATCGCGGACACGCCACCCAGCATGGACTTTTTCAAAGACCTGCAAGGCGAGGTCAATGACAAGGGCTTTTTGGTCACGTCGACCGAAGACCTGTTCAACTGGGCGCGGACCGGCTCTTTGTGGTGGATGACATTCGGTTTGGCATGCTGTGCGGTCGAGATGATCCACGTCAACATGCCACGTTACGACATGGAGCGTTTCGGCGCCGCCCCGCGCGCATCGCCGCGCCAATCGGACGTGATGATCGTCGCTGGAACGCTGTGCAACAAAATGGCCCCGGCGCTGCGCAAGGTGTACGACCAGATGTCGGAGCCCAAATATGTGATCTCGATGGGCAGCTGCGCCAACGGCGGCGGCTATTATCATTACAGCTATAGCGTCGTGCGCGGTTGCGACCGGATTGTGCCTGTGGACATCTATGTTCCCGGCTGCCCGCCGACTGCGGAGGCGTTGCTTTACGGTATCATGCAATTGCAACGCAAAATCCGGCGTGTCGGGACGATTGAACGGTGAGTGTTTTGCGCAACTCACCCCTCTCCCTTGACGGGAGAGGATATGAAGACTTGGCGGCTTGCTGCCTAGTCGCAGTTGGAGAGGGTGGGGTTGCGCGCTCCCTCCTCTCAAGACTTGCTAGGCAGTCCTTCGACAAGCTCAGGCTTGCCAAGCCAAGTCTTTCTCTCCCCCAAGGGGAGAGAGGTGATTTTATATGACCCATTCTGCGCCTCATTATGTCACGCCCAAAGGCACCATTGCCGCGATTAAAAAAGCACTCGGTAAAGACCTTCTGTCAGTGCTGGAGGCCAATGGCGAAGTCGCGCTGCATGTGAAGCGTGAGGCGCTCGTTGGTTGTATGGTGCAGTTGCGCGATACCTGCGATTACCAGCAGCTGATGGAAATTGCCGGTGTCGACTGGCCCGATCGCGAACCGCGTTTCGAGGTTGTGTATTGCCTTTTGAGCCTCACCAAAAATCACCGTATCCGCGTCCATGTGACCGCCAACGAAGATACACCGGTGCCGTCGGTCACCGAAATCTGGCCGGTCGCAGGTTGGCTGGAACGCGAAGTTTTTGACATGTACGGTGTGCTGTTCTCGGGCAATGAAGACCTGCGCCGCATCCTGACCGATTATGGCTTTACCGGCCACCCACAGCGCAAGGATTTTCCGCTGACCGGCTATGTCGAACTGCGTTATTCGGAAGAAGAAAAGCGCGTCAAATATGAGCCGGTGCAACTGGCGCAGGATTTCCGTAGCTTCGATTTTATGAGCCCGTGGGAAGGCGCAGATTATGTGCTGCCAGGTGACGAGAAAGTGATCAAATCGGGCGAGCCGCCACGCGGAACACCGCCGCAGGTGGACAAGCCCAAGACCACCGCAAAACCGTCACAGACCGGCGCTAGTGCCGCCGCGAATGTCGAAGCCAAGAAGCGGACGGTGAAGAAGCCGAAGGTGGGAGAAGCGAAATGAACTATCATTCTCTCACCCGTCACCCTGAACTTGTTTCAGGGTCCATTTATCAGCCTGGACTGGCGGCTTGTGGGGCGCGATGGATGCTGAAACAAGTTCAGCATGACGGGCTATTGTTGAGTGAGGTAGCGCCATGACCATGCAGCCCGATCTCGCACCCACCACTGGCGACGATGTCATCCAGAATTTCACGATCAACTTCGGCCCTCAGCATCCGGCGGCGCATGGCGTTTTGCGGCTTGTCATGGAGCTTGATGGCGAAATCGTCGAGCGGCTCGACCCGCATATCGGCCTGCTGCACCGTGGCACCGAAAAGCTGATCGAATATAAGACCTACCTTCAGGCGCTGCCTTATTTCGACCGGCTCGATTATTGCTCGCCGCTGGCGATGGAGCACTCTTACGTGCTCGCCATCGAGAAGCTGCTCGATCTTGAAGTACCGATCCGTGCGCAATATCTGCGGGTGTTGTTTGCCGAGCTGACCCGCATCTGCAACCACATGTTGAACCTTGGTTCGCACGTCATGGATGTCGGCGCAATGACGCCGAACCTTTGGATGTTCGAAGTGCGTGAGGATTGCCTCAACTTCTTCGAACGCGCGTCGGGTGCACGGATGCATGCGGCGTGGTTCCGGCCCGGCGGGGTGCATCAGGATGTGCCGTTGAAGCTGCTCACCGATATCGGCGACTGGCTCGACACGCGCCTGCCGCGCTTGTTTGAAGACGCGATCAGCCTTGTTGCCGACAACCGCATTTTCAAGCAGCGCAACGTCGATATCGCGATTGTCAGCAAAGAAGACGCGGTCAAATGGGGCTTTTCCGGCCCGATGATCCGGGGAGCGGGCATCGCGTGGGATATCCGCAAAAGCCAGCCTTATGACGTCTATGCCAAGATGGATTTCGACATCCCCGTGGGCACGCGTGGCGATTGCTATGACCGTTTCATGGTCCGCGTCGAGGAAGTCCGCCAATCCGCGCGCATCATGAAGCAGTGCCTGCTTGAAATGCCCGAGGGCCCGGTGTGCAGCGACGACCGCAAGGTCGTGCCGCCCAAACGCGCCGAGATGAAGCAGTCGATGGAAGCCCTGATCCACCATTTCAAACTCTACACCGAGGGCTTCAAGGTACCCGCCGGCAGCGTCTATGTTGCCACCGAAAGCCCCAAGGGCGAATTCGGCGTTTACCTAGTGTCGGACGGCACCAACAAACCATATCGCTGCAAAATCCGCCCGACCGCCTTCTCGCATTTGCAGGCGATGGATTTCATGAGCCGGGGGCACATGCTGGCGGACACGACCGCGATTCTGGGCGCGCTCGACATTGTGTTCGGGGAGTGTGACCGATGAATCAAACACAAATGGATAGCTTTGCAGCTCAATTAGGTAATGCTACGGGATATGTTATTGTTTTGTTGAGTTTAACTATTGCTGGCATAGCCATTGGCAGACGGATGGGTAAAGATCGTGACCCGCCAGAAAATGTCAAGTGGCCGGGATTTGCAGGATTTGTTGCTGGCTTGGTCCTACTAGCCGGAGCTTGCCAAGCGGCAAAGGCAAATGAAAGTATATACGTTTTTGATGGCCCTGCCGAACCCGATTATCCTGATATGGTTGATAATCGTGCTCTAGAAAATATACGTATTCAATATAATCAGGGTATTCTTGCAGATGCAAAATCAAATGGATTTGAAGGAGTAGATAGCGACATATCTTCGAACATTGCGGTGACTAAGTTTGCCAACAAAACAGTTGTGAAGATTTATGGTAATGTGGTCGGAGGAGCCTATTTTACGCTTTATGTCGGCGTTGTTGACGGCAAAAGAAAGGTTGTCAGCTGCGGTGCTGATAAGCCGTTGGGTGAAGGATGTTTAGGGAAAGCTGTTGAAATATTTGGGCGTCCGTTTTCTGAAGGAACGACCAACTAGATGTCTGACACCGCCCACATCCCCGCCGAAACCGAAGTCCGCGCCAAATGGGGCGGGTTTGCTTGGACAAAAGAAAACGCCAATACAACCGCGATTCTGGGCGCGCTCGACATCGTGTTTGGGGAGTGTGACCGATGACTAACCGCCTCGCAATCGCCGAGCAGATGATCGCGCATTACAACGCGCAGGATGCCGATGCTTATGTATCGCTGATGACCGATGATGCGGCAGAAGCTGGGTATCGCGGCGCGGTGGTGCGTGATGGTAAGGAAGGCGTGCGCGCTGGCCTGAAGGCGATGTTCGCAGAATTCCCGGAAAATAGGGCCGAGATATTGTCGGGCTATGCGCTGGGCGAATATGTCGCTTTGCATGAAAAGGTCTATCGGTCGTCTTCGGCCGAACCGTTTGAAGTCATGTCGATTTATAGTTTTGAAGGCGACAAAGTGTCTCGCGTGGAGTTCATTCGCTGATGGCTGACGCAGCTCACATCCCCGACGAAGCCGAAACCCGCGCGAAGTGGGGGGCTTTTGCCTGGACCAAAGAAAGCGCCAAGACCGCCGCAATGTATGTCGCGCGCTACCCCGCTGGCCGCCAGCAATCGGCGGTCATGGCCCTCCTTGATCTGGCCCAGCGTCAGGTTGGCGCAGAAACCAAAACGCAAGGTTGGTTGCCCGTACCGGTGATCGAATATGTCGCCGCGCAATTGGGCATGCCATATATGCGCGCCTATGAGGTCGCGACCTTCTATACCATGTACAACCTCGCGCCCGTGGGCCGTTTCCATGTCCAGGTGTGCGGCACGACACCGTGTATGTTGCGCGGTTCGGACGATATCATGGCGGCGTGCAAGAATCGCGGCCTCGTCAAAGGCGCGACCACGCCCGACGGCCTATTCACGCTTACCGAGGTCGAGTGCATGGGCAATTGCTCATCAGCGCCGATGGTGCAGATCAACGACGATAATTACGAAGACCTTGATTACGACAGCATGACCGGCATTCTCGGCGACCTCGCCGACGGCAAGCAGCCCAAGATTGGCACGCAATTGCCGGGACGGCATACGGTTGAGCCTTATGGCGGGCCGACGACATTGCAGGCGATGGTTGAGGCGAACCATGATTATCGGGGGGAATATTGATGTCGTTCGATTCCTCGCGGTTGCGCGAAGTAATATTTTCACGCAGAGGCGCAGAGGGCGCAGAGAGTATTTCTCTCAAATCTCTGCGATCTCTGCGCCTCTGCGTGAACAAATTTTTGGCCCTTCAGGAGAGCGCAATTGGCTGATTGGCTCCCCATCGTCGGCGTCCTCGCGGCAGCATTTGTTGCGTGGAAACTGCTCACCGGCATTATCAAGCTTGCCGTCATTGGCTTGCTGATCGCTGGCGGTGCTTGGTTCCTGTTGGGAGGCATCGCATGAGCCTCCAAGACAAAGACCGCATTTTCACCAACCTCTACGGCTATCAGGATTTCGGCCTGAAAGCCGCGCAGAAGCGTGGCGATTGGGACAACACCAAGGCGTTAATGGCTGTCGGCCAGGACGCGATTATCGAGGAAGTCAAAGCCTCCGGCCTGCGCGGGCGCGGCGGGGCTGGATTCCCGACGGGGATGAAGTGGAGCTTCATGCCCAAGGCGCCGACACCCGAACGCCCCAATTTCCTTGTCATCAACGCAGACGAATCCGAACCCGGTTCTTGCAAGGACCGCGAGATTATTCGTCATGATCCGCACAAGTTGATCGAGGGCGCGCTGATCGCCGGTTTTGCGATGCGCGC
Organism: Sphingorhabdus sp.; assembly: GCA_040007915.1. Taxonomy (GTDB): domain Bacteria; phylum Pseudomonadota; class Alphaproteobacteria; order Sphingomonadales; family Sphingomonadaceae; genus Sphingorhabdus_B. Next base: position 90,035 of record JBDTUD010000004.1, read on the forward strand.
GCGCGCCGCCTATATCTACATTCGCGGCGAGTATATTTTTGAAGCCAAAGTACTCGAAGAAGCGGTCGCGCAGGCTTATTCCGCCGGATTGCTCGGCAAGAACGCCGCCAAATCCGGCTATGATTTCGACGTCTTCGTCCACCGTGGCGCGGGCGCCTATATCTGCGGCGAAGAAACCGCGATGATCGAAAGCCTTGAGGGCAAAAAGGGCCAGCCGCGCCTGAAACCGCCATTTCCGGCAGGCGCTGGCCTCTACGGCTGCCCGACCACAGTCAACAATGTCGAGAGCATCGCGGTGGTGCCCACGATCCTGCGGCGCGGCGCGGCGTGGTTCAAAAGCTTTGGCCGCGAAAACAACCACGGCACAAAGCTGTTCCAGATTTCGGGCCATGTCGAAAAGCCCTGCGTCGTTGAAGAGTCGATGAGCATCCCGTTCCGCGAACTGATCGAAAAGCATTGCGGCGGCATTCGCGGCGGATGGGACAATCTGCTCGCGGTCATCCCCGGCGGATCGTCGGTGCCACTGGTTCCCGCCGCGATGATGATGGACGTGCCAATGGATTTCGACGGATGCAAGGAAGTCGGCAGCGGACTTGGCACGGCGGCGATCATCGTGATGGACAAAACCACCGACATCGTCCGTGCCATCTCGCGGCTTTCTTATTTCTACAAGCATGAAAGCTGCGGTCAGTGCACGCCGTGCCGCGAAGGCACAGGCTGGATGTGGCGCGTAATGGAGCGCCTGCGCGAAGGCAATGCCGACGTGTCCGAAATCGACACTTTGTACGAAGTAACCAAACAGGTCGAAGGCCACACTATCTGCGCGCTCGGCGATGCGGCGGCGTGGCCGATCCAGGGGCTGATCAAGCATTTCCGACCCGAGATGGAGCGGCGGATTGTTGAGCGCGGCGATATGCTGGAGGCGGCGGAATGAGTTATCCTACAAACAATGCCGTCACCCTGAACTTGTTTCAGGGTCTATTTATCCTTTCTAGCTCAGGTCGTGCTGCACGATGGATGCTGAAACAAGTTCAGCATGACGAATTTGTACGTGAGGTGGCAGAATGAAATGGATGCTATACTCGCTGTCATCGATGCAATCGGTCAACTTTTCCCGCCTAAAGATGAACGTGAACGGCGCTGGTATCGTGTGGGGTGCTTCACCACATTGTTCCTTGGTGCGCTTGCTGCAATCTTTATTGCTATCGCGTTCTTTTCAGGGGGCATCTAATGCCTAAAGTCACCGTAGACGGCCTCGAAATCGAAGTCCCCGCAGGCGCTACCGTCTTGCAGGCTTGCGAGATGGCGGGGAAGGAAATTCCGCGCTTTTGCTATCATGAACGGCTGTCCATTGCGGGCAATTGCCGCATGTGTCTGGTTGAGGTTGCCCCCGGGCCACCCAAGCCGCAGGCATCCTGTGCGCTGCCCGCCACCGAAGGGCAGATCATCAAAACCGACAGCCTGATGGTCAAAAAGGCGCGTGAAGGGGTGATGGAGTTTCTGCTCATCAACCACCCCCTCGACTGCCCGATTTGCGATCAGGGGGGCGAGTGCGACTTGCAGGACCAAAGCGTTGCTTATGGTCGCGGCGCATCGCGCTATGACGAGAACAAGCGCGCGGTGACCGAGAAATATATGGGCCCCATCGTCAAGACGGTGATGACGCGGTGCATCCAGTGTACTCGTTGCATCCGTTTTGCCGAGGAAGTGGCGGGCATCGAGGAAATCGGGGCGATTGGTCGCGGTGAGAATATGCAGATCACCAGCTATCTCGAACGTGCTGTGACCAGCGAGTTGTCGGGCAATGTGGTTGACTTGTGCCCGGTGGGCGCGTTGACGTCCAAGCCTTACGCCTTCGAAGCCCGACCTTGGGAACTGAAGAAAACGCCGAGCATCGACGTGATGGATGCGGTCGGTACCAACATCCGCCTTGATAGCCGGGGCAGGGCCGTATTGCGCGCTTTGCCGCGGATCAATGACGATGTGAACGAGGAATGGGCTTCGGACAAGACACGCCATGCGGTTGATGGTTTGACGCACGCCCGCCTTGATAAGCCTTATGTCCGCAAGGACGGGAAGCTGGTTGCGGTTAGCTGGGCTGAGGCGTTTGGGAGGATTGCCGAAGTTCGCGAAAGTGTCGCGCAGGGTGTAGCTGTGGTGGCGGGTGATCAGGTTGATTGCGAGACCATGTTCTCGGCTAAATCACTTGCAAATTCAATAGGTTGCCTAGGATTGGAAGGGCGGCAAACCGGTCTTTCTTACGATACATCCTCATTGAGCGCCGTGAACTTCAACACAGGCATTGCTGCACTCGAAAATGCCGATGTCATCCTGCTGGTCGGTAGCGACACGCGGCGGGAAGCGCCTCTGGTCAATACGCGCATTCAGAAGGCCGTCCGCAAACGCGGTGCGAAGGTTTTTGCCATAGGCCCACAGACCGATTTGACGTACAAAGTCGAGTGGCTGGGCGATGATCTGTCGGTGCTGGCCAAGGCTCCCAAGGCTCTGGTCGATGCGCTGAAAACCGCAGAACGCCCCGCGATTATCGTCGGCGGCGGCGCGTTGCGCTATGAAGGCGTCCACGGCGCCGCGTTGGCATTTGCCAAGAAATATAAGCTGGTGCGCGAAAATTGGAACGGCTTCAACGTGCTGCATTTTGCTGCTGCACGGATGGGCGGATTGATGCTCGGCTATGCTTTTGACGGTGGAATCAGGGCGCTCGCCGCGAAAAAACCGAAGCTCGCATTTTTCCTGGGCGCGGACGAAGTGGACTACAGCCTGTTTGCCGACAGCTTCAAAGTGTATGTCGGCCACCACGGCGATGTTGGCGCCGCTTATGCAGATGTTATCTTACCGGGCGCTGCTTATTCCGAAAAATCAGGAACTTATGTGAATTTGGAAGGCCGCGTACAACGGGGCGAACGCGCGGTATTCCCACCGGGCGACGCGCGGGAGGATTGGGCTATTTTCCGGGCGCTTTCGGATGTTTTGGGCCACAAATTGCCATTCGATACGCTGGAAGAATGCCGCGCCGAAATGGCGAGGGCGGTTCCGGCTTTGGGCGTTGAAGGATTGGCTAATTATGGTTGGGCTGAACCGAAATTGCCCGCCACCGTCAGTGGCAAGATTGCCGATTATCCGGTCAAGGATTTCTACCTGACCAACGCCATTTGCCGTGCATCGCCGACGATGCAGCGCTGCTCGCAAGAGCTGGTGCATGGTGAGCAGTTTTTGGAGGCGGCGGAATGAAAAGTGCCACTTCACAGGCCCACAATGGCGTCACCCTGAACTGGTTTCAGGGTCCATTTCGCCTCTCTAGCTCCGTCGTTGCTGCACGATGGATGCTGAAACAAGTTCAGCATGACGAGTGGGAGAAGTGAAGTGACCTCTTTCTTCCAAACCCTCGGCATGTCCTACGAAGGCGCATGGTTTGCCGCGACCATTGCGGGCATTCTCCTCATCGCACTCCCGCTGATGCTCGCCGTCGCGATGATTATCTATGCCGACCGCAAGATCTGGGCGGCGATGGCGCTGCGCCGTGGCCCCAATGTGGTTGGCCCGTTCGGCCTGCTGCAGTCCTTTGCCGACGGCCTGAAGGTCTTCCTTCAGGAAACCATCATCCCTAGCGCCTCCAACCGGGGTCTGTTCCTGATCGCGCCGATCATCACTTTCACCGTCGCTTTGATGGCCTGGGCGGTGATCCCGTTTGGCGACGGCATAGTGCTGGCGGACATCAATGTCGGCTTGCTCTACATACTGGCGATCAGCTCGCTTGGCGTGTACGGCGTGGTGATTTCGGGTTGGGCCTCGAACTCCAAATATCCGTTCTTCTCCGCCATGCGCGCCGCCGCGCAGATGATCAGTTATGAAGTCTCGATCGGCTTCATCCTGATTTCCGTGGTGCTGTGGGCGGACACGTTCAACATGAGCGGGATCATTGCCGCGCAAAAGGGGCATGTGCTTGGCTTTATCAACGCCTTCGGTCTGAACCCGTTATTGTTCCCGATTGCGGTGGTGTTCTTCATCTCCGCCCTGGCTGAAACCGCACGCGCACCGTTCGATTTGACCGAGGCGGAAAGCGAGCTGGTTGCGGGGTATCAGACCGAATATTCGAGCATGTCCTTCGCGCTTTTCTGGCTCGGCGAATATGCCAATGTGCTGCTGATGTGTGCGCTGAACGCCATATTGTTCTGGGGCGGATGGTTGCCGCCGGTCGATTGGGCACCACTTTATTATGTGCCCGGGATTATCTGGTTCTTCGGCAAGATACTATTCTTCTTCTTCGTCTTCAGCTGGGTAAAGGCCACCGTGCCGCGTTACCGCTATGATCAGCTGATGCGCTTGGGCTGGAAAGTGTTTCTGCCGATCAGCCTGTTCTGGGTGTTTCTGGTGAGCGGATATTTGATGTTGACGAGGTATTCCGCATGAAAACTACTTACATTATGTGGCTAGCATTGGTTGCTCTAAGTCAAACGAATTGCGCAAATGCATCATCGGGTTCGCGGCAGATGACATGCACGATAACCGGTGTGGCATTAGGAAATAACAATGATGGCGGCGGACAAATAGATCTCGACTTGTCGATCAACTATGGTGAGTTTGCGCCTGTACCTGAATCGGTTAGTAAGGAAGCAGAAGTCACTTCGATCAGTTTTTCAGGCGGCCCTGCTGAGCTAAATGGCCTCGCTCTTGTTAATGGCCACGTCAAATCTCACCCAAAGTTTCGATCTCCAGCAGTCGAACTTCTCCTTGGCACCGACGAGTCTCCTGCATTCACTATCGTGATCGCTGACAAGTCAGGAAAGCAAGGTGAACTCGGATTAGTAGCTCGCACTCTAGGTTGGTCTGAGGAGGTTCCGAAACTTTGGACAGGAACTTGTAAGAATCAAGAATCAGATTCCACTCGGGACACAGAATGACCACCATCGCCCACCTCATCAAAACGTTCACCTTGTGGGAATTCGTCAAGGCGCATTGGTTGACCTTGCAATATTTCTTCAAGCCCAAGGCGACGATCAACTATCCCTATGAGAAGAACCCGCTGTCCCCGCGTTTTCGCGGTGAGCATGCGCTGCGGCGTTATCCCAATGGTGAGGAACGCTGCATTGCGTGCAAATTGTGCGAAGCGGTGTGTCCGGCGCAGGCGATCACCATTGAGGCCGAGCCACGCGAGGACGGCAGTCGCCGCACCACGCGCTACGACATCGACATGACCAAGTGCATCTATTGCGGTTTCTGCCAGGAAGCTTGCCCGGTCGATGCTATCGTCGAGGGGCCGAATTTCGAATATGCGACCGAAACGCGTGAGGAGCTGCTTTATGACAAGGACAAGCTGCTCGCCAATGGTGACAGATGGGAACGCGCGATCGCCGCGAACCTTGCCGCCGATGCGCCGTATCGTTAAGGGGCGCGGATTGTGATTCAACAGGGCTTTCAACATATACGCGTCGCGCCAGCGAAGGCTGGTGCCCATCACGTGTCTCAGTCGGGAACGATAGGCGAAATGGGCACCAGCCTGCGCTGGTGCGACGGTATGTTTGGTTGTGAGGTGGGCGCATGATCCAGCTCATCTCCTTCTACCTCTTCGCCGCGCTCCTCATCGCGTCCGCTGCACTGGTGATCTTTGCGCGTAACCCGGTGCACAGCGTGTTGTGGCTGATCGTAGCATTCTTCAACGCGGCGGGGTTGATGGTGCTGATCGGTGCGGAGTTTATCGCGATGTTGCTCGTCATCGTCTATGTCGGTGCGGTCGCGGTGTTGTTCCTGTTCGTGGTGATGATGCTCGACATTGATTTTGCCGAATTGCGCGCCGGTTTTGTGAAGAATGTGCCGCTGGGTATCATGCTGGCGATTGTGTTGGCGGCGGAGCTGGTGTTGGGTATCGGTGCTTACCGTGCAGGCGCGGTGAAGCTGGGCACGCCCGATGGCGCTGCTGCGGTTAGCGAAGTGCCCAATATCGAAGCCATCGGACAGTTGCTCTACACCAAATATATCTTCCTGTTTGAAAGCGCCGGGCTGATCCTGTTGGTCGCGATGATCGGTGCGATTGTGCTGACCCACCGCCGGAGCCACGGGACCAAGGGGCAGAATATCAGTCGTCAGGTCCAGCGCCGTCCGCAAGACGCGACACGCAATGTGAATGCGCCCGTCGGGCAGGGGGTGGAGTTGTGATGAAGTCGCTATTTAGCCCCATACTCGTCACCCCCGCGAAGGCGGGGGGCTATCCCCCGAACCGTCGGTTCAAGCTGACAGTGCAGGGGATGGGTTCCCGCCTGCGCGGGAATGACGAATTTTTGATTGGAAGTGCTGCGGCATGATCGGCATTGAACATTATCTGGTGGTCAGTTCCATCCTGTTCGTGATGGGTGTGCTCGGTATATTCCTGAACCGCAAAAATGTGATCATCATATTGATGGCGATTGAGCTCATCTTGCTCAGCGTAAACATCAACCTTGTCGCGTTCAGTGCTTTTCTGGGCGATTTGACCGGGCAGATTTTTGCGATGTTCGTGCTGACCGTCGCGGCGGGTGAGGCGGCGATCGGGCTGGCCATTCTCGTCATATATTTCCGTGGTCGCGGTACGATTGCCGTTGATGATGTCAACCGGATGAAGGGGTGATGGGGGTGAGGTCAGCCGATTTGGCACATAAATCCGTCATTCCCGCGAAGGCGGGAATCCATCACCTGCATTCACGGTTTAAATCTGCACTTCAGGTGGTAGGCCCCCGCCTTCGCGGGGGTGACGAGCTGTGGAAATCTGAAGGGCCTGCCGCGTGACCTCCATCCATATCATCGTTTTTCTGCCGTTATTGGCGGCACTTGTCGCAGGGCTTGGCCAGAATGTTATAGGCAAGCTGGCAGCGAAGACGATTACGACCGCTGGTCTGTTTACCGCCTGCCTGCTGAGCTGGCCGATCTTCCTCGGCTTCCTGACCGGTAATGAAAAGGCCTATGTCGAACCCGTCATGACCTGGGTGCAATCGGGTGCGTTGGCATTCAATTGGGAACTGCGCGTCGATGCGCTGACGGCGGTGATGTTGGTGGTCGTGACCACCGTGTCGGCGCTCGTCCATCTGTATAGCTGGGGCTATATGGAGGACGACCCGGATCAGCCGCGTTTCTTTGCCTATCTGTCGCTGTTCACCTTTGCGATGCTGATGCTGGTGACCGCGAACAACCTTGTGCAGATGTTCTTTGGTTGGGAAGGCGTGGGGCTTGCGTCTTATTTGCTGATCGGTTTCTGGTACAAGAAACCCAGCGCCAATGCCGCCGCGATCAAGGCTTTTGTCGTCAACCGCGTTGGTGACCTTGGGTTCATGCTTGGCATTTTTGGTGTGTTCTGGTTGTTCGGGACCGTTTCGATCCCCGAGATACTTGCCGCCGCGCCTGACAAAGTCGGATCGAGCATTGGCTTCCTTGGTTACCGCGTCGATACGATGAGTCTCTTGTGCGTTTTGTTATTCATCGGCGCGATGGGCAAATCGGCGCAATTGGGGCTACACACATGGTTGCCCGACGCGATGGAAGGTCCGACGCCTGTGTCTGCGCTAATCCACGCTGCGACGATGGTCACCGCTGGCGTGTTCATGGTTTGCCGCCTGTCGCCTTTGTTCGAAACCAGCCAGTTCGCTCTAAACGTCGTGACGATAGTCGGCGCGACTACCGCCATATTCGCCGCCACTGTTGGCCTCGTGCAGAACGACATCAAACGCGTGATTGCTTATTCGACGTGCTCGCAATTGGGCTATATGTTCTTCGCGGCAGGTAGCGGTGCCTATGGCGTCGCCATGTTCCACCTGTTTACGCATGCGTTCTTTAAGGCATTGCTGTTCCTAGGCGCTGGCTCGGTAATTCACGCGATGCACCATGAGCAGGACATGCGTTATTACGGCGCGCTTCGGAAGCATATCCCGCTGACCTTCTGGGCGATGATGGCAGGGACGCTCGCGATTACCGGCGTTGGAATTGTTGGCGTCGGCGGTTTTGCAGGCTTCTATTCGAAAGACGCGATTATCGAGAGCGCGTTTGCCAGCGGTTCGACCTATCATATGTACGGCTTTGCGATTGGCGTATTGGCGGCGTTACTGACCAGCTTTTATAGCTGGCGGTTGATGTTCCTGACCTTCTTTGGCAAGGCGCGCTGGATACAAAGCGAGCATATCCAGCACAGCGTCCACAAAACGCCCGAAACTGCCGAAGACAGCACCGGCGGCTATCATCCGCATGAAAGCCCTTGGTCGATGCTGGTGCCGCTCGGCGTGCTGGCGATTGGTGCGGTTTTTGCAGGTTTTCTGTTCCACAACGGCTTTATCGAGGCCGAAACCGGCAAATCATTCTGGGCGAACAGTACGCTCTATTTCAACGAACATATGATGCACGCGATGCATGAGGTGCCGATGTGGGTGAAGCTGTCGTCGACATTTGCGATGCTGACTGGCCTGGGCGTGGCTTACATCATGTATCAGCGCTCGGCCGATGCGCCGCACCGGCTCGCCACGATGTTTGCGCCGCTCTATAATTTCTTCCTCAACAAATGGTATTTTGACGAGCTGTTTGATCTGATCTTTGTCCGGCCTGCTTTCTGGTTGGGTCGCCTGTTTTGGAAAGGCGGCGATATTGACATTATCGACCGGTTCGGTCCCAATGGATCGGCAGCCGTGGTCGCCTTTGGCAGCCGTATGGCCGTCAAAATGCAGACGGGATATTTATATAGTTACGCACTGGTCATGCTCCTCGGGCTGGTCGCGGCGGTCAGCTGGATGATGGTGCAAGCATAATGAACGCAGCTGATTTTCCGATCCTTTCCGTCATGCTCGCTGTGCCGATGCTGGCCGCGGTCCTGTGCCTATTTACGCGGGCGGAAACCGCGCGCATACTGGCGCTAACGGCGACATTGTTCAACCTGCTGCTGGGTATCTGGCTATGGGGCAGTTACGACCCTGCGGGATTGCAGTGGCAGTTTCAGGAAAACGCGAGCCTGTTCGGGCCGATTGGCTGGAAGCTTGGCATCGACGGCATCTCGCTGATGCTGATCATGCTGTCGGTGTTCCTGATGCCAATTTGCATTGGTGCCAGCTGGCGTGCGATTACCAGTCGTGTTGGCGAATATATGGCGGCGTTCCTGCTGATGGAAACGCTGATGATCGGCGTGTTTGCGGCGCAAGATCTGATGCTGTTCTACATCTTCTTTGAAGCTGGCCTGATCCCGATGTATCTGATCATCGGTATCTGGGGCGGGGCAGAGCGGATTTACGCGTCTTACAAATTCTTCCTTTACACGTTGCTGGGCTCGGTGGTGATGCTGATCGCGATGCTGTGGATGATCCAGCAGGCGGGTACTGCCGACATCCCGACGCTGCTCAACCACGACTTCCCGGCCGCGGCGCAAAACTGGCTCTGGCTGGCGTTCTTCGCATCGTTCGCGGTCAAAATGCCGATGTGGCCAGTGCATACATGGCTGCCCGATGCGCACGTTCAGGCGCCGACTGCCGGTTCTGTGATATTGGCCGGCGTGCTGCTGAAAATGGGCGGATACGGCTTCCTGCGCTTCTCGCTGCCGATGTTTCCCGAAGCCAGCGCGGAGTTCATCTGGCTGATCTTCGGTCTGTCGATGGTTGCGGTGGTTTACACTTCGCTGGTCGCTTTGGTACAGCACGATATGAAAAAGCTGATCGCTTATTCATCCGTCGCGCATATGGCGATTGTGACGGTCGGACTGTTCACGTTCAACCAGCAGGGCATTGAAGGCGCGATCATCGTCATGCTGAGCCACGGGTTGGTCTCGGGAGCTTTGTTCCTGTGCGTCGGCGTGATCTACGACCGCCTGCACACTCGCGAGATCAGCCGTTACGGCGGGCTTTCGATCAACATGCCGAAATATGCATTGTTGTTCATGCTGTTCACTATGGCCAGCGTCGGATTGCCGGGCACCAGCGGCTTTGTCGGCGAGTTCCTGGCGCTGACGGGTTCGTATAAGGTGTCCACCTGGGCCACGCTGATCTGCACCACCGGCATCATATTGGGCGCGGGCTATATGCTCTATCTCTATCGCCGGATTGCCTTTGGCGAACAGGTCAATGCCGATGCCGCCGCGATGCCCGATATGGACAGTCGCGAAATGTGGCTGCTTGCGCCGATTGCCGCTGCTGTAATGTGGATGGGCGTTTATCCGGAGAGCTTTCTCGCACCGATCCGCCGTGACGTTGCGACGATTGTTGCACGGGTAGAACGGGCAGCACCTGCTGGCGATGCGGCTTTGAAAGCCAAAGACCCGACCACAGAAAAATACCGCGTTGGCGGACATGAAGAAAAAACGGCTGTGGAGGGCCAGCACTGATGGACCTTCAAACATCTATTTTTCTGACCCGTCCAGAGGTCATTTTGAGCTTCTCCGGTTTGGCGCTTTTGCTGCTCGCGGCGTGGCGGGCCGAAGCTGGTCGGCTGATCAGCATATTGTCGGTGGCGGCGCTGACGGCGGCGGGCGCTTATGCAGCGCACTTTATCTGTGCAGGAACCGCGGCGACCGCTTTTGACGGTCTTTATGCCAATGATGCGTTTGGCAATTTCACCAAAATTCTGGTGTATTTTGCAGCGGCGATATCGTTGATGATCGCGCCGAAGTTTTTGGAGAAGGCCGGCGCAATGCGCGCGGAATATCCCGTCCTTATCGTCTTTGCCTGCGTTGGCATGGGGCTGATGGTGTCGGCAACCGACCTCATCACGCTCTATATCGGCCTCGAACTCAACAGTCTTGCCGCTTATGTCCTCGCAAGCTTTGTGCGCAGCGATGGCCGTTCGGCCGAAGCAGGCCTCAAATATTTCGTCCTCGGCGCGCTGGCCAGCGGCATATTACTCTACGGAATGTCGCTGCTCTACGGTTTTACAGGCTCGACCAGCTTTGCCGCGATCAATACCGCGTTGACGGGCGAGATCAGCCTCGGTCTGATTTTCGGCATCGTATTTGTTCTGTCCGGACTGGCCTTCAAGATCAGCGCCGCACCATTTCACATGTGGACGCCAGACGTTTACGAAGGCGCGCCGACACCGGTCACCGCGTTTTTCGCCAGCGCACCAAAAGTTGCGGCATCCGCACTGACTATTCGCGTCGCAATAGAAGCGTTTGGCAATCAAGCTGCGGTTTGGCAGCAGATCATTATCGCAATTGCTTTGATGTCAATCATCATCGGTGCGGTAGGTGCCATCGGTCAGCAGAATTTGAAACGCCTGCTCGCCTACAGCTCGATCAACAACATCGGTTTTCTGCTGATCGGTCTGGCCGCTGGTACTGAACAGGGCGTGGCGGCGATGTTGGTCTATCTTGCGATCTATTTGGCGATGACGCTAGGGAGCTTCATTTGCATCATGCAATTGCATGGCCGCGACGGCGAGTTGAGGGAAGGGCTGACCGATGTTGCGGGTCTGTCCAAAACCCGTCCTGCGCTAGCTGCGTGTCTCGCCATCTTTATGTTCTCGCTGGCGGGTATTCCACCGCTGTTCGGATTTTGGGGCAAGCTGGTGGTGTTCAACGCCGCAGTTGCTGCCGGATTGTTGCCGCTCGCCGTCATCGGTATCGCGGCTTCGGTAATCGGTGCATTTTACTATCTCAAAATCGTCAAGTTGATGTATTTTGATGAACCCGCTGACATCATTGTGGAAAGCAACAGCCGTGCGTTGACGTGGACCGGCGGTGCGTTGGCAGTCACGGTGTCACCACTCGGTTATTTGGCGATCCCGTTGCTGGGGACATTTGCCGCGCAGGCGGCAAAGGCTTTATTCTGACGCTGATTTTTGAACAGGTTACGCTTACCGGCTCGACCAATGCCGATCTGATTGAACGCGCCGCATCGGGTGCGCCAGAGGGCTTGTGGCTGCGCGCTGATGCCCAGGATAACGGACGCGGGCGCTTAGGCCGGGTGTGGGAAAGCCCGGCTGGCAACCTGTTTGCAAGTACCATCGTCCGCCTGCGTCCACTTGACCCGCCTTCACCCTCGCTCGCTTTCATCGTCGCGTTGGCAGTGTTCGATACGATCAGGCAAATCACGCCCGAAGTTGCAGTGATGATCAAATGGCCAAACGATATTCTCTCGGGGGCAGGCGCAAAGCTGTGTGGCATACTGCTCGAACGGTTGGATGATGCCGTCATTATCGGCACCGGCCTCAACCTGGTTTATCATCCCGAGGGCCTTGATCGTCCGGTGAGCAATCTTGCCGCATTGGGCGGCAATCCGCCGCACCCGCAAGCGGTGGTCGAAATATTGGCCAGCGCTTTTGAAACCTGGCTCCGGCGCTGGCGGGAGCGTGGATTGCCCGACATTTTGCGGGCTTGGCAATCAGCGGCGCATCCTGTTGGCACGGCTCTTTCGGTAAATTTGCCGTCGGGCGAGAAATATGAAGGCCTATACGCAGGTTTGTCCGGAGACGGCGCGTTGCAGCTCCGCTTGGCGGATGGCACCATTCATGTCATTCATGCCGCTGATATTTTTTTGATTTGATCCTTCTACGGGCTTAGGACGAATGGAGTTTTTAGATGTTACTCGCAATTGATGCCGGAAATACCAACGTCAAATTTGCGCTTTTTGAAAGCGGCGAAATCAAGACGCGGTGGCGGATTGCATCCGACGCGCGGCGGACGGCCGACGAATATGCGGTTTGGCTGAACCAGTTACTGTCGATGGACGGGTTGGAGCGTTCGGTTGTCGACACGGTGGTCATCGCAACGGTTGTACCGCGGGCCCTTCACAACCTGCAGATGCTGTCATCCAAATATTTTGGCGTTGAGGCACTGATAGCGGGGCGCGGCGATTTGGGTTGGGGCATCGCGCTGAAAGTCGATGAACCGCAATCGGTGGGCGCTGACCGCGCGGTCAATGCGATTGCGGCACAGGCGCTTGAGGCCGGCGAGAAGATTGTCATCAGCTTTGGGACGGCCACAACATTCGACTATATCAGTGCCGACGGTGCTTATTGCGGCGGAAGCATTGCACCGGGTGTTAATCTTTCTCTGGATGCGCTATATGCGGCGGCGGCGATGTTGCCGCGTGTGGCAATTGAACCATTATCTGACAATACAGTTATCGGTCGCACCACAGTCAGCCAGATGCAAATCGGGATTTACTGGGGCTATGTAGCAATGATTGAGGGCATGTTGCACCGGATGAAGGAAGAGATTGGAACGCCTGTAAAAGTGATCGCAACCGGTGGGCTTGCGGCATTGTTTCAGCAACATAGCCATTTATTTGACCGGGTTGAACCCGACCTTACGCTTCGCGGAATCGCGACATTATATGAGAAATCGAGAGACTGAATGACAACCCCTAAAGACGAACTCCTATTCCTCGCGCTTGGCGGGTCGGACGAGATTGGCATGAATGTCAATCTGTACGGTTGCCAGGGTAAATGGGTGATGGTCGATCTTGGCCTGACCTTTGCCAATGAGGAATATCCGGGCGTCGAGCTTATCCTGCCCGATCTGGAATTTATCGAGCAGCGCAAATCTGACTTGTTGGGCATCGTACTGACCCACGGGCATGAAGATCATATCGGCGCGGTTGCTTATTTCGCCGCTGACTTGGGCGTTCCGCTTTATGCGACGCCGTTCACCGCAACCTTGATCCGGGGAAAACTGGAAGAAGAGGGTATCGCGGACAGCGTTAAACTCAATATCATTCCCATGGGCGGAAGCTTTTCAATGGGGCCGTTCGGATTCCAGCTGACGACGCTTGCCCACTCGATTCTCGAAATGAGCGCGGTGGTGATTACCACGCCTTATGGCAAGATATTCCATACCGGCGATTGGAAGCTCGACGAACAACCGGTGATCGGCAAGCCATCGACCGCACAAGAGCTTACCGCAATAGGCGACGACGGCATATTGGCTCTGGTGTGTGATTCAACCAATGCCTTTAACGCCGATGGCAGCGGTAGCGAGGGCAGCGTGAAGGCTGACCTTTTGAAATCGGTGAAAGCTGCCAAGGGCAGGGTTTTGCTCACAACCTTTGCGTCTAACGCTGCCCGGCTGAAAACCATGGGTGAAGTGGCACGCGAAACCGGACGAACATTATGCTTTGCCGGACGGTCGCTGCACCGGATTATCGAAGCCGCCCAAGCCAATGGCTATCTGAAGGATATGCCTAAAACCGTCGATATGGACGCGGTAGACGGACTTGCACGGCACGAAGTCATGGTCGTCGCAACCGGCGGGCAGGGCGAAGCACGTGCGGCACTGGCTCGCATTGCCGACGGCAATCATCCGGTCAAGCTGGAGGAAGGCGATACGGTGATCTTCTCGTCCAAACAGATACCGGGCAACGAGATCGCCATTGGCGTGATTATGAACAAGCTGGCCCAGCGCAACATCCTGACCGTTACCGAAAAGCAGGCCCATGTGCATGTGTCAGGGCATCCAGGGCAGCCCGAGCTTGCGAAGCTTTATGACTGGATCAGGCCAGAGATTTTGGTTCCGGTCCACGGCGAACGCCGCCACATGGCCGAACAGGCCCGTTTTGCAAAGGCCCATGGTGTCAAATCAACGCTAGTACAATCCAACGGTGATGTCGTGCGGTTGGCGCCGGGAAAACCTCAGATAATTGGGAAGGAACGGACCGGGCGATTGATCCTGGACGGCGACACAATCATCGCCGCAGATGGTCAGACGATCAACCAACGCCGTCGTATGTCCTGGTATGGGCTGGTTGCGGTGGCCTTTGCACTTGATGCCAATGACAAGCTGTTGGGTGAGCCCCAAATCCGCTTGCATGGTGTGCCCATCGAGGCAGATATTGACGATTTTCTGGATGAAGCAACGGCGGCTGCAGTGAAAGCTATCCGTGAACGTAAAGGTGATTTTGAGAAGCTGCGCGAAGCTGTACGCTTGGCAGTCCGCCGGGTAACCACGAGTTGGACCGGCAAAAAACCGATTGTCGAAGTGATGATCGTCGAAACTGCATGAACTGGGTTTCCATTATCGCAATTTATGTGCTGTTCTGGGTGCTGACAGCGTTTATTGTTCTGCCAATAGGCGTTCGCACGCATGACGAACTGGGTCTGGAGAAAATTCCGGGGCAGGCCGACAGTGCGCCCGGCAATTTTCAGCCCATCACGATATTGCTACGGACAACATTGCTGTCGGCCGCACTTTTCGGACTTTATTACGCCAATTATGTTTATGGCTGGATCGATCGTCACAGCTTTGATTTTTTGATCAACCCACCGGTGAATTGATCAGTTGCGCAGCCGTTCGATAGCTTGGGCCAGCGCCACATAGAGCTTGCCAACATCGGACGATAGCAACGTCACCCCAATCGCATTACCGTCGCGCGTACTCAGCAGCACTCGCATCATCGCTTCGAAATCGTGGATGTAGCGGTTTACATGCTCACGGAATTCGCTGTCGTCGCCGTAATGCGCGGCAATGGCGCGGGCTTCGCCTGCATCAAGCAACCGTACTGCACGGCGGGTGAAGACGCCACGGTCGCCTTTCAAATACGCGGCCCAGGCGGTGTCGGTCACTTCGTTCGACAATATCTTGGCGACGTCAATCGCGGTCGAATTGAGCGATTCCGTCAACAAGACCATCTGTCTGGCAAAACTGTCGTCGCCAATTCCATCAAAACCCTCATGGGCGTCGGACAAGCGCCTTTCCAGATTGCCCGTCATTTCATCAATCTGGGCAAGTTGCGCCGACATTTTGGCGGTTGTGGTTTCGGATATGGCGAGGTTGCGTTCGATGGAACTCTGCATACTATCGTTGAGCGCAGATATCTGATTATCGATTGCGTTTGCCAGCAGCGTTCTGTTTTGTTCAGACAACCGTTCGGCAACGGTTGCCATCTCTTCGTCCAATATCTTCCGGCTGCTTTCGGCCGTTTGCCGGGTGGTTTCGCGGACGCGCAGCAACGAAGCCACCAGCTTGTCATTGGCGGTTTCGGTCATTTCCTCAACCAGTTTGCGCGTATGTGTCAGCGCGGCGGCCAAAGCGTCTGCCTGTTCGTGACGCGCAGTAAAATGCTCGTCGCTCTCGGTCATAAGCCGTTCAACGCTTGCCCGCTGCAAACCGATCAAATGCTCAATCGAGTTAATTTTGGCCAGCATATCGTCGCTATGGCCGCTTAACGTTTCGGCGGTCGTGGTGACGTTTTGCAGTTGAGACAGGCTGGCAGCGAAGCGGGCATCCATGCGATCCATGGCTGCTGGCAACGATTCGTCGATTTCGCGATTGGCCGAATCCAGCGCAACCAACAAACGCTCTGAACGCTGGAGCAGGTGGTTGGTCTTCGTCTGGTTATCGCCCAAAGAAGCACCAACATTTCGTGTACTCTCATTCAACGCCGAAACCGCAAATGCCAGTTTTGCAGTGTTATCGGTCGCTTCAGCATCAATCGATGCGATACGCGAGGCGCTATCATCCATGTGCACGGATATCCGCTGTATCATCGTCGCGATGCGGCTGTCTTCGGCATCGGTTTGCTGTGCCAATTGACCGAGGCTGTCCCGGAGAGCTGCGAGCTGCGCCTCCAGCTGGCCGCTGCTTTGCGTCGCCATGAGACCGACGTCGGACGAAACAGAGGCGATGTTCTTTTTCAATTTTGCCGATGTCGTTTCCATAAGCTGGGCCATTTCGGCGGTACGCGCTTCAGCCGCTTCGGTGCTGTCTGCCAGCACTGCGGCACCCTGACCGATAACGGTCGTCAATCTGTCGCCCGCCTCTTCCGCCAATTGACCCAGGTTGGTGCTGAGTTTGGCAAGCTGCACCTCAAGCCGGCCACTGCTTTGCGTCACCATGCTATCGACGTCAGAGGAAACAGAGGCGATGCTCGTTTTTAATTTTGCCGACGTCGTTTCCATCAGCTGCGCTATTTCGGCGGTGCGCGCTTCAGCCGCTTCGGTGCTGTCCGCCAATACCGTGGCACCTTGACCGATAACGGTTATCAATCTGTCGCCCGCCTCTTCCGCCAACTGACCAAGGCTGTCGCCGAGCGTGGCAAGCTGCGCCTCAAGCTGGTAGCTGCTTTGCGCAACCATGCTGTCGACATCGGATGAAACAGAGGCAATGTTCTTTTTCATTTTAGCAGACGACGTTTCCATCAGCTGTGCCATTTCGGCGGTACGCGCTTCGGCGGCTTCCGTGCTGTCTGCCAAAACAGCGGCACCCTGGCCGATAACGTTGAGCAAATTACTGCCCGCTTCTTCCGCTCGCGTTTCCATGTCGTCGATAAATTCACGCGCAGATTTACCCGCATCGCTAACCCGCTGGAGCGCCGCGATGAGTACCTTTACCTGCAATTGGGCATTGTTGCCGGCGCTGCCGATCTGGTTGGTGACATCTTTTGCCGCACTAGTAACCACGGGCAAATGCTTGCGCAGTTGTTCCAGGTTGCTCGTTGCCGCATTGCTGACTGCTTCCAGAGTTTTCGCTTTCTGGTCGCTATCGGCAAGGGCAACAGTCAATTGCTCGGCGGCTTCGACCAATTTGCGCGAGGACTGGCGTCCGACCGATTCCAGTTCACGCGCATTCTGCGCCAAAAATTCGCGGGCCATCGCAATTTCTTCATTAACGGTGCGCATCCGCAGTTCCAGCGCCTCGCTCTCGATCCGCAAAATGCGCGCAGCATCGCCAAAGCGGTCCGCCTCCGCGCGGCTGCTGCGCATGAACAATAGCCATATCGTCGCGAGCAATAGAGCAGGCACCGACCACGTTGTAACCAGGCTTGCAACGCGCTCGCTATCGAGCCCCTGTTGGGCTTCTGCGAGATACGTCCAGCCGAAAAAGCCAGTCCATGCAGCGAGGGTCAAGCACAATGAACCGGGAATCACATAAGCCGTCCAGCTTCGTCGGGCCGAATATTCCCCGTACTCGACGGTTTCTGCCCAATCAGCTTCGCTTTCGCCGAGCAGGTCGTTTTCGGTTCCATCGCTCCCCTCAACTGGAGTCGATCCAGCATCAATCTCGATATCATCGGGCGTATGCCGGGCTAGGCCGACGATCTTGGATCGTGAAGTCATGTCAAGTCGTTTACCATAATTTATCCACAGCGAAACGCAAAGTTAACCCTGCCGAGAGTAATGCTGTCGAATGTCAGTTGATTATGGCGCATTTGACACAGCATTAAAAGCTGCTGCAGGAGAGGATACCGCTCTGATCGCAGAGTTGCGAGCTTCATTCGTCGAAAGCGCAAAACGGCAGCTGAGTCTGCTCTTGCGATCCCGTTGTGACGCCAACTGGCAATATACCAGCTGGCGTTTGAAGGGGCTCGCAGCTAGTTTCGGAGCCACGCGGCTTATAGCATTGGCAGACGAGGCGAGCGAAGGCGCGCCCGGCGACCCGGTAGTTATTCGCAAGCTCGACAAGGCAATCGCCGAAATAGAGTTTCACGACGTCGGCTAATTCCTGCGCATTGTAGGTGAGACTGCAATAATTCCGCTTGGGCAAACTGGTAGCATCGTCCATATCGGGTGCATGTCATCGATGTTGCAACCGCCCCGACCAACTACGGTAGCATTATTGTCCGCTGCTTCGGTGACCGAGGGTGGTACAGACAGCAATATTGCGCTTGCTGTGGTCGGTGGAGATCCGTTGTTGGCGCATCAGATTACTGCGTTGCGCCATGTTGGCATTAAAGCGTTCCTCATCGAAGTGGACCATGTACCGGGTGCCTTGTTGACGCTGGCAGACAAGGTTCGCCGGGATGGGTGCAGCGTCGAATTTGTGCGCTCGGTTGACGATTTGAAGAAGCAAATCCGCACCAGCCAGCTATTGTTGATACAAGCAGAAGGTCTGTTCGCCGCCCCTGAGTTTCTGGCTTCGGTGCTTGAAGGGCCGGATCCCTTTGTTGCGACCGTAGACGGGCGCGATGAAAATGAGCCGTTCGAGCGGATGGATTTGAACACGCGGTGGGCGGGGCTGGCAGTCCTTAATGCTGCAACAGTTGCGTCGCTTGAACCCTTGCCCGATGGGTGGAGCATATCGTCTTCATTGCTGCGTCAGGCCATGCGCGATGCCGTACCGAATCGGTTGATCAAACAAAGCAATATCCAGCACGGTTTTTTGCTCAAAATAAGCTCCGCTGACGATACAGAGCAGTTGACGCGGCGGATACTGGCCAATCGAGCGGGACGTGAACGGGGCTTCATCGAATCGCGGCTTTTCGGACCCATTGTCACCCGGATCGCGCCGCTGATATGGCGTTCACCGTCGGGCGGCGTTTTGCTGGACGGGTTCATGCTGGGCGCGAGTGCAGCCAGCTTTGCCCTGGCTGCTTTTAACTGGCACATCGCCGCCATTTGTGGGGCTTTTTTGGCCGTTTTCCTTAACTCGGTTCGACAAGCGGCAAGCAGTTCTGGTTTTGAACAGGGGCTTGCCCGATGGATAACTCCGCTTATGTGGACCTTGTTGGCTGGCGCGGTGGTGTGGGGTGCCCGGGCGACTTCTTTGGAAACGTTTGATGGGTTTTTTACGGCCGGTACGCTTATTGGACTTACAATATTGGCGCGGCATTTGAAGTTGCCAGTTTGGGCGGAGCGTCTTCTTCGATCACCTGCATTGATTGCCGGGCTAATGCTGGTTTTGACGCCATGGGTAGGATTCGCAACTGCGGCAAAATGCGTGTCGCTCGGGCAATTATTGTTGCTCATTGTGGCGAAGTGGACGCATCTGCCAAAAACGTAAAAACACCAGTTAAGCTTAAAGGCGCATTAACCCAAAAACTCTATGCTCTGCGCTGATATCAGCATGGAATTGCCGTTGGACGAATTGCCGAACAAGCGTGAAGAATTGCTAGCCGTCGGAGCAGTACATGCTCGCGACGTCCATGCGCTGTGCAACGATGTCGCGGCGATGGTTTTCCCATCGGCGATAACACCCCCAACCGAAGCGACAATCAGCGCGGTGACCGGTAAACTTGTAGCCCTGGTTTCGGATATCGAAAGCAGGTTGCAGATCAGCCGCGCCGACGCGGCAGGCGGCTTGCCAGGCACATGGCAGTTGTTGGCCCGCTCGGGATTCTTGCGCGAGGCCGATCTTGTCGATTTCATGCTCGCGCGCGTGGCCGAAGACCGGTTGGAAGCGAAGATTCCCGCATCCACGCCTCAATTGTCAGCCCAATTACTGGCTCATGCTGACGCCAACATTGCGGAAGCGGCGCAAAGCTTGCTCGCCGCGGACAGTCTTCACCGGCGCACTCGTGGGCTATCTTATCAAGCGTTACGCCCGGAATTGTTACACCGGCTTTGCTGGCGAGTGGTGGCCGCCTTAGAAGTGGGTAACGGTCGACGCGACGAGCAGGTTGTGGAAAATGCGCGGGCGCTGATTTCCGATTATGATGAAGGCCAGACCGCTTTAACTGCAGCGCATAAATTGGTCCATTTCCTGGACGAAGAATATCTTGCAGATTTGTTGGATCCGGAAAAAGCGGGTTTGCACATTTATGTTGCCCGGCTTGCCCAGGGGCTTCAAATCGATCACGATCATGTCCTGCATTTGATCGATAGCCATTCCAGTGCACCATTAGGCGTGATGTTGCGCGCGGTTGGCTGCAATGCTGAACAGGCGATGGCGAGCATTTACCTTTTCAAAGGCTTTTCGCTCACGCCGCGCGATGTCGCCTTGTTTGAGCGCGGCTTTGAAGTGCTTGAACAGGATATTGCACACGCTGAGGTTTGCCGCTGGGGATATGCCCGCGCGCAATATTTGGCATTTCAGCAAAAAATATGATCACCCGGACACCCCTTTCCCAGCCGATCCGCGGGGATGTCGGCAGTGATGGTCAACTGATCTTCGCCGATGCTGCGCTACGGCGGCTGCATCACCGGGCTGGAGGTCAGGAAGGGGGCGCTCTTGCAATTCCCGGTCTTGCTGCGCTGGCGGCTTTGACGCTGCGACTAAAGATGCGGTTGTCCCGCGCGGTCAGGGTTGCTGACGAGAATGAAGATATGGAACTGTGGGTTGAAGCCGTTCCGGAGGGCGATATCGCCAAGCTCTCGATACTCAGCTGGCGGGCTCTCTCCGCAGGGATTCCAACCCCCGAGGGGGATCTTCGAGAGCAACATTTTAAGGCAATTGACGCGGACTCAGCTCTGTTGTTCGATACATCACTGCGATTGGTTAGTGCCGCAGGCGATGTTGCCATGCAACTGGAACGAGTCGATTTTGGCAAAGCCGCGTCCGACATCTTGCAAAAAATTACCGGTGACGTACGCCGCACGCAACCCATATTGGACGCTATGAATGCAAAACAGGCGTTCGCGGCGGTTCGGGTCAGTACAGTTGACCATGCCGAAATGTTGATATCGGGTCATCCACAGGTAATGACGAACGGCGACATCAGCGGTTACCGCTGCGACCTGCATTTCGCCCTTTTGCCGAAGGTTGCGGATCCAGCGGCGGGGTCACCCGGTGTGCTTTTTGGACGGCAGCTTGCACCGGTTTTACGCCAACCCTTGGGGCGGATCATTGCAAATGCCGAAACCATCGGCAGTGAATTGAACGGACCGATACGCGAAAATTACGCGCTCTATGCGAAAGATATTGCCAACGCGGCCCGCCATCTGTCGGCGCTCGTTGATGATCTGGGCGATCTGGAAGCAGTCGAGCGTCCGAATTTTGCTACCGCGCGTGACAACATCGAACTGGGCGATATCACCCGCCGTGTCGCGGGCTTGCTGGCGCTAAAGGCTGCCGATCACAGTATTCGTATTGTCACCCCGACCGATGATCATAAGGTGCCTGCTGTCGCTGAATTCCGACGCGTGCTGCAGATATTGCTTAATCTTGTTACCAACGCTATCCGCTATTCACCTGATGGCACCGAAGTGTTCATCGACATCGCGATCGAGGAGGATTTCGCGTTGGTAATGGTCAGCGATCAGGGGGCGGGTATTGACGAAAGCGACTACGAACGCGTGTTCGAAAAGTTCGAGCGGCTTGGTCGTTCGGGTGACGGGGGCAGCGGTTTGGGGCTGTATATCTCCCGGCGCCTGGCCCGCGCGATGGGCGGCGATCTGACCGTTGCAAAGGCGGCAAGCGGAGGCGCGAAATTCACGCTCCGCCTGCCAGTTCGTCAAACTTAGCGTTTATCCGGTGCGGTATATTCGCGCTGTTTAGGGCCGGTATATAGCTGGCGCGGACGTCCGATTTTCTGACCTGGATCCGAAATCATTTCGTTCCACTGCGCCACCCAGCCGACAGTACGCGATAACGCGAACAGCACGGTGAACATTTCGGTTGGGAAACCAATGGCGGACAGAATGATGCCAGAATAGAAATCGACGTTCGGGAACAGCTTTTTCTCGATGAAATAAGGATCGTTGAGCGCCATTTCTTCGAGTTGCAATGCGACATCAAAGATCGGATCATTGACCTTCAGTTCGCTGAGTACTTCGCGTACAGTTTTCTGCATGACGGTCGCGCGCGGATCGTAGTTTTTGTAAACGCGGTGGCCAAAGCCCATGAGGCGGAACGGGTCGTTCTTATCTTTGGCCCGTTCGATATAATGCGGAATTTTGTCGGGTGTGCCGATTTCGCGCAACATGTTGAGCGCTGCTTCGTTCGCACCGCCATGGGCCGGTCCCCAAAGGCACGCAATTCCTGCCGCCATACAGGCAAACGGATTGGCGCCCGAAGAACCGGCTAGCCGCACGGTTGAAGTCGAAGCATTCTGTTCATGGTCGGCATGCAGGATGAAAATGCGATCCAGCGCTTTTTCAATTACCGGATTAACGACATATTCTTCAGCCGGAACGCCGAACATCATTTTCAGGAAATTTCCGGTATAAGACAGTCGGTTGTCGGGATAGACAAAGGGCTGCCCGACCGAATATTTATAAGCCATCGCGGCAATTGTGGGCATTTTAGCTATCAGCCGGTGGCTGGAAATAACGCGATGCTTGGGGTCGCTGATGTCGGTCGAATCGTGATAGAATGCACTGAGCGCCCCGACGACACCGCACATGATCGCCATCGGATGGGCATCGCGCCGGAAACCACGGTAAAAGGTCGCCAATTGCTCATGCAACATGGTGTGGCGCGAAATGGTGTAGGCGAACTCGTCAAGTTGTGATTTTGACGGCAATTCACCGTTCAGCAACAGATACGAAACCTCCATGAAGCTCGATTCTTCTGAAAGCTGTTCAATCGAATAACCGCGATGGAGGAGTATGCCTTCGTCACCATCGATGAAGGTAATCGCCGATTCACAGCTAGCAGTCGATGTGAATCCAGGGTCGAAGGTGAAATGGTCCGAAACGCCGTAAAGCTTACGGATATCGATTACATCAGGTCCTTCATTGCCCTTCATGACCGGCAAATCGTAGCTATTCTCTCCGATTTTTAGTGTCGCGTTCCCATCGGTCATTTTCTTACTCCATCACTACTAGCCCGAATGATCGGGCTGCCCCAAAAGGAGCCGGTTATATCTTCGACAAAAGGGACCAAACACGCCAGATGCGATTGCTTTAGCCACCTAAAGTACCACTGCGTCCTGGGGGGAGAGAAGGACATTATTATTTTTAACGCCCATGCTGTCAAAAGGAGCAATCGTCAAGGCAAACTATCGCTATAGCAAATCACGGCATTTGTCGGGCGCACATTTCGTGCTAGCCCGTTGGAGTGACAGGGAATTTCAACGCTTTGCTCGATGATCCGGGTATCCAAACGAGCAATGTTCGTACAAATTTGGTCCGCATTGAAGCTTGGCTTGATGTCGAAAAAGACAATCTGCCGTTATGGATTCCGGTCGGACTGGGCATAGGTATCGCGATCTGGCAGCTTTCCGGCGACCCCGGGGGGATTGCGTTAACACTGGGTTGTTTGGCGGCGCTAGCGGGCGGATTCTGGATTGGACCGGGATACCGGTTATCCGCGATTTTAGCGGCTGTGGGCATAACGATTTTGATCGGATTTGCCGCGATCACCGTCAAATCCGCAGCAATATCCTCGGCCATATTGCCCAAAATCTGGATTGGCGAGTTGTATGGACGGATCGACAAGGTCGAAATCCTCTCGGCGCGCAATGTCGTCAGGATACAGCTGGAAACCGCAGGGCATCTGGGCTTGCCGACGAACGTCCGCGTCAATCTGTCGCCCGACCAACATCAGGGCACCTTTCAACCCGGAGCGGTTATCCGGTTGCGCGCACGGTTGATGCCACCGGCGGGGCCTGCACTCCCCGGTGGATATGATTTTGCACGGCGGGCATGGTTCCAGGAAATTGGCGCTACGGGGTCGGCACTGGGACCGGTGACATTGTATAAAGCTTCACCCGATGTCCCCTTGTTCGCTAGTGGCAGGACCAGATTGACGCAACACGTGCTGGATCGAATGCCTGACGGAAGCGGTGCCATTGGAGCAGCGCTTGTCACCGGCGATCAGGGGCACATAACGGAAACCGACGCGCAGGCGATGCGCGATGCCGGTTTGGCGCATTTGTTGTCGATTAGCGGGCTGCATGTAACCGCCGTTGTGGGGTTCATATTCTTCCTGGCGAGCCGCTCGCTCGCGTTATTCCCGTGGCTGGCATTACGAGTGCCAGTCCCATTGATTGCGGCGTCGGCGGCGGCAATCGGCGCAGTGGCATACACCTTGCTGGCAGGCGCGGAGGTGCCGACGGTGCGGTCGTGCATCGCGGCCCTTCTGGTACTTGCAGCGCTGGCACTGGGGCGAGATGCATTAACATTGCGTCTGGTCGCGTTTGCAGCGGTTATCGTTTTACTGTTCTGGCCGGAAGCGATGGCGGGGCCAAGCTTTCAGCTGAGTTTTGCTGCGGTCGCAACCATAGTAATTCTGCATGAACTGCCGTGGATGAAATGGTTCACCGAACGGCCCGACGAAAAATGGATAATGCGTATGTTGCGCAATATCGCCTCGCTCATCCTTACCGGGATTGCCATTGAGATCATACTCGCGCCGATTGCGCTATATCATTTTCACAAAACCGGCCTGTACGGGGCGCTGGCCAATGTCATCGCGATTCCGTTGACCACCTTTTTTATCATGCCGTTCGAAGCCATCGCGTTGGCACTCGACATTGCCGGACTGGGCCGGCCATTTTGGTGGGCGGCGGGGCAGGGCGTTTTGCTGATTTTGACCATCGCGCACAAAGTTAGCAGCTTGCCCGGTGCGGTGTCGATGTTACCGGCCATGCCTGATTGGGCATTTGCGGCGATTATATCTGGTACCCTGATCTGTGGATTGTTGCGATCACGGGCTCGCTGGTTGGGGTTGATACCATTCGCGATCGGAACTGCCGCGATGATTGCTGCTCCACGCCCCGATTTGCTGGTCACCGGCGATGGCAAGCATTTGGCTTTGGTCAGTTCAGAGGGCAAGGTAGCTTTATTGCGGAGCGGAGCGGGGGATTATGTCCGCGATATGCTGTTGGAGAATGCGGGGACGAACAGAGAACCAATCCCGATTGAGCAATGGCCGGGCGTCGAATGTTCTACCGACATTTGCATCTTTGATATTCAGCGTGACGGCAGGCGATGGCGTGTGCTCGCCACCCGTACGCGTTATCAGATACCGTCAATGGAAATGGCGGCAGCATGTAAACGCGTTGATATCGTGGTCAGCGACCGCTGGTTGCCTTGGTCATGCAAACCGCGCTGGATAAAGGCGGACCGCAACTTGCTGGAGCAAAGCGGCGGACTTGCATTTTATCTGCCCGAAGCCCGAATAGAGAGCGTCAATGGCCATAACGCCCATAAACCCTGGGTGAAAGCCGCCCAAGCGGCAAAGGCCAGGGCAGCACTTGAAAATCAGTGATAACGCCGCAGCAGCCCCGCCAGCTTGCCTTGTACTTCAACTTCATGCGCCGCATAATATTGCGGTTCATGGGCACTATTTGCCGGATCCAACCGGATTTGCTGGCCTTCGCGGCGCAAATATTTGAGCGTCGCTTCCTCACCGCGTACCAGCGCCACTACGATCTCGCCGTCGCGTGCAGTATTGGCTTTGCGGATCAGCGCATAATCGCCATCCAAAATGCCGGCTTCGCACATCGAATCGCCAGATACCTCAAGCGCATAATGTTCGCCGGCACCCAGCAATGCCATCGGCACCGAGAGCGAGCTCTGTCCCTCCAGCGCCTCGATCGGCACACCAGCGGCAATGCGCCCATGTAGCGGAATCTCGATCACATCGTTGGCGGCAACGGGCAATTTTACCTGTGCAGATTTCGGCGCGATTGCGGATGTGAGCTTAACCACATTCACGTCGCGCGCGCCGCCGCCTTCAGGCATCTTCACCACCTCCAAGGCCCGCGCACGGTTGGCGAGACGACGGATAAATCCGCGCTCTTCCAATGCTCCGATCAAACGGTGCACACCCGATTTGCTTTTCAAATCCAGCGCGTCCTTCATTTCCTCAAATGAGGGCGAAACACCGCTAGCCTCAAGGCGTTCGTGAATGAAACGCAGCAATTCATTCTGTTTGGCGGTTAGCATGGCTTGGGTCCTATGCGATTGAACATAGGAAGAACGATTAGGAAACAAAGCGGGTTATGTCAAGCGGCATTGATATATTTGAATCTGTTCATTCGTTAGATGGTGTTGACATTCAGATCATAACTATATGAAATATATACACTTCGTCATTCCCGAGAAGGCGGGAATCCATCCCCTGAGCGGCAGGTATAACGCACCGTTGCTGCGTAACCCATTGGTTCGGGGATGGATTCCCGCCTTCAGCTCTATGGCTGAAGTTTATCCTGAGCGCCCGCCCTACGGGCAGTCGAAGGGCGGGAATGACGAATATGGGAAACGTCAAATTAGTCCGTGAATGTCAACGCCACCTAGAAGGCCAGCGAGAGATAATCGACCCAACCATTTTCCGCCACGGGTGGGGCATGAGCGGGGCGCAAGAGGAGTGCGTTGGCCGCGATCAGGGGGGTGATCATCCCGCTATCCTGCCGCGCACAAGCTGTAATGTGCTCGCCATCGACCCGCGCGCGAATATATTCGGCTCGTGACTGCCCTTTTGGGAAGGCATCGGCCGATTTCGCTCTTTTTATCTCGGGAAACGGCGCGACACTTCCCGCCAAATGCCGGACGAGCGGCAGCAAGAACAGGAATGCGGTCGCAAAAGCCGAAGACGGATTGCCCGGTAGACCAAGCACGATGCTGCTACCGAGTCGTCCCGCCATTAACGGCTTTCCGGGCCGCATCGCGACCCGCCAGAAGTCAATCTCGGCACCTGCTTTCAGCAGTGCCGCTTGCACCAGATCATGATCGCCTACCGACGCCCCGCCGCTGGTGACGATGATGTCGAAATTGGCTCTGTCTGCAAATGCGCTGGTCAGTTTGTCCAGATCATCCCCGACAATCCCGGCATCGTACACACCGCAAGGCAGCGATTTGAGCATCGCGGCGAGCATGACATTGTTCGATGAGGGGATATGCGCTGCGTCGCAAATTGTGCCCGGCGGCAATAGCTCGTCGCCAGATCCGATGATCTTGATTTTCGGTACGGAACCAACAGACAATTGGCCATATCCACCCATAGCCGCCGCCGCGATTGCGCCGGGCGTCAGCAGCGCACCTTGGGCCAGCAACCGGTCACCTTCGCAGAAATCACCGCCAGCGCGTCTGATGTGTTTTCCGGTGACGTTCGGGCCTTCGCCGCTCAGGAACAGCTGTTTGCCCTCGGCAACGGCATCCTCCTGGATCAGGACCGTATCCGCACCTTCGGGAACATGAGCACCGGTGAAGATGCGCACGGCCTGATCAGCGTCGACGTCTCCGGTAAACGGCTTGCCCGCTGCACTTTCACCGATAACATTAAGCGGCCCAGGCAAATCAGCGAAGCGGATGGCATAGCCGTCCATAGCCGACAGATCAGCAGCGGGTTGGTTGCGTTTGGCGAAGATATCTTCTGAAAGATAATGGCCAAAAGCCTGATCAAGCAATAATATCTGTGGCGATAAAGGCGCAGCCAGCGCCAAGAGCCTGGCTTGTGCTTCGGCAACCGGTATCATTCCGCCCGCCGCCAATCGCCGGATTTGCCGCCGGTCTTGGTTAGCAACTGCACCCCGCCGATCACCATCGCCTTGTCGAGCGCCTTTGCCATGTCATAAATGGTGAGCAATGCGACCGAAACGGCTGTCATCGCTTCCATCTCGACGCCGGTTTGTCCGGTCAGACGGACCAAAGCGGTGGCGCGGATTGCGTTTTCTTCAAATTCAAAAGTGACAGTCACTTTCGAAAGCATCAGCGGATGGCATAACGGGATGAGTTCGGCTGTCTTCTTGGCCGCCATAATCCCGGCGATACGGGCAGTCGCCAGCACATCGCCCTTTTTGGCGCTGCCCTCCCTGATTGCATCCAAAGCCTCGGTTGACATCGAAATGCGCCCCTCGGCAACGGCTTCCCGCAATGTGTCGGATTTGGCCGACACATCCACCATGTGCGCAGCGCCGCTTTCGTCGAGATGGGTGAGTTTACTCATCAAAAGTACCGTTCAACAAACTCCGCGTCGCTGCCTCAACATCGGCCTGCCGCATCAGACTTTCACCGACCAGAAAGCACTTCACGCCGCGGGCGGCCATTGCTTGCAAGTCAGCATGGCTCGACAGGCCGCTTTCGGCGACAAAGGTACAATCGGCAGGGGCGCTGTCGATCAGTTCATAGGTTCGCGCAAAATCCACCGAGAAATCCTTGAGATTACGGTTATTTACACCAATTAGCCGTGATTTGAGTGCAAGCGCACGGTCCAGTTCGTCGCGGTCATGTGTTTCGACCAGCACATCCATGCCGTGTTCCAGCGCCGCCGCCTCGATTTCAGCCATTTGTCCGTCATCAAGTGCCGCAACGATGATCAGGATTGCGTCCGCACCAATCGCTCGCGCTTCGGCAACTTGCCACGGATCGACCATGAAATCCTTGCGCAAACAGGGCAGGGAGCACGCGGCGCGTGCGGCAATCAGATAATCCTCATGCCCTTGAAAATAAGGCGCGTCGGTCAGGATGGACAAACATGCAGCACCACCGGCTTCATAGGCTTTTGCATGTGCAGGTGGATCGAAATCGGCGCGGATCAAGCCTTTGGAAGGGCTTGCTTTTTTTATCTCCGCAATCAACCCGAAACCGGATGCCGCCTTGACGTCAAGCGCCGACCGGAAGCCGCGCGGAGGCGTTTGTGCTGAGGCCAATTGCGCCAGGTCGGCAAGCGACATAACGGCCTTGCGCGCCTTCACTTCATCACGCTTGGTTGCGCAGATTTCGTCGAGTTTATTGGTCACATTCAATCCATGTGGAGTTAATAAGCAATCCAGCAGTCGAGCAGCGCCTTGGCAAGGCCTTTGTCGATGGCTTCGCTGGCTTCTTCGACACCATATTGCCAGTCATCGGCATGCCCGGCGACCATTAACGCGGCGGCGGCGTTGAAAAGCACCGCATCGCGATAGGCACCATGTTCGCCAGCAAGCAACCTACGCAAAGCTGCCGCATTATAGGGCGCATCGCCGCCTTTAAGCGCGTCGATGCTGTGCCGGGTCAAACCGGCTGCTTCCGGCTCGATGCGCGCCACGGGGTTGCCGAGGCGTATGTAGGAGCTGGGAAGCGAAACCGACAGTTCGTCGAGCGGTTCGTCCCCCGCCACCAGCATCGCGTCTTCGTAGCCCAGTTGCTCCAGCGCACCGGCATAAACGCCGAGAAAGTCGGGCCGCGCCACGCCGATTAGCTGACGTTTTACGCCTGCCGGGTTGGCGGCAGGGCCGGTCAGGTTGAAAATCGTCCGTCGCCCGATGGCCTTCCGGATCGGCGCAAGTGCTGCCAGCGCCGGGTGGTGTTTTTGCGCGAACAGGAAACAGATCCCCAAGTCGGCAAGCGTTGCTTCGGCGGTATCCGACGCCCGGTTTAGATCAAGACCGAGCGCTTCCAATGTGTCGGCGGCTCCTGCCTTGGATGAAGCTGCACGATTTCCATGCTTTGCGACGGGAACTTCACAGGCCGCAACAACAATGGCCACCGCCGTTGAAATATTGAGCGAGTGGCTGCCATCACCGCCGGTGCCGCAAACATCAATTGCGCCCGCAGGTGCCGAGATCGGGATCATCCGCGCGCGCATAGCGCGGACAGCAGCAGCAATTTCGGTACTGGTTTCGTCGCGTTCTGACATGACCGTCAGGAAGGTAACGATTTCCTCAGGCGCCACTTTGCCGTCAAGTATCGCGTCAAACGCGAAAGCCGCCTGCGCCGCATCGAGCGGTGCGCTCGTATCAGGCAGCACGGTCACACCCGTTCCTTCACAGCCATCCCCGCCAACCGCATGAAATTGGCGAGCATCGCGTGACCATGTTCGGTCGCGATGCTTTCGGGGTGGAACTGGACGCCGTGGATCGGCAGTGTCTGGTGGCGGAAACCCATAACATGGCCGTCATCGCTGGTCGCGTTGACGACCAGGTCTGCAGGAACATCATCAACAATCAGCGAGTGATAACGCGTCGCGGTGAACGGCGAGGGGAGCCCAGCAAACAGCCCGCTGCCGTCATGCGTCACCGGCGAGGTCTTGCCGTGCATCAACCCGCCGCGTATCACTTTGCCGCCAAAATGCTGGCCAATCGACTGATGACCAAGGCACACGCCGAGCAAAGGCTTGCCCGCATCGGCGCAGGCGGCGACCAGATCAAGACTTACGCCCGCTTCATTCGGCGTCTTTGGTCCGGGCGAAATCAGGAAAGCCTGCGCGCCCGAAGAAATCGCCTGACCCGCCGAAATGGCATCGTTGCGGACAACGTCGACTTCGGCCCCTAACTCCATCAGATAATGAACGAGGTTCCAGGTAAAGCTGTCATAATTGTCGATGACTAGGATCATTCAAATGCCTTATCTAAGTATCCG
Source organism: Sphingorhabdus sp. (assembly GCA_040007915.1). Lineage (GTDB taxonomy): Bacteria > Pseudomonadota > Alphaproteobacteria > Sphingomonadales > Sphingomonadaceae > Sphingorhabdus_B. Next base: position 120,860 of record JBDTUD010000004.1, read on the forward strand.
TTGTGACCTCGTCCCAAGCCAGTCCGTCATAGCCGATAATCCAGTTAATTGCATGGTGGCGCTCCTGAATTATCTCGATGTCCACGGGACGAACTGGCGCGCGAGAGTGAATTTGAGCATCTCGGGCATGCCAATGCAGGTCGAGAATCTCGTCAGACATAGCGACGAGCACGGAGTCCGGAAGGAGACGCGCAGCGGCAATAAAATCTGCAACGCTGATTTCCGCGTAGGGCGGCAAGAAAGCTTGAAAGATTCTGCTATCGCACTGCTCGTCTGCGGCGGGCAGGCTCCCGATTAAGTCGAGCGCCCATAGCAGCACAATCAAGCATTCCGACTGCCAGCTAGCGTTGACCAACTGCTTCGGCGTGGGTTGTTCGGCTTCGATCAAGATACGCTCGCTGGGCGAAAGTGCCTCGTTGAGGTTATTGTCGGCCAGCCATTCTAGGGCTGATTGGCGGTCGGTGCCGAAACCTAGGCCCACGATGGCGAAAAGTGCGAGCGCGCGTTCTGCCACTTCCCGGGGGGTGCGCACCTTGTCGATTTCCTGATCCTCGGTCATCTACTGTCCGTATCCCACTTCACCGGCCACTTTCACCGCCTCGCGCGCCGCAGCAATCAGTGCCCCGGCTTTGGCCAAACACTCCGCCTGTTCATAGGCCGGGTTGCTGTCGGCGACGATACCGGCACCGGCTTGCACATGCATCACGCCGTCTTTGACCACGGCGGTGCGCAGGACGATGCAGCTGTCCATGTCGCCATTTGGCGAGAAATAGCCGACACCGCCAGCATAAGCGCCCCGCGTTTCAGGTTCGAGTTCGGCGATAATTTCGCAAGCGCGGACTTTGGGTGCGCCCGACACGGTGCCTGCGGGAAAGCCCGCGAACAGGGCATCTATGGCGTCTTTATCGTCGGCGAGCTCACCAACCACATTGGAGACGATATGCATCACATGGCTGTAAAATTCGACCATATAGCTGTCGGTTACGGTGACGCTGCCGCCCTTTGCCACGCGACCGACATCGTTACGGCCCAAATCGAGCAGCATCAGATGTTCGGCGCACTCCTTCGGGTCGGCGAGCAGAGAGGCGCGGTTTTCGGCGTCTTCAAGGGCGTTTTTGCCGCGCGGGCGGGTGCCTGCGATCGGACGAACGGTGACCTCTCCGCCGCGCGCACGGACGAGGATTTCGGGTGACGATCCAATCAGTGCAAAGCCGGGCAGGTCGAGAAAATAGAGGAATGGCGACGGATTGATCCGGCGCAGCGCCCGGTAAAGGTTAACCGGCGGCAGCGTAAAGGGCGCGGTGAAGCGTTGGGCGAGGACCACCTGGAAGATGTCGCCTGCCTCGATATAGCTTTTGGCCGCAGAAACCATTTCGCCGTAACGGCCAGCGGGAAGGACGGGATTGAGCTCCATATTGGCCAGATCGACATCGGTGTTTGGCACAGCGGAGGCTGGCTGCGCGCCGTGCAGCCGCCGCTCGGTTTCATCAAGCCGTTCGTTGGCCAACTCGATCTGCTTTGCATCCTCAGCACCCGCCCAAACGGGCGCGACCAGGAACATCTCGTCCTTCAACCGGTCGAATACCAATATGACCGTCGGTCGCACAAACAACATGTCGGGCAATTCAAGCGACGATTGCGGCGCACGCGGCAGTTTCTCGACCAGACCGACGGTTTCATAACCGAAATAACCGACCAGACAGGCCAAAGCAGGCGGAAGCTCGGATGGCACATCCATCCGGCATCGTTCGGCCAGCGCCCTTAATGCATTAAGTGCCGGCAGACGCTCAGGCGCAAAGGCATCTCGGTCGGTCAGCCAATGCGGGTTGATCTCCGCTGTGTTGCCATGCGCACGAAATACCAGATCGGGCGCAATGCCGATCAGGCTATGCCGCCCGCGTGTTTCGCCGCTTTCGACCGACTCCAATATGAAATCGCCGCGCTCGGCAACGAACAGCTTCAGCGCTGCCGATACCGGGGTTTCGGTATCCGCAATCCGCCGCCGCCAGATCAGGGTCGGTTTGGCGTTATCAGTTGGCGTCACGGTTGGTCAGGCGGGTGCGCAATTGGGCGATGCCATCCTCATTCTTCTTTACGCCGACATCATTTGCGGCAGCAGCAATGAGCTGAGCCGCATATTCTTGCTGCAACATGCCCGACATTTCCAGCTTGCGGGTCTTCAACATTTCTGTGTCGTTGCTGGCGTCGCCTTTGATGACTTCACCCAGATAGATGACAAACCATCCGCGATTTTCCGGAATTTGCAGCATCTTCGCGGTGCCTTTTTTCATCGCAAACATCAGCGATAGCGGCGGCGAAATCGGTTGGCCTTCCTTGCTCAGTTCGACGCGGGTTCCCGACAGCGATTCAACCGGAGGCGTTTTAATGCCAAGTGCTGCCAGCGCGGCGGGCAGGCTCTTGCCGCCATCGACCGCCTTCCGTACCTGATCGGCGGCTGCCCGCGCTTTTTTAGCACCTTCAGCCAATGCCCAATGCTGTTCTACTATCGGGCGGACCGATGCGAGCGGCGGCGGGGCGGCTTCTTCAAAATCGGCAATCGAGACGATGGCGAAACGCTGGCCGGGGACCAGTTCGATGAGCTGGGCCTCGCCGTCTTTTTCCATCTGGAACGCGGCGGGCAGGATGACCTGCATCTCGGGGATTGGTTTATAAGCGGGGTTGGCCGGATTCTGCCCGTTGGCCAACAGCTTTGGCGAGGTTTCCACCTTCAGGCCGTTTGTCTTGGCAACGTCGGCAATTGCCCCGCCGTCAGCCAGGGTATCTTCAATCTCCGCAGTCATATCGGCGAGCATTTCCACGCGTCGTGCTTGGGTTAATGTTGCCTCGATCTCACCGCGCACGGCGGCGAGCGAACGCGCCGCTATTTGCTTTACAGCATCGACGCGGACGACATACCAGCCAAGCTTGCCTTTGGTCGGCGCGGCAAGGCGTCCTTGCGCAGCTACGAACACCGCATCGGCAACTGCCTTGGAATCACTAGCCGCCAAAGAAGCGCGGGTGGCATCCGATTTGTTCGTAACGGACAAGCCCAATTCAGTAGCCACTGTCGCCAGTGACTGGCCCTTTGCAACCTTGTCGGCGACGACCTTGGCCGCTGCTTGGGTCGGAACAATGATCTGGCTGATATTGCGGGTTTCGGTTGCCGAATATTGGGCAGCGTTGGATTTGAAGTAAGCCGCAATGTCGGCGTCGGTTGGCTTGGCTTTGGCCGCAATAATTTCGCTGTCGAACAAGGCGTAGCTGATGGCGCGCTTTTCGGGGATCGTGAACTTGACCGCATTGGTGCGATAATATTGGGAAAGCACTGCTTCGCTCGGCGGGCTTTGCGGCATGAAGGCAGCCGATGGGATGGCCGCGACCTGTCCGCTGCGTTTTTCCAGAAGCAGGGAAACATAGGGTAGAACCAGACTATCTGGCGCGAGAGGACCGCTGGCCGCTGCCGGCAATATCTGTTGCGCATAAAGGTTCTGGGTCAAATCCTCGCGGACCATTTTTTCGCTCAGCCCGATTTGTTGCAGAAAGCTTGTAAATGCTTCCTGACTGAACTTTCCGTCCAGGCCTTTTGCGGCCGGGATTTTGAGTATTTCGGAGTCAATCAGCCGCTTGCTGACCGAGACACCATATTCATCCCCGAATACGGCCAAGGCATAACGGTTGACGAGTTGCTCCAGCGTCGAATCCAGCCCGCCACCTTCGACAAAGCGCGCCATATCGAGCGTCGGATTTTCTTTCCGCTCCGCCTTCAACCGATTGTCCATCGCCTCGTTAAACTCTCCCAGACTGATGCTTCGGTTACCGACGCGCGCAATATTGCCGCCGCTCAAGCCGCCGAAGCTGTTCGATCCGGTGACGTCACCCAAAGCAAAAGCAACCGCGATCATCGCTATGAACGCCAGCGCGATTACCGCACCCCAGCGCGAGTTGATAAGCGAGCGAATGAATGTGATCATGGATCAGTCTTGTCCTGCATATTGGAAACAACCGAGGGCTGCGCAGTCGCTTTAGGCGGCAAGGTTGTGGCAATCAAGCGGTGAAGCGTGCTTGCCATGATGGGGGCAACGCGGGCATGGGGGCGACAGATTCGGCTTATACGGTGAATGGGGACGTCATATGCGCAAATTGGTTGTTGGTAACTGGAAAATGAACGGAGTTTCTGCCGACCTTGCAGAAATCGCATTGATCGCCGAATCGGCCACCCTTCATGACGGCGTCGATAGCGGGTTGTGCTTGCCGGCGACGCTTATCGGCCGTGCGGTGTCGCATGTCCCGGCATTCCCGATCGGCGGGCAGGATTGCCATATGGCGGCAACCGGGGCGCATACCGGATGTGTGTCGGCTACCATGCTTGCCGACACCGGGGCGGTAATGACGATTGTCGGCCATAGCGAACGCCGGGCTGCACAGCATGAAAGCGATGCAGATGTTCGTGCCAAGGCACTGGCCGCACGCGCGGCGGGGCTGAAGAGCATCGTCTGCGTTGGCGAAACGTTGGAAGAACGCGATGCAGGGCAGGCCCTTAATATTGTATTGGGCCAACTGGATGGGTCGCTGCCCGATGACAGCGATGGCAAATGGCTCAGCGTTGCCTATGAACCCGTATGGGCCATTGGCACGGGCCGGATTCCCGAAGATGCCGACGTCGCGGAAATGCACGCCGCAATCCGCGCGGAACTGGTTTCGCGCTTTGGCGAAAATGGGGCAGCTATCCGGATATTATATGGCGGTTCAATGAATGGCGATAATGCTGCAGGCCTGATGACAATTCCTAACGTCGACGGCGGCCTGATCGGCGGGGCAAGCCTGACCGCAGCTAAATTTGATCCGATCCTGGCGGCTGCGACGGAGTTGCGAAAGTCAAAGGCCGAATAGCATTGAAGATTGGCGGACCAGTCGCTATGTGGGCGGCAGCACCTGCCGGTTGGGCACCTTAATTTCGGAAAATTTTTCATGGGTCTCTTTCATTTTCTCATTGTCATTCAGGGCATTATCGCCGCCGCATTGGTAGGTGTCATCCTGATGCAGCGTTCCGAAGGTGGCGGGCTTGGCATGGGCGGCAGCCCTTCCGGCCTGATGTCGGCGCGTGGAGCTGCTGACTTTTTGACCCGCACGACGACTGTTCTTGCGACATTATTCGTTGGCCTTGCGATCGCGCTGGCTTTCGTTGCAGCACAAGAAGGCACGTCGGTTGGTATCGATGACACGCTGCAGCGCACCGAAGTGCCGACGGGCGAGGTCACGCAGACAGCCCCGGCTGCTGCCGTACCCGCTCCGACCGGCGCCGCGCCTGCCACTGCAGACAAATCGGCATCTGCACCCGCAACCGACGCCGTTCCGCTAGACAAATAAGCGCTGGCGCAAGCATGTTGCGCCTTTTGTACACAAATTTATTTTGCCCGAATAGATTCGCCCGCTTGTCATTTACCCCAAAGGCCGCTTAAGCCTTTTCTCCCATGGCGCGGTTCATTTTTATCACCGGCGGCGTGGTCTCCTCGCTCGGCAAAGGTCTTATGGCAGCATCGCTTGCGGCGCTGTTGCAGGCGCGCGGATACCGCGTGCGCATCAGGAAATTCGACCCTTATCTGAACGTCGATCCGGGCACGATGTCGCCCTATCAGCATGGCGAAGTCTATGTGACCGACGATGGCGCGGAAACCGATCTTGATCTTGGCCATTATGAACGCTTTACCGGCGTGTCGGCGAAACAATCGGACAATGTAACCTCTGGCCGGATTTACCAGACGATTATCCAGAAGGAACGCCGCGGCGACTATCTGGGAGCGACGGTGCAGGTCATTCCGCACGTTACCGATGCTATAAAAGAATTCGCGTTGGCCGAGACCGACGACTTGGATTTCGTATTGTGCGAAATTGGCGGAACCGTGGGTGATATCGAATCGCTGCCGTTTATCGAGGCGATCCGGCAATTGCGCAACGATTTGGGGCGCGAGCGGACGCTTTCGGTGCACGTAACTCTGGTACCCTATATCGCGGCTGCCGGTGAATTGAAGACCAAGCCGACGCAGCATAGCGTTCGCGAACTGACTTCGCTTGGCATCCAGCCAGATGTGCTGCTTTGCCGCTGCGAACATCCACTGCCCGAGGGCGAACGGGCCAAGATCGCGGCCTTTTGCAACGTCCGCAAGGAGGCGGTGATCCCCGCGCTTGATGCCGAAAGCATTTACGCAGTGCCGTTGCAATATCATAATGAAGGCCTCGACAATGAGGTGTTGCGCGCTTTTGGCATAACCGACGCCAAAGAACCAGACATGGCACGCTGGTATGACATCATGGATCGATACCAGAACCCGGAGGGTGAGGTTACGATTGGCGTCGTGGGCAAATATGTTGGCCTGCAAGACGCCTATAAATCGCTTCACGAAGCGCTGGTGCACGGCGGGATGGCGAACCGGGTCAAGGTCCACATAAAATGGCTCGACGCCGAATTGTTTGAAGATGAAGATGAGCTGGCGGCCAAGCTGGAGCCGATGAACGCCATATTGGTGCCTGGTGGCTTTGGTGAACGCGGTTCCGAAGGCAAAATTGCCAGCGTCAAATTTGCGCGCGAGCACAATATTCCGTTTTTTGGCATATGCTTGGGAATGCAAATGGCCTGTATCGAAGGTGCGCGAAATACCGCCGGGCTTGTTGATGCATCGACGACAGAATTCGGTGATACCAGCGAGCCGATTGTTGGTTTGATAACCGAATGGATGACCGCAGAAGGTTTACAGCAACGCGAGGCTGGCGGCGATCTGGGCGGCACTATGCGGCTCGGAGCTTATGATGCACGGCTTGACGGCAATAGCCATGTGTCGACTATTTATGGCGCGACTGAGATTTCCGAACGGCACCGCCATCGCTACGAGGTGAATGCCCATTATGTTCCGGCGCTTGAGGCAGGCGGCCTGAATTTCTCGGGGATGTCACCTGATGGCGCGCTTCCCGAAATCGTGGAGCGGCCTGACCATCCGTGGTTTATCGGCGTGCAATTCCATCCGGAACTAAAATCACGTCCGTTTGCGCCGCATCCCTTGTTTGCCAGCTTTGTCGAAGCGGCAGTGAAGCAAAGTCGGCTAGTCTAAAAACGGAACAGTTTTTCACGCAGTCTGTGATTGCCCATTTTATACAATGGGTGTAATGTTACAAACTGTTTGCGGACCACAAGTTCATGCGGTCATCGGCCCATTTGCGACCCGGGCTGATGATACATGGAGGGGGCACGTTATTGTGCCGGGGACGGCTGATTCCTCAGCCGTCCCTAATCTTTACATTAAGCAGCTTTGCTACCTTTTTTCTGGGATTCGCCGTCATGCTCTATGACGGTAGGGCTAGTTTGCCCGCCGATTGCAATCTTGCGCGGCTTCAGCGCCTCGGGCACTTCGCGTACCAGTGCAATCGTCAGCAACCCGTCAGCCAGATCCGCTGCGGTCACCTGAATGTGATCGGCCAGCTGAAAGCGGCGTTCAAAGTTGCGGTTGGCGATACCCATATGGAGGAAATCGCGATTGTCGTTGCTATCGGCATCCTTGCTGCCAGCGACGATCAGCACATTTTGCTGCGCTGTGATTTCGATTTCTTCGGGTTTGAAACCGGCGACGGCGACCGTCACCTGATATTCATTTTCGCCGGTGCGTTCGATGTTGAACGGCGGATAATTTTCATTCTGCGTCGTGCGGCCCGAATTTTCGAGCAGCTCGAACAACCGGTCGAAACCGACGGTGTTGCGGCGAAAAGGGGTGGAATCAAAACGGTGCATAACAAATTCTCCTTTGAGCAATCTGGTTCTGTCCCGAACCCGCATCTGCGGCGCCCGGAGTTGGTTTTTGGAGCCGGTGAGGCCTCCGCTTGTCAAAATAGGAACTGCATATAAAAAAACAAGACCGCCCGGAAATATCCGGACGGTCTCGCTTTGCAGCTTTGCTAGCGCATAGATTGCAGTCCTCTGCCGGTCCCCACCAGCGGGTCTGATTTTCCCCCTGAACCCTCGGCCACATGGCGGTCGACGAATTCGATTTCTTAATCAACCGATGGCGGCATGATTGCAATCATAACCCGTGTCGCTCCGACGCTTTTTCAAATCCTGTTGCACAGACGCAACAATGCTTGCCAGCGGGAAAGGCCGCACCTAATAGCGCATAATGCCAATATCGCTGAATTCGCGCCGTCCATGATCCTGTCACGTTACGAACGGATGGTGGCCAAGCGCTATCTTTTGCCTGGCAAAGGTGAAGGGTTCATTTTCCTGGTCGCAAGCATCAGCCTGGTCGCGGTGATGCTGGGCGTTGCCGCCCTCATTATCGTGATGAGCGTGATGAACGGTTTTCGTGCCGAGTTGTTTGACAAAATTGTCGGTTTGAACGGTCATGCTGTGATTCAGGGCTATGGCGGGCGGCTTGATGGCTGGCAGCAGATTTTGAGTGATGCGCGCAAAACCCCGGGTGTGACCGAGGCATCGCCATTGATAGAACAACCGCTGCTGGCAACACATGATGGCAGGGTCGAAGCAATCCTTGCCCGTGGCATGCAGGTCCGCGACATATTGGATAACGACGCGCTGAAGGGCAAAACGGTTGCCGGCGATTTACGCGCGTTGCGCCCCGACAGTGACCGGGTTGCGATCGGCTCGCGGCTTGCGCAAAATCTGGGCGTGCAGGTCGGACAGCAGATCACCGTGATCAATCCGGCAGGCCGCACCACACCGTTCGGCACCGTACCGCGCGAAATTTCCTACGAAGTCGTCGCGATATTCGAGGTTGGCGTATATGATTATGACAAGGCGTTCGTCATCATGCCGATTGAACGCGCGCAGATATTGATGTTGCTCGGCAACCAGATCGGGATGATCGAGATCAAAACCGAAGATCCCGACCGCGTGAACCAGATATTGGAGCCGCTGCTACCCAAGATCAATGACAAGGGGTTGGTGGTCGACTGGAAGAGCATGAACGCGTCATTGTTCGAGGCGCTGGCGATCGAGCGGGTGGCGATGTTTGTGGTGCTGTCGATCATCGTGCTGGTTGCGGTATTCAACATATTGTCGTCGCTGATCATGCTGGTGCGCGCAAAAACCCGCGATATTGCGATATTGCGGACGATGGGTGCGTCGCGCAAATCGCTGCTCAAGATTTTCATGACCGTCGGTGTGCTCATTGGCTCGGCAGGGATAGTCGCCGGGATGATCCTCGGTTTCGTCTTCCTTTATTTCCGGCAGGTGGTGGTCAATGCGATCCAGTTTCTTACCGGACAAAATCTGTGGGACCCGTCGATCCGGTTTTTGACCGAATTGCCGTCACGTACCGACCCGTTCGAGGTGCTGGCAATATGCTCACTGGCTTTGCTTTTCAGCTTCTTGGCGACGCTCTATCCGGCCTTGAAAGCCGCGAGTACCGACCCTGTGCAGGTGCTGCGTTATGAATAAGATCGTCGAACTCACCAATGTCCACCGCAAATTTGTGCAGGGCGATGTCACCATCCATGTGTTGCGCGGGGTGAACCTGGCGATAGAAAAGGGCGAACTGGTGGCGTTGCTCGGACCGTCGGGTTCGGGCAAATCGACATTGTTGCAGGCTGTTGGTTTGCTGGAAGGCGGTTTTTCCGGTTCGATCAAGATTGACGGCGAAGAGGCCAGCGCCTCCAGCGTTGACCGCCACACCGAAATCCGCCGCGAGAAATTGGGTTTTGTCTATCAATTCCATCATCTGCTGCCGGATTTTGACGCGATTGAAAATGTGATGCTGCCGCAGATGATCGCTGGATTGACGTCAGAAGAAGCCAGCGAACGGGCAAGCGCCCTGCTTGGCAAACTCGGTCTTGCCGAACGACTCCACCACCGGCCATCGAAGCTGTCCGGCGGTGAGCAGCAGCGCGTCGCCGTCGCCCGCGCGCTGGCCAACCGGCCCAAATTGGTGCTCGCCGATGAACCAACCGGCAATCTCGACGAACATACCGCCGACATCGTTTTGGCCGAGTTCATCGCGCTGGTCCGCAACGAAGGTTCGTCCGCGCTGGTTGCCACGCATAATGAACGGATGGCGGCAAAGATGGACCGGGTCGTACGGTTGCATGAGGGGGTTTTGACGAGCATTTAATCCAAAAACCGTAGCCCTGAGCTTGTCGAAGGGCGCTTGTCGGCTAGGCGTGATTCGACAGGCTCAGCACTACGGTTATTTCTTGAAGTTGTTGGAACTCGGCGTAGAAACCCTCCCAAAGGAGAGGGGCCAATGTCAGTTTTCGATTTCACCGCAACGCTACCCGGCGGCAAAACCCAGCCATTGTCCGACTATAAAGGCAAAGTCCTGCTCGTCGTCAACACCGCCTCTAAATGCGGTTTCACCCCCCAATATGAAGGACTTGAGAAGCTTTACCGCAAATATGAAAGGCAAGGCTTCGAAGTCATCGCCTTCCCCTGCAACCAGTTCGGATCGCAGGAACCCGGTGATGCGGACGAAATCAAGAATTTCTGTTCGCTGACTTATGACGTGACCTTCCTTTTGATGGCCAAGGTCGATGTCAATGGCGACAACGCCGACCCGCTCTGGGCCTATATGAAACAGCAGCAAGCGGGCCTGATGGGATCACGCGGCATCAAGTGGAATTTCACCAAGTTTCTGGTCAACAAAAAAGGTGAGGTTATCGCTCGCCACGGCCCGCAGGTGAAACCCGAGGCGCTGGCGAAGGATATCGAGCGGTTGTTGGGTGAGGCGGCGTAGCTCCGGCTGCAAGAATCCGTAGTTAATGGCCGGATGGAGCTGTTAACTCCGTTGAAGGCACCGGCACTGAGATCGTTGGCAAGGCTAGTGCATCGCCATTGGGTTATGCGACGGCAGGCTTACTAAGTGGCACAAAGTTCCTTGTCCACAGCAAAGCTGCCAATCGTCTTTGCGAATCGCATGTGTGTCACCTAACATTTCTCCCATGGCCTACGTCCCCTTCATCCCTTTGCGTGTGTTCTCGGCATACACCATGCTGGAGGGTGCGATTGAGCCGAAGGAAATCGGCGATGCAGCTAAAAAGCTCGGTTTCCCGGCGATAGCGATTTGCGATCGTAACGGTCTCTACGGCGTCATGCCATTTCAGGACGCCGCAAAAGCAAAAGGCGTGCAGCCGATTATCGGCATGTTGCTCGGTGTGCGGCGACCTGACCGTGGAGATGCCTCATTCACCCGAGACTGGCTGGCGGTTTATGCGCAGGATGCGGGTGGCTATGACAATCTGTGCCGGCTGGCGTCAATGGCGCATCTTGACCGACCCGAGGAATGCGACGCGCATGTTACCCTGGAGCAGTTGGCGGGCAAGACCGAGGGCCTGATCGCGCTCACTGCCGGTGGCGAGGGGGCTTTGGCGCGGCTGTTGGCGGCGGAACAAAATGACGCTGCGGCCAGCTATCTGAGCGCACTACAATCGCTGTTTCCCGGGCGGTTATATATCGAGCTGAGCCGACGCGGCCATGCAACCGAGGAGGCCGCAGAGAGCGCTCTGATCGATTCGGCCTATGCACGCGATCTGCCATTGGTCGCGACCAACCCGGCATTTTTTGCCGAGCCTGATTTCTTCGACGCGCATGACGCGATGCTATGCATAGCCGACGGCGAATATGTCGAAAATGACGACCGCCGAAAAAGCAGCCGTGAGACCTGGATTAAAACGGGCAAGCAGATGCGTGAGATATTCGCCGACCTGCCCGAGGCTTTGGCGAATACGATCGTCGTTGCGCAACGATGCGCGGCGGGTGCGCCAAAGCGTGATCCAATTCTGCCGAGTCTTGCCGGGGACCGTGATGCGGAAGACCAGCAATTGCGCGATGACGCGTTGGCCGGTTTGGAGAAGCGGCTCGAAATCGCAGGCATCACAGGCGCCGAAGAACGACAAGTCTATTATGATCGCCTGACATTCGAAGCGGACGTCATCACGTCCATGGGCTTTTCGGGTTACTTCCTGATCGTTGCCGATTTCATTAAATGGGCGAAGGAACAGGATATTGCGGTCGGGCCAGGCCGTGGTTCTGGCGCGGGCTCGCTGGTTGCCTGGGCGCTTACGATTACCGACCTTGACCCGATCAAATTGGGCCTGCTGTTCGAACGGTTCCTGAACCCCGACCGCGTGTCGATGCCTGACTTTGATATCGATTTCTGCGAAACGCGTCGCGTCGAGGTGATCCGTTACGTCCAAAAGAAATATGGCCGCCGCCAGGTCGCCCAAATCATGACCTTTGGAAAACTGAAGGCGCGCGCGGTTTTGCGCGATACGGGCCGGGTGTTGCAGATGAGCTATGGTCAGGTTGACCGGCTGTGCAAGCAGGTGCCAAACCACCCGACCGACCCATGGGATTTGAAACGTGCACTGAGCGGTGTTGCCGAATTGCGCGAGGAATATCGCCGCGATGAACAGGTAAAGCGGCTGTTTGACCTGGCGATGAAGCTTGAGGGGCTACCGCGTCATAGCTCGACCCATGCGGCGGGTGTGGTGATCGGCGACCGCGATTTATCCGAATTGGCACCGCTCTATCGCGACCCGCGCTCCGATATTCCGGTGACGCAGTTCGACATGAAATATGTCGAAAGCGCCGGGTTGGTGAAGTTCGACTTTTTGGGCCTGAAGACGTTGTCGGTGCTGCAAAAAGGCAGCCAGATGCTCGCCAAACGCGGGGTCAAGGTCAATCTTGATTTACTGCCGCATGATGATCCGGCAGTCTATGAATTGCTCCAGCGCGGCGATACCGTGGGTGTGTTCCAGCTCGAATCCGAAGGCATGCGCCGTACGCTGGCGGCAGTGAAGCCCACCAATTTCGGCGACATCATCGCGCTCGTTTCGCTCTATCGTCCGGGACCGATGGACAATATCCCGATGTTCGGGCGGCGTAAGAATGGTGAGGAGATCATCGAATATCCACATCCGTTGCTGGAGGGCGTACTCGGCGAAACCTACGGCATTTTCGTCTATCAGGAACAGGTGATGCAGGCCGCGCAGATACTGGCCGGTTACAGCCTTGGCGAAGCGGATTTGCTGCGCCGCGCGATGGGCAAGAAGATCCAGGCGGAAATGGACGCGCAGCGTCAGCGGTTTGTGACCGGCTGCGCAGCGCACCAGATTACACCGGCACGCGCCAATGAGCTGTTCGACTTGATCGACAAATTTGCGGGCTATGGTTTCAACAAGAGCCATGCCGCGGCTTATGCAGTGCTCGCTTATCAGACTGCGTGGGTGAAGGTTCATCACCCGCAGGAATTTTACGCCGCGTCGATGTGTTTCGATATGCACCAGACCGACAAGCTTGGCATTTTTATCGACGATATGCGGCGGTTGGAGGTCGCCTGCCTGCCGCCCGACGTCAACCGCAGCGAGGCCGAGTTCAGCGTCGAGGGCGATGGCGAAGGCGGACTCGCCGTTCGTTATGCACTCGGCGGGATCAAGAATGTCGGCGAAAAAGCGATGGATGTGCTGGTTGAAGAGCGCGACAATGGCGGCGTCTTTGCCAGCCTTGACGACTTTGCCAACCGGGCAGACCCGGCGCAGTTGAACCGGCGCAGTCTGGAAAACCTGGCAGCAGCAGGGGCGTTTGATACGCTGGAACCCAACCGCGCGGCAGTGCACGGCGCGGCTGAAACCCTGCTGGCGGCGGCGCAATCGGCGCGGGACGCGCGAGAGAGCGGGCAGGGTGGATTGTTTGGCGAGGCCGGCTCCGACATGGCTAAATTGCGGATCGATCAGAACGCGCTCTGGTCATTGGGCGAGAAAATGAACCGTGAGAAAGATGCATTTGGTTTCTATTTCTCGGCGCATCCCTGTTCACAATTTTCCGCCGTTGCAGCCAGCCACGGCGCGAAAACCAACGTGGAATTGCTCGAAAGCGGGCCTATCCCCGAAGGCGTGCGGCGTGCGGGCACGATGGCGGCGCTTATCGAGGGCGTCCGCTGGCGCGAATCGCGCAAGGGAAAACGTTTCATGATCGCCGATTTTTCCGACACCAGCGGACAATTTTCAGTGCGATGCTTTGACGAGGCGGTCGGGGTGCAGCTTGGCGAGTGGGCGAAGGAAGCGGAGTGCCTGTTGCTCGGCGTCGAGATGGACATGCGCGCGGGCGATGAGGTGCCAAGCTTTACTGTGAAAAGCGCGAAGCCCCTGAGCAATCTGGTCAGCGTCACCCGGCTGAAAATGCAGCTCGATGTCACCAGCGAAACCGCTGTGCGCGAGCTCGCCCAGCTGGTCGAGCCGCTGCATGGGGGTAAGAGCGAACTTGTCATCAAAACCCGCACCAATGATGGCAGATGGGCGCAAATTATGCTCGGGCGGCGATATCAGTTAGATGCAGCGCTGCTCGACAAATTGAAGACGATCGACGGCATCAGCAATGTAGAGCTTGCGCCATTGGGTCCACATTTGGCATTGGTGCACTAACAACAATCATGTGCTCCTGCGCAGGCAGGAGCGTTGGCAGGCACAGCGCCACGCGGACAGCGCTCCTGCCTGCGCAGGAGCACAAAGTTTTTTTCAGGAGAAAGCAATGCGCGGCAGCATGCAAGATTGGGACCTACGCGTCACTCATTTGATCGATTATGCCGCGCGCGAACATGGCACCAGCGAGATTGTGACGCGCTGGACAGATGGCCGCGTGGAACGCACCAACTGGGCAGGGGTGGCGGACGAAGCACGGCGATTGTCGCAGGCTTTCGCCGGGTTCGGCCTGAAGGCGGGCGACCGCATTGCCACCTTTGCGATGAACCACCACCGCCACCTGGCCGCGTGGTATGGCGCGATTGGTTTTGGCGGGGTGATCCACACCGTCAACATCCGGCTGTTCGACGAAGACCTGATCTACATCATGAACCATGCCGAAGACAAAGTTCTGATGTATGACGCGGCGTTTCAGCCGATCATTGACCGCCTGAAACCGTATCTGAAGACTGTCGAGCATTACATCGTTTTTGACGATGACGCGAGCTACCCCGCTTTGATTGCGGCGCAGGACGGCAATTATGAATGGGCAACCGGCGATGAGCGCGATCCGTGCATGCTGTGTTATACCAGCGGCACAACGGGTAGCCCCAAGGGTGTTTTGTACCAGCATCGCTCGACCATGCTGCACGCAATGGCGGCGGTTGCACCGTCGATTTTTGACCTGTCGCCCCAAGCCGCGCTGTTGCCGATTGTGCCGATGTTCCACGCCGCAAGCTGGGGCTTGCCGTTCGCGGGAGCTGCTGCGGGGGTGAAATTCGTTTTCTCGACCACCAACGAAGCGCCGATTTTGCATAAGTTGTTCCTTCAGGAAGGCATTACCCATTCGGCAGGTGTGCCAACGGTATGGCTGGCGATGTTCGGTCATCTGGATGCCGAAGCCGCCGCAGGGCGCGACGCGTCGCTCGGCAAATTACGGCTTGTTACCATTGGTGGGTCGGCCTGCCCGCGTTTCATGATCGAGCGGTTAATGAAATCGGGCGTCCGCGTGGCGCATGCCTGGGGCATGACCGAAACCTCGCCGATTGGCACGATGGGTTCGCCCACGGCCAATTGGGACGAGCTGACGCTTGACGACCGAATCGATGTCGTCTGCAAGCAAGGCCGCGCGCCGTTCGGCGTCGAGCTGCGCACGGTCGATGAGGATGATAACGCCTTACCACGCGATGGCACAAGTTCGGGGCGTCTGCAAATTAGAGGGCCTTGGGTCATCAAGCGCTATTTCAAGGCAGAGGAAGATGCGATCGATGCCGACCAATGGTTCGACACCGGCGACGTCGCCGTCCTGCACCCCGACGGTACGATGCAGATCACTGACCGCGTCAAGGACGTGATCAAATCGGGCGGCGAGTGGATTAGTTCGGTCGAGTTGGAGAACGCTGCGGTTGGTTGCCCGGGCGTTGCCGAGGCCGGCGCGATTGGTGTGGCGCATCCGAAATGGGATGAGCGACCAGTGCTGATTGTGGTCAGGAAGCCCGATGCGTCGGTTTGCGAGGCTGATGTAAAAGCTTGGCTCGCCGAGCGTGTCGCCAAATGGTGGATGCCTGACCGCGTGCTGTTCGTTGACGAACTGCCGCATACGGGGACGGGGAAGATCCAGAAGGTGGCGCTGAGGGCGCAGTTCAAGGATTTTAAGCTGGAGGGATAGGCTGCCGAGGGCCCACCACCACGTCGCGCCAGCGCAGGCTGGTGCCTATCGCGTCTGCCAGCATTGACGGACGTTTGCTGGCATCGAATGGCGACATAGGCACCAGCCTGCGCCGGTGCGACGGCCGTTTTAGGTTGCAACGTTCCCGTCAGAACAACGACATCTGCCCATCCAGATTGGGCGGCACAAACAGGTCACTCCGTACGCCCCATTTGGAACCGTCCAACCCGTGTTTGCGAATCGCGATCTGCATCCGCGTCCTGATCAGCGCTGCCCACGGTCCTTGCCCCCGCATCCGTCCAAAGAATTCGGGGTCATTATCCTTGCCGCCGCGCATGTCGCGGATGATGTTCATCACCTTGTCGGCACGGTCTGGATAGTGCACGTCCAACCAATCACGGAACAGTTCGGCGACCTCATGGGGCAGGCGGACGGGAATCCATGATACGCTTGACGCATTATGCTCGGCGGCGGCCTCGACGATGGCTTCTATCTCGTTATCGGTGATTGCGGGGATGATCGGGGCAATGTTGACGTGAGCGTATATCCCTGCATCGGCTAGCGTGCGGATCGCCTCCAACCGTTTCGCCGGTGCAGCGGCGCGTGGTTCCAATATACCGGCCAATTTTTGATCAAGCGTCGTCACCGATATCGCAACGCCGGTCAGTTGCTGCTTCGCCAATTGCGACAACAGGTCGATATCATCCACCACCCGCGCTGATTTGGTTGTGATAACAATCGGATGCCGTGTTTCCAGCATCAGCTGCAATATGCCGCGCGTTATCCGGTTCGTCCGCTCAATCGGCTGATAAGGATCGGTATTGGTACCTATCGCAATCGTCGCGGGCTTGTATCCGGGCTTTGCCAAAGTCTTTCGCAGTAACTCTGGCGCATTCGGTTTGGCGAATAACCGGCTTTCAAAATCCAGCCCGGGCGACAGGTCATGATAAGCATGGCTTGGCCGTGCATAGCAATAGATGCAGCCATGCTCACAACCCCGATAGGCATTGACCGACCGGTCAAAGGGCAGGTCTGGCGAGGCATTGAAAGTGAGGATCGATTTCGGAAATTCTTCGGTAACGGTCGTCCGCAAACGCGGCAGCGACCCATCTTGAATCTCGCGTTCATCCAGCCAATCTCCATCAGCTTCACGCGCCTTCAGATTAAACCGCTCCGGTGTCGCATTAGCAGGCGCGCCGCGACCGGATGTGAGGGCAGGATGAAGCGATTTGGACACCTCAAGGGTGTATCATGTTAGTGAGAACAAATAAAGAACAAATTAAACCTCGCGCAACCTCGGCATCAGTTCGACAAAATTGCAGGGGCGGTGACGGCTATCCAGTTGGTGGACCAATATCCCGTCCCATCCGTCCTTTACCGCGCCGTTTGAACCGGGCAGGGCAAAGATATACGTGCCTCGTGCCAATACCGCACAGGCGCGCGATTGGATGGTGGAGGTGCCGATGCTTTCAAAGCTGATCGCGCGGAACAGCTCGCCAAAACCCGGAATATCCTTGGTCTTCACCCGGTCGAGTGCTTCGGGGGTGACGTCGCGCCCGGTCAGGCCAGTGCCGCCGGTAGAAATCACGCAATCGACGCGCTCATCGTCGATCCATGCGTGCAGCCGCGATGCGATGAGCGCAGTATCGTCGCGCAGCAGCGCCCGATCGATGATGTGGTGGCCTGCCTCCGTGATACGGTCGGCGAGAAGGTTGCCACTGGTGTCATCCTCTACGGTGCGCGTGTCGGAAACCGTCAGCAGCGCGATGTTTATCGGCTTGAAAAAGCGGGTTTCATCGAGCGGCAATGCGGCCTCCATTTTCCTCGCGCTTCATCGCGATGCTACCATTTTCGGTCGGGAAACGTGGCCACAGATATTGTGCCAGGCCGTTCATGCTGCCCGAGGCCTTGTTTTCGCGCATCTCGTAAATCCAGTAATTCCGTAGGATGATCGAGACATAGCCGCGTGTTTCCCAATAGGGAATCGATTCGATGAACAACAACGGATCGCCGTGGTCACGAATCTCACTGTTCCAGCGGGTAACAGGGGTAGGGCCGGCATTATATGCGGCGATAACCTTGGGTAATAAACCGCCGGTTGCGGGCAGATCGCGCAGCTTTTCCAGATAGGACTGACCATATTCCAGGTTCACCGAAGGCCGGTCGAGGTCAGATGCAGACAGGCTGGTACCGCGAGCGCGGGCCATGTCTTGCGCTGTGGCTGGCCGGACTTGCATCAACCCGCGCGCGCCTGCACTACTGATTACATCGGTTTTGAATCCCGATTCTTGCAGCGTGTGCGCATAAATCAGCGCCGGATCGATGCGCCAGCCACCGCTCGGCACCCAATTGGGCATCGGATAACGCGCCATTGCGTTGCTATCACCGCGTGATGGTCCGTAATGGCCCATCCAATATTGAGTAGAGGCGAGATTGAGCGAACCCGCGAGTTGCGCGAGGTTGGCATGCTGGCTGGCGTTGCCGATTTTTGCTTGGAAACGCAGCGCTTCGTCGGCAAGTTTGATTTCACCGATTTCGCACAGGGCAACCGCGAGTTGGGCATTTTCATGGGACCTTAGCGCGTTCCAGTCGAGCTTTGCACCGTTGGCGGCCTTGCGTGCGATGGGGGCCATGCCAAGTGCTTCGCTCGCGAGCAGGCCGTAAAAAGTTTCGGGAAGCTGCGCGGCCTTTTGCAGACGTGGTTGCACCTGCTGCGGTTGCTTGGCGGCCATTGCGGCGCGCGCGCTCCAGAAAAGACCGGCTGCTTTCAGGTCGTAGCCGACTGCATCGCGCGAGACGGCATCAAATGCTTCGAATGCGGCTGTATAATCCTTGAGCCGCCACGACGCGAGCGCATAAGCCCATGCGGCCTGCGTCCCCCATTCGCCGCCTGTGGCGCGGGCAATTCCGGCCAGGCGCTTGGCGGATGTGTCGTCGTTTTCGATATAATAGGACCATGCCACGCGGTAGCGCAGCTCGGTCAGCGCACCGGGAGAAAGCTCACCCGCTTTGCTTTCAAGCAGTTGTTCTGCGGCTGCGGGAGCGTCATTCTTGATAAAAGCCTGTATCTCACCACGAGGGCCTTCATCGGCCGCGTTATTGGGCAAATCGCGCTTGGGAGCGCCCCCGAGATAGGAAAAACGGCGTTGTCCGGGGCGCTCGGGGAGGGCATCAGCACCACGTTTGCGCGCCATTGTTTCCAACTGCTCAGCCTGCGGCAGATAAGGCGCGGATTGCAGCAGTGATTGGAGTTGCGCTGCCTCGACGCGCGGGCTGTTCGGTGCCAGATAAAGCTCTGCTCGCGCCATCGCGGTCATCGGGCCGGACGGGGCCTTGTCAATCAACGTCGACGCTTCATCCCATTTCTGGGCGCGAATTGCATCGTAAATATTAGAAAATGATTGCTTTTCTTGCTTGTTAAGGACCGTCGGTGCAGGCTGTGCCGGCACGGCGGCCCGGAAACCATCGCTCGTATTGGCATTCGCCGCGGCCAGCGGAGCGAGCATCAATCCGGTTACTAACCATATGGTCTTGTTCACAAATTAGCCCTTTGTGCGAGCATCTGCAAATCTTTCCACGCCTGGGCCTTCATCTGTGGCCGGGCGAGCAAAGTTCGCGGATGGAACGTTGTCAAGGCTGCCTTTTTGCCGCCAATATAGTTAATTTCCCCTAAACGCCCGCGCGCCTCCATCAATTCGGCCCCCAACAGTGCGCGGCAAGCGACCGAGCCGACAAGCAATATTTGCTTCGGATCAACAAGACTGATCTGGTGTCGAACGAAATCCGCCAGTTCGGGTAAGGCCGCGTCGGGCAATGCGCCTGCTGCAGGAATGGTTGTGGCAAACGCAGTCCAATAACAATCAGCGAGCCTTATTCCGATGGCCGCCAACATTCGTTCGAGCAACTTGCCGCTTGCACCACTTCCCAATTTCCCATTCGTCAGTTCATCGGGATCGGGCAGATCGGAAACCACCATCAGTTCACAAACTGCCGGACCTACAGGGACAATAATGCCGTTGCTGAAAGCGTTGCCCGGCAAAGTTGCATCCCCTGCGATCATCGCTCGCAAAATCTCAATATCCTGTGGCCATTCAGCTTTCTTTTCGACAGGCAATTCTGGCCGCGCTGCTGTTTCCAGCGGCGCGGGTAGGGATGCTTCCGGTTTCACATCTAGCGCTAGCCACTCCACCGGAACGTTGCTGACAGCCGCATCAACACCAGCCAGTGCCCACCAGCTGGATAGTGATTCAATCATATCGGATGCGGCAAACTGCCCCTGTTCGTCCATATTCTCTTTCAGTCACCGGTTGACGGCGGGGTCAATTGCTTGGCATGGCATTATCTGCCAGCTGTTCGTTTAACAGGGTGGCCCGAATACATCACGGGGCATAAAGCTAAGACCCCCAAGAAGGATAGAGTTATGAGTGAACGGGAGTCGATGCCATATGATGTGGTGATTGTTGGTGCAGGACCAGCGGGCCTTTCTGCCGCAATCCGGATCAAACAGAAATCACCGGACACGACCGTTTGCATATTGGAAAAGGGCTCCGAAGTCGGCGCACATATTTTATCTGGCGCTGTGGTTGATCCCAAGGCCCTTGATGAACTGATTCCTGATTGGCGCGAGCAGGGCTGCCCCATGGCCGAAGTGCCAGTTACTGATAACCAGCATTGGTTGATGACGAAGACCGGCAAGTTCAATATTCCGCATTTCCTCACCCCTGGCTTCATGCATAACAAGGGGACCTATACCGGTTCGCTCGGCAATCTTTGTCGTTGGCTTGCGGGGCAGGCGGAAAATCTGGGAGTCGAGATATTCCCCGGGTTCGCGGCGGCGGAAATCCTCTATAACGCCGACGGCTCGGTAAAGGGCGTCGCCACCGGTGATATGGGAGTGGCACGTGACGGCAGTCATAAGGCCGATTATATGCCCGGCATGGAACTGCATGCGAAGTATACCTTCTTTGCCGAAGGTGTACGCGGGCATCTTACCAAGCTGTTAAAGCCGCAATTCAATCTTGATAAGGATATCCAACCGCAGGTTTATGGCATCGGTATCAAGGAATTATGGGATATTACGCCCGAACAGCACAAGGCGGGGCGTGTCATTCATAGTCAGGGCTGGCCATTGACCGATGCAAATGGCGGTGCGTTCCTTTACCATCAGACGAATAATCAGGTCGCTTTGGGGTTTGTCGTTTGGCTCAATTATTCCAACCCTTATCTGTCACCATTCGAAGAGATGCAGCGCTGGAAAACCCATCCGGAAATCAAGAAAATCCTGCAGGGTGGCCGACGTGTATCCTATGGCGCACGCGCGATTAGCGATGGCGGGTTCCAGTCTGTACCGAAACTCACTTTTCCAGGTGGAGCGCTGATTGGCTGTACCGCAGGGTTCCTGAACGTTCCGCGCATAAAGGGTACGCATACTGCCATGAAATCGGGTATGTTGGCTGCCGAGGCTGCTATTGAAGCGCTGGCCGCTGGTCGGGAATATGACGAACTGACGGCTTATCAAACCGGTTACGAGAATAGCTGGATTTACAAAGAATTGCGGATGGTTCGGAACGTTCTGCCGCTGGTTGAGAAGTATGGCAATGTCTTGGGCACGATGATGTCGGGTATCAACATGTGGCTGGAAAATTTCGGTATCCGCATGCCTTTCACGATGAAGCATCATCCCGACAATAAGAGCCTCAAAAAGAAGACCGCAGCGACGCCGATCGAATATCCTAAACCCGATGGCGTGTTCAGCTTTGACCGGCTCTCTTCGGTGTTTCTATCGAACACGAACCACGCCGAAGACCAGCCGATCCATCTGCAGATCATCAATCCTGAAGTGCCGATTGCGGTCAATCTCGAGGAATATGACTCGCCTGAACAACGCTATTGTCCTGCAGGCGTTTACGAGATCGTCGGACGCGAAGATAATAATCCGCGTCTGCAGATAAATGCGCAGAATTGCGTTCACTGCAAGACCTGCGATATCAAGGATCCGACCCAGAATATCAACTGGGTAACACCGGAGGGTGGCGGTGGGCCGAATTATCCGAACATGTAGCCTTTCGCTGGTCGCGGCCTGTTTGTGCGTTCCCGCCCTGGCAGACGCCAAAACCGAGGATGTGGTCGACCTGTACACTGCCGCGCGCCTTGCCGAGATCGGCAACCGCAGTGACGATGCGCTAAAAGGCTATATCAGGCTCTATCGCAAAGCACCCGACAGCGATGTGCTCGTTGACCGGATATTTGACAGCGCGATACGCGCCGGCGACATGGCAGCAGCGTTGCGCGCGGTTCGGGCGCAAGAGCTAAGCGGCGAAGTGTCGAGCGAAGCGCCTTTGCTCCTGTTTGCCGACGCGTTTCGCCGGAAAAACTGGCCAATGGCATTGCTCGCTGCCGACGAGTTATCAACGCGGAGCAATTTCCGGTTCATAGCACCAACATTGCGCAGCTGGGTCAACGTAGCACGCGGTGCCGCGCCGAATTTACCTGCTCCCGACCCCGAAGGTGATCCACTTTTTACCTATTATTCAGACGACCAACGCCTCTACCTTGCGCTCGCCGCGGGCGAATATGCGACCGCGAAACTCGGGCTGCGGACCATGGCCAGCAGCAATAGCGACTATACCCGCGACCTGATGCTACGCGCCGTTCCAGTTATTGCCGACCAAGGCGACGGTATGTTCGCGGACGCGTTGCTCAGCTCGGCAATTGGCACAGACCGGTTGGCCGTCAACGCACTGCCGGTAGATAAGCAAAAAGCCAAAATGACCGCTCAGGACGGATTGTCCGCCTTGCATGTCCGGATTGCGTCTGCCCTGCTTGAGCAAAATGTGAATGATCAGGCACTGGTGCTGGCGCGCATCGCGCTTTGGCATGCGCCTGACTACGACCCTGCAAAATTGATCCTAGCCAAGGCCTTATCGGCACAGGGCCTTGAGGCCACTGCTTCGGATATTCTGAAAGCTATCCCGCAAACGTCCTATTACTGGCCGCAATCCATACGTGAACGCGCCGGAAAACTGGCGCCGGATGCTGCACTCGCTTTGGCCCGTGACGCGTTGCAGCGCTTGCCGAATTCCCTAAGCCTTGCGTTACTGGTTGCCCAGTTCCAGGAGGCAGCGGGAGATGTTGCGGGTGCGGCTGACAGTTATCGTGCGCTGGCCGAGGCGGCAGACAAAGGCGGGTTCGCGCCACGGCAGAGGGCGGTTTACCGGCTGTGGCTGGCATCAGCGCTTGATAACAATGGTAACTGGTCGGTAGCGCGCAGTGAACTTGATGCGGCTTTGGTCATAGATCCCAACAATGCCCAGATATTGAACTATTTGGGCTATTCAATGCTGGAAGCAAATGAGGATGTGCCGCGCGCGATGGCGATGGTCCGCAAAGCGTTTGAGATATCGCCCGATTCCACGGCAATAATGGACTCGATGGGCTGGGCCTATTTCCAAACCGGCGATTATCCGCAGGCAGTTGCTTTGCTCGAAAAAGCCACAAAAATATCAAGCAATGATTTGGCAATTAACGAACATCTGGGTGATGCTTATTGGCGGACGGGCCGATATCGCGATGCACGTTTCGCCTGGAGAGCCGCCGCGCAAGGGGCCGAAGGCGAAGCGGCAACGCGTCTGTCGAGTAAAATAGATATGGGTCTCACACAGAATGTTTCCATGCGCTAATGCCGACTTATTCCGAAATTGCTTACGCCAAGATCAATTTGGCGCTGCATGTTCGCAAGCGGCGCGCTGATGGTTACCATGAATTGGAAACATTGTTCGCATTTGGTGATGTGGGGGATAAGCTGACTGCCGCTGAAGCAAATGCGCTTTCACTCAATATATCGGGTCGATTTGGCGGCGATTTAAGCAGCGACGACAACAACCTCGTGCTCCGTGCCGCACACCTGCTGCGGGACCATTTTGGCATACGAGCAGGTGCGACATTGTCTTTGGACAAAAATTTGCCGGTGGCATCGGGAATTGGTGGCGGATCGGCTGATGCAGCAGCTACTGCGCGGTTGCTGAACCGCCTTTGGAATCTGGATGCGAGCGATACGGAGTTGGCTGAATTGCTGGCACCTTTGGGCGCAGACATACCGGCATGTGTTGCCAGCACGCCAGCTATCGGTCGTGGAACAGGTACCGAATTGCAGGCGATTGATGCCATAGGGTTGACCGGAATGCCTGTGCTACTTGTCAATCCGCTAAAGCCGGTACCGACTGGTGAGGTGTTTTCAATATGGGATGGCATTGACCGTGGCGGCTTGGTGAATTCCAACGTTTTGGCGGCGGCGATGGAGGGGCGCAACGACCTGCAACTACCGGCAATCGCTATCTGTCCTGAAATCGATAATATTTTGGCAAGGCTGCGGGAAACCAATCCGAGTTTGACCCGCATGTCGGGGTCCGGCGCCACCTGTTTTGCACTGTATGAAACAGCCCAAGCGCGCGATACGGCGCAAGCGGCAATGGCCGATCACTGGTGGACATTGACAGGAAGCTTGCGGTGATCGACCTTCCTTACCGGATATTGGGAGAACCGGAGCCGGGCGCAATATTGATTGTCGGCGACCATGCATCGAACCATGTCCCGCCCGGCGTTTTGCTCGATATTGATCCGGCTTTGCTCACCGACCATATCGCTTGGGATATCGGCGTCGCGGCGGTTGCTGCGCACATGGCGGGGCAGGCTGTTTTTTCGGCGTTTCTAGGTAATGTTTCCCGGCTTGTGACCGATCTCAACCGTTATCCGCACGAACCTGCGGTAATCCCCGACCACAGCGACGGCATCCAGATTGTCGCTAACCGGTTGAGCGATGCGGAGCGAGAGACACGGTTATCGGCTTATTATCATCCATATCACGACCGATTGGCCCAGATATTGACTGAGCAGCGACCGGTATTGATATTGTCGCTGCACAGCTTCACACCGTCGCTCCAGTCGAGATCGGATGAAAAAAGGCCGTGGGAAATCGGGGTTTTGTATAATGAATATGAAACCGCTTCGAAGTTGGCGATCACTTATCTGGAAACCCGGAATCTGGTCGTTGGCGATCAACTTCCTTATTCCGGCAAGCATTTGAATGCGACGATGAACCGCCACGCAGAAGGCAATGCGATTCCCTATATAGGTATCGAGATCCGCCAGGACATGGTTTCCAGTCACGCTGGCCAGGAAAGATTCGCGCAAATATTGACTGATATGTGCCATTTTGTATCGGAAAAGCTTGGCTTGAGGTCGCAAAACCCATAGAGGCTCGGCAGATTAGGAGTTCCAATATGCCTCATGTTTTCGACAAGTCCAAAATGCCCAGCCGCCATGTTTCGGTAGGCCCGGAGCGCGCGCCGCACCGCAGCTATTATTACGCGATGGGGCTTACCGAGGAAGAAATCGCGCGGCCATTTGTCGGCGTGGTTTCGGCTGGCAATGACTCGGCTCCGTGCAATACGACGCTTGACCATCAAGCCGATGTGGCACGCAAAGGCGTTGAGGCAGGCGGCGGAATGCCCCGGCGGTTTAACACGATTACGGTGACCGACGGTATCGCAATGGGGCATCAAGGGATGAAGTCTTCGCTGGTCTCACGCGAAGTCATTGCGGATTCAGTCGAACTGTCGGTGCGCGGACATTGCTATGACGCGCTGGTGGGTTTTGCCGGATGTGACAAGTCATTGCCGGGCATGATGATGGCAATGCTGCGCCTCAATGTGCCGTCGATTTTTGTCTATGGCGGATCAATCTTGCCTGGACGCTATCACGACCGTGACGTCACAGTTGTTGATGTATTTGAAGTTGTCGGAAAATATGCGGCAGGCGCTTGTCCGCTTTCCGAGGTCCATGAACTCGAAAAAGTAGCCTGTCCGGGGCACGGCGCATGTGGCGGGCAATATACGGCCAACACTATGGCTTGCGTTGCCGAGGCCATTGGCCTGTCGCTGCCCAATTCCAATATGGCACCAGCTCCCTACTCAACACGTGACCAGATTGCCCATGCGGCGGGCGTGCAGGTCATGGAATTGCTTGCGCGTAACTTAAGGCCACGTGATATTTGTACACGTGAAGCCTTTGAAAATGCAGCGCGTATTGTCGCTGCCACCGGTGGTTCGACCAATGGTGCCCTGCATTTGCCAGCGATGGCGCATGAAGCGGGTATCGAAATGGATTTGTTTGACGTCGCGGAAATTTTCAAGACCACGCCTTATATGGCCGACCTGAAACCCGGCGGGAATTATGTTGCCAAGGACATGTATGAAGCGGGCGGCGTTTATATGCTGATGAAATCGCTTCTCGGAGAAGGCTTGCTCCATGGCAATTGCATGACCGTTACTGGCAAGACGCTCGGAGAGAATATCGACGAGATTACCTGGAACCCTGATCAGAAGGTCATCCATGCCGCCACGGCACCATTGTCTCCAACCGGCGGTGTTGTCGGCCTGCGCGGTACGCTCGCCCCTGACGGTGCAATTGTGAAGGTTGCAGGGATGCACAGACTGGAATTCACCGGCCCTGCGCAGGTGTTTGATTGCGAGGAAGACTGCTTCGCCGCCGTAGAAGCGCGCCAGATCAAAGAAGGTTCGGTTATCGTGATCCGCTATGAAGGTCCGAAAGGCGGCCCCGGCATGCGCGAAATGCTATCGACCACAGCCGCGCTTTACGGCCTTGGCATGGGTGAGAAGGTGGCGTTGATCACCGATGGGCGCTTCTCGGGGGCAACACGCGGCTTTTGCATTGGCCATGTCGGCCCTGAAGCCGCCGAATGCGGTCCGATTGCCTTGGTTGAAGACGGCGACGAAATCAGCATCAATGCAGAAACTGGAACAATTGATCTCAACGTAGCTACGGAACTTCTTGAAGAACGGCGTAAACATTGGCAGCCACGGTTGACCGATTATGGGGCAGGCGCATTATGGCGCTATGCGCAGAATGTCGGCCCCGCGTATAAGGGTGCGGTCACACATCCAGGAGCGCAAGCCGAACGCCATGTTTATGCCGATATCTAAACCATTGTTATTGGCGGCTGCCTGCATTTCTTTGGCATCGTGCGGCCGGTCAGATGATGAGGCGTCGAAAGAGGTCGAGGCTGCTACTGATCAAGAGGCGGCTTTTGACGGCAAAATCGAATGTGCTTTGGCGGGGTCAGTTGCTTTTGCACGGACCTGCACGACCGAGCGGATTGCCGGTGCAGATGGCCAGTTGCTGGTCATTCGCCACGTCGATGGCGGTTTTCGCCGGTTCAGGATTTTGACCGACGGGCGCGGCCTTGCTCCTGCTGACGGATTTGACGAAACCAGAATCGACGTACTTGATGGCGGTATGATCGAGGTGAGTTCGGGCGATGATAAATACCGCCTGCCTGCCCAGATCAAGGGTGTAGAAGCAGTCTCGGGAAAAGACGGCGGTTGATTGCTGGCCCCTTCGCGGGCATGGCGCAGCTATGACTGATATCAACGAGATTTTACGCGTAGCGGCGCGCGGTGATGGCGTTACCGCCGATGGCCGTTATGTCGCACACGCGGCTCCGGGCGATTTGCTCGATCCTTCGGGTGGCCTCATACATGGTCCGCATCATGCAGAGCCACCCTGTCGGCATTTCCCGATCTGCGGCGGATGTCAGTTGCAACATGTGGATGAAGAAAGCCTAGCCGCGTTTGTCGCTGACCGGGTTACCCACGCGTTGTCGACGCAGCAAGTGTATGCGGCTGAAATAATGCCTGTTCACATCTCGCCGCCCTTTGTGCGTCGGCGGGTGGCGGTGCGTTCGGCTTGGGTAGGTACGCAGTTCCAACTGGGTTTTAGCACCGAAAAAAGTCACCGGATCATAGACTTGCAGCAATGTGACGTCATGGCACCAGAATTGTTCGCGCTGATCGAGCCATTGCGCAGATTCCTCAACCCGTTGATCGAACGCCGCCGCGATGTGCAAATCAAAATGGCGGTTGTTGATCAGGGTGTTGATGTGCTGATTGAGAATTGGATCGCACGGAATCTGTCCGATCACGAGGCGCTGTCCGCCTTCGCTCAGCAATATGGTTTGGCGCGGCTGTCTCTGGACGAAGGCTATGGTCCGGTATCGTTTTGGGAGCCAGAGCCGGTGACAGTCACTTTTGCCGGCGTTGCCGTAGCGTACCCGCCATACGGCTTTCTACAGGCGACGCCCGATGGCGAGGCAGCCTTGGTTCAGGCGGTACGCAATATCACCGGTGAAGCGGCGCTGGTTGCCGATTTGTTTGCCGGGCTCGGGACTTTTGCATTGTCGCTGGCCACGGGCCGCAAAATATACGCGGCCGAAGCAGACCGCGATGTTATTGCTGCCTTGAAATATGCAGCCGATGTCTCGCACACGTCGATTTTTACCGAACATCGGGACCTGTTTCGCAGACCGTTGACCGCCAGTGAACTGAACCGTTTCGAAGTGGTAATCCTCGATCCGCCGCGCGCGGGGGCCAAAGAGCAGGTCGAGCAACTGGCCGCGTCCTCGGTGGCTAATATCGCCTATGTCAGCTGCAATCCTGCCAGCTTTGCCCGCGACGCCAAAACTTTGGTCGCCGCCGGTTATAAATTACAGCGGGTGTGGCCCGTCGGCCAGTTCCGCTGGTCAACCCATATCGAGCTGGTCGGGCATTTTGCGCGTTAGAGCTGCGGCAGGTTTCCGCCGAATGCGGTCACCAACGCATGGACGGTGAGCATAATCAACGCGATGCTGGCGAGAACGAATATACCGAAGCGGATCATGACGCGGTTGACCAGAGCCTGGAACAGGCTGTGGACAATACGCAAGGCGATATATGCCCATGCGATCTGCGCATTGAAACCATCGCCTGCGCCCATGAACGCCAATGACAAAGCCACCGCATAAAATACCGTAGGTTGCTCGTGTAAATGATTGTAGTTATGGGAAATCCACTGCACTTTTCCGGGCATTACCTTGTCGAGGTCCGAACCAGTGCTGCCAACCATCGCTTTGGCATCAAGCCCGGGAATTTTGGACATCGCGGGTATTCGCGTGATGTACATCCATAGCCACATGACCATTGTCCACGCGGCCAGCACCGTGACCGGCTGCAATATATCGCTATGCATCTCAATTCCCTCCCTGTCGGTTATGGCGGGGAGGGTGCGGCACCATCTTTAAATTGTCAAACGCAGCTTATTTTTTGAAAATTTGGGTCCGGCGCGGCAAGATGCCGGAATCATTGGCAGCAAAGCGCGTGTACAGCGTCGCCATCGGTTCATCACCGACAATGATCGTCTCCGTTTCGCCAAATCCGTTAAATTCGGTCCGCATCGCGCTGCCATAAGCACCGAGCATGCCGATCTCGATAAAGTCGCCCGCCGCCACGTCATCGGGCAACAGGAAAGGCCCCGCCATATAATCCATATCATCGCAGGTGGGGCCGTAGAAGCTGAATTCGCTCTTTTGCGTACCGATAGAGGTCTCGGCCCGTTGCAGGCTCACAGGAAAGCGCCAGTCAACATGGGCTGCATCAAACAATGCGCCGTAAGATCCGTCATTGATAAACAATTCCTGCCCGCGGCGCTTTTCCACGCGCACCAGCAACGACGCATATTCGGCGCTCAAGGCCCGGCCCGGCTCGCACCAGAGTTCAGCCGAATAGCTGATCGGCAGGTCTTCGAAGCAGCGGTGGATGACTTCGAAATAATTTTCCAGCGCGGGCGGCTCCATGCCGGGATAGACCGAGGGAAAACCGCCGCCGACGTCGACGATATCAACCGTGACCGATGCCTCGACAATTGCCGCGCGGACATGCTCCATCGCTTCGGCATAGGCGGTGGGTGTCATCGCCTGGCTACCGACATGGAAACATATGCCCAAGCTGTCGGCAACCTGGCGGGTGGCGACCAGCAGGTCCGCTATTTCCGACGGTTCTGCACCGAATTTGGAAGCAAGGCTGAGCTTGGCATGTTCGGACGACACGCGGATGCGAACGCACAGTTCCAGATCGGTCGCATTGCCGGTCGCGCGGACAATCTTGCCCAGCTCTTCATGGCTGTCGAGCGAGAAGGTACGGACGCCGTGATTGTGATAGGCTTGATAGATCGCGCGTTCCGACTTCACCGGATGCATGAAGCACAGGACGGCTTCAGGCAGGATCTTGTTCACCAGCCGCACTTCGCCAAGCGAAGCAACGTCATAATGTGTGATACCAGCATCCCACAACAAGCGCAGTAGCGCCGCCGATGGATTGGCCTTTACGGCATAAAGCGACCGGCCCGGAAACTTCTCGACAAAGAAACGAGCGGCACGCGTCGCGGCGTGCGGGCGAAGGAGCGTGATTGGTTCGTCCGGGCGGAGGGCGCGGACTACAGCCAGTGCGTCAAGATATTCGTGCAACTCAAGGGACCCCCAAAAAATAACGAGAAACAACAAGGCTGCCTTGCGGTTATTGGAAGTCCCCCTGGGGCAGCGGATGTGCGCATTAGCAAAAACGCGGGGATTGTAAAGCGATTCGTATGCTTTTCAGCTGAGGCGGTCTCTGAATTCAGTCCAATCGAATTGGCGAACACAACGCAGTTCGTCGGTGTCGCTGTTCCAGAGCCAGATTGAGGGCAACGGTACGCCATTGAAGGTGTTGGTCTTGACCATCGAATAATGCGCTTGATCGAGGAAGGCAAAGCGGGTGCCGGGTTCGGCGGGGACGGGCAGGCGGTAATCGCCGATGATGTCGCCTGCAAGGCAGGAGGGGCCGCCCATACGCACTGCGGGGCCTTCCGTCAGTTCGCCGAGCATCGCAGGGCGGTAGGGTGCTTCGATGACGTCGGGCATGTGGCAAGTGGCGCTGATGTCGGTGATGCCGACGGCCATGCCGTTGTCGAATACGTCGAGCAACTCGCCGACAAGAATGCCTGCGTCGAGCGCGATTGCCTCACCAGGTTCGAGATAGATTTCACAACCGGTTTCGGCGCGGACCTGTTTGATGAACCCGACCAGTTCGTCGCGCTGGTAATCGGCGCGGGTGATGTGGTGGCCGCCGCCGAAGTTGAGCCATTTGAGCTGGGTGAAATAAGGTGCAATTTTGGATTTTAGCGATTCCCATGTGCGCTTGAGCGGTTCGAAGTCCTGCTCGCACAACGAATGGAAATGGATACCCGATACGCCCTCCAGATGTTCCGGTTTCAATTGGCTAACCGGAAAGCCAAGCCGCGAACCGGGCGAGCAGGGGTCATATTTGGCGACCTCACCCTCGGCATGTTCGGGGTTTAGGCGCAGGCCGACATCGACACTTTCATTGAGGAACGAGGCAAAGCGGGCGTGCTGGCCGGGAGAGTTGAAGATGATGTGGTCGGAGATCGAGACAATTTTCGCCATGTCGGCTTCCTTGTACCCCGCACAGTAAGTCGCAATTTCGCCTGAGTATTTTTCCTTGGCAAGCCGCGCTTCCCACAATCCGCTGGTGCAGACACCGTCGAGATATTCGCCAATAACCGGTGCCAGGTCCCACATTGAGAAGGCCTTCATGGCAGACAGGATTTTCGCACCCGATCGCTTTTTGACGTCCGCCAGTATCGAAAGATTGCGCCGGATCGCGGCCTCATCGACGACGAATGCAGGACTATCGACCCGACTCAGGTCGAAATGTGCAAAAGCTCCGGGATCGCCTGCCCTAGTTTCCATCAAAATGCCAAAGGCCCGTCGAGTTCCTTCACCTGCCACGGCAAACCATGCCCGTTCAGCATCTCCATAAACGGATCAGGATCGAACTGCTCAATATTCCACACACCAGCCCCCGCCCATTTGCCGGTCAGCAACATCGCCGCGCCAATCATCGCAGGAACGCCCGTCGTATAGCTCACCGCCTGATTGCCGGTTTCGGCATAGGCATCCTCATGGTCGCAAATGTTGTAGATATAGAGCGTCTTGTCTTTGCCGTCCTTGCCAAGGCCGGTCGCGATATCGCCGATATTGGTCTTGCCTTTGGTCGTGGGGCCAAGCGACGCAGGTTCGGGCAATACGGCCTTCAAAAACTGCAACGGAATGATCTCGCGTCCCTCATACATTACGGGATCAATCCGCGTCATACCGACCGCCTGAAGCACGTTAAGGTGCGTGATGTACGCATCGCCAAAGGTCATCCAGAACCGGATGCGCTTGATTTCTGGTAAATGGGTTTTGAGGCTTTCGATTTCCTCATGGTACATCATGTACATATTTTTCGGGCCGACCGCTTCGAAGTCAAAGCTCTGCTTCACCGACATTGGCGGGGTTTCGACCCAATCGCCATTTTCCCAATGGCGGGCAATGGCGGTTACTTCGCGGATGTTGATTTCCGGGTTGAAGTTGGTGGCAAAGGCCTGACCGTGGTCGCCGCCGTTGCAATCGAGGATGTCGAGCGTGTCGATCCGGTCGAAATGATGCTTTTTGAGATAAGTCGCAAATACGCTTGTGACACCTGGATCAAAGCCCGATCCCAGAAGCGCGGTCAGACCGGCGGCTTTGAACCGCTCCTGATAGGCCCATTGCCAGTGATATTCGAACTTGGCGACATCCAGCGGCTCATAATTGGCCGTGTCCATATAATTGACGCCCGCAGCGAGGCAGGCATCCATGATGTGAAGGTCTTGATAAGGGAGGGCGAGATTGACAACCAGGGCTGGTTTAATCTCGTTGAGCAGAGCAGTTGTCGCCGCGACATCATCCGCATCGATCTGGTAGGTATCCACCGTGACGCCGGTACGTTCCTTGACCGATGCCGCAATAGCGTCGCATTTTGACTTTGTTCGGCTTGCAACGCTGATATGGCTGAAGATATCGGCATTCATCGCCATCTTGTGGACCGCAACCGAACCCACGCCGCCTGCGCCAATTACCAAAACCCTGCTCATCTGTTATTTCCTCTCGACCGAGATTCGCCAAACGACGGCATATAGGGGCGTTTTATGACAGGACAAGATTTGCTGGCCCCTGATCGCACACCAAGCCGTGAAGGCGTTCTGCGCGCAGCGGCCAAAATTGCCGGGATATTGCCGCCAACTCCTCTGTTGCAGTTAGAGGTCGATGGCCGGACAATCTGGTGCAAAGCGGAATGTTTGCAGCCGATCGGCGCGTTCAAGATACGCGGTGGATGGCACCGGCTGACCGATCTCGATGACGCCGCGCGTGCAAAGGGCGTCGTCGCGTTTTCGAGTGGCAATCACGCACAGGGAGTGGCTTGGGCGGCAAAGCGCCTCGGGATAACAGCAACAATCATAATGCCGACCGACGCGCCGTTGGCAAAGATGGAAAATACCAAAGCGTTAGGCGCGCGGATCGTGACATTCGACCGATTGACCGAATCGCGCGAAGAAATTGCCGCACAGATTGCCTCGGAAACCGGCGCTACCGTCGTCCCGAGCTTTGACGATCCATGGGTGGTTGAAGGGCAGGGTAGCGCCGCCATTGAGGCCGCAATGCAACTCTACAGCCAAAGTGGACAGACATTTGACCAGATCATTGCCTGCTGTGGCGGTGGTGGCCTAGCGAGCGGTTGTGCGCTGGCATTGCCGGATGCTTCGGTAGTGGTGGTTGAGCCCGAGGGCTGGGATGACATGGCGGAGTCGCTTCGGCTTGGCCATATCGTGCCGGTGGCACCCAACCCGCCAGCGACCAGTTGCGATGCGCTGCAAACGCTGCAAGTTGCGCCGCTCACCTTTGAGATACTTCGGGCGCGCCAGGCGACCGGAGTGGCGGTTACCGAGGCCGAAGTCGCCCATGCAATGCGCATGGCGTTTGCAAAACTCCATCTGGTGCTTGAACCTGGCGGGGCGGTCGCTTTGGCGGCCGTGCTCGGCGGAAAGATAGGCATTGGAAATAAGCCGCTGGTTACCCTGTCTGGCGGCAATGTTGATGCGGCACGGTTTGTGGCAGCAATTTCCGGAAGCTAACCTGAAACCCGCAGGAATCTGTGGAAGGTCACAGTAAAGTCTCACTTAGGGCTGTGTCGGCAAAGGTGACTTGGGTGACACAAGTGACGCCTATTCGATGGTATTTTTCAAAAACCACTTTCCTGCAAATTGCCAAGGAATGTCCGGCAGAAGCCTCTGTCACAAAGCAGGCGAAAAAAGACTATGAGAAAGAGCAATACCAGTCCTTGCGAACCAGCCAATCGACGCTCTCAAATCAAATCCTACATTGCAAGCGCGAAAAACGGGGCAGGCAGTTATTGGCCTAACTGGCGACATGCTTGGCACAAAACCGTAACCTGATTTTCACCGCCCCGTCATAGGAGGAAACTAAAGGCGTCCCATAAACTCAGGGGATGACAATTGATCACTGCAAAAAACCGCAAGATTAGCGATGCCGTCGTACGTGAGGGCGGGGAGGGCAAGCAGAAGCTGCTCGACAAGGCTTTTGCTTTTGCCTTCAAGGGGCTTGTCTATGCGCAGATATGGGAGGACCCGGTCGTTGATATGGAAGCGCTGGCTATTCAGCCCGGCAACCGCGTGGCGACAATTGCGAGCGGTGGGTGCAATGCCCTGTCTTATCTTACCGCTGATCCTGGCGAAATTGTTGCGGTTGACCTGAACACGGCGCATGTCGCCTTGAACAAACTCAAAACGACTGCCCTCAAAAACCTGCCGGATTATTCTTCATTCCGCCGCTTTTTTGCTGATGCCGATACTCCCACAAATGTGCGGACTTACAAAGCGCATGTCCGTCCCCACCTCGACGAGACCAGCCTGCGATACTGGGAAGGCCGCGATTTGATGGGGCGCAGGCGGATCAACGGATTTGCCAAAGGGGTTTACAAACGCGGCCTGCTCGGTGGTTTTATTGGCGTCGCGCATATGCTGGCAAAAATGCACCGCATCGATCCGCGCGTTCTGCTGGCGGCGAACAGCATGGAGGAGCAACGTGAGATATTTGACCGCAAACTGGCACCCATGTTTGACCGCAGGTTCATCCGCTGGCTGACCTCTCAGCCGGCATCACTCTTCGGTCTTGGTATCCCACCTGCCCAGTTTGATGCGTTGGCGGGCGAACTGAAAATGGCGGATGTGCTGCGCGCACGGCTTGAAAAGCTGGCATGCGACTTTGACTTGAAAGACAATTATTTCGCATGGCAGGCCTTTGGCCGTGGCTACGGCAAGGGTACGGACATGCCTTTGCCGCCTTATCTGCAAAAGCAGAATTACGACGCAATCAAGGCTCGGGCTGACCGGATCAACATGCGTCACGCCAACCTGGCCGACATGCTGGCGGCTTCCGACGCGGCAAGCTTTGATCGCTATATCCTGCTTGATGCTCAGGACTGGATGGACGACGAACAGCTGAACGCATTGTGGAGCGAGATAACCCGTACATCCCGACCCGGCGCGCGCGTCTTGTTCCGCACGGCCGCAGAACCCAGTTTGCTTCCCGGAAGGCTTGCAGACGTGTTGCTTGATCGTTGGGATTACAGGGAGGCTGAATCGCTCGATTACACACGGCGCGATCGCTCGGCGATTTACGGGGGCGTCCATCTGTATATTTTGAAGGGCTGACCCGGTGCAAGCGGTTGTCGAGGACCATGCCGACCTGATGGACAATGTCTATCGTGGACAGCGGCACATCTATGATCTGACGCGCAAATATTATCTGCTCGGTCGTGACCGGCTGATCGCCGAGATGAACGTGCCAGATGGCGGTACCGTCCTCGAAATCGGCTGTGGCACCGGACGCAATCTGGCTATGATCGGCAAAGTCTGGCCGGATTGCAGGTTGTTTGGGCTCGATATTTCGGATGAGATGCTGAAATCTGCGGCCGGTAATCTAGGTCGGGTACTGATGGACGGGCGGGCCAGTCTGGCGCAGGGTGATGCTGCCAATTTTGATGCCATGGATATCTTTGGCCGCGCACGTTTTGACCGGATCGTTTTTTCCTACACGCTGTCGATGATTCCCGACTGGCAGGGCGCGCTGCGTCAGGCGTTGCCGCTGCTATCGACGCAGGGAAGCATTCACATCGTCGATTTCGGTATGCAAGAGGCCATGCCCCGCTGGTTCCGGACGATATTGCTGGCATGGCTGCGGCAATTCCACGTAGCGCCGCGTATCGGACTTGCGGAATATGCCGGGCAGCTGGCTATCGAGGCACATAAGCCGTGCGGCACATCAAGGCTCTACCGCGATTATACTCAAATGATCGTGATTGGCTGATTGCTTAAGCCGCTTGGGCTACCCGCAGCTCCATCCGTTCCCAAATCTCGCTGAGCGCGTTCGTCAAGTCGCGCATCATCGTTTCACTGTGGTGAGGTCCAGGTGTGAAACGCAGGCGCTCGGTTCCGCGCGGCACGGTGGGATAGTTGATTGGCTGGACGTAAACGCCGTATTCGGCCAGCAGGATATCGCTGATCTTCTTGGCCTTGACCGGATCACCCACCATCAGCGGTACAATATGCGTTTCGCTTTGCATCACCGGCAAGCCGGCGTCGGCAAACAGGGACTTCAGCATGGCGGCATGGGCCTGCTGCGCGTCGCGCTCTTCGCTGGAGGCTTTGAGATGTTTTACAGACGCCAAGACACCAGCGACCAGTACCGGCGACAGGCTGGTCGTGAAGATGAAGCCCGGAGCATAAGAACGGATTACATCGACGATTTTCTTTTCGGCCGCGATATAACCGCCCATGACGCCG
Source organism: Sphingorhabdus sp. (assembly GCA_040007915.1). Taxonomy (GTDB): domain Bacteria; phylum Pseudomonadota; class Alphaproteobacteria; order Sphingomonadales; family Sphingomonadaceae; genus Sphingorhabdus_B. Next base: position 157,590 of record JBDTUD010000004.1, read on the forward strand.
AATGCTTTGCCAAGTGTGCCTTCGATGATGGTCACGCGGTCGGCAACGCCGTCGCGCTCGGTAATGCCGCCACCACGTTCGCCGTACATGCCAACCGCATGGACCTCGTCGCAATAGGTTAGCGCGTTATATTTGTCGGCGAGGTCGCAAATCGCGGCAATCGGCGCGACGTCGCCGTCCATCGAATATATGCTTTCAAAAGCGATCAGCTTGGCGGCTTCGGGGTCGCTTTCGGCCAGCAATTCTTCGAGATGCGCAAGATCATTGTGCCGAAATACGCGTTTCTCGCAGCCCGAATTGCGGATACCCGCGATCATTGAGGCATGGTTCAGTTCATCAGAAAAAATGATGCAGCCCGGAAGCAATTTGGCGAGCGTCGCGAGTGACGCTTCATTCGAAACATAGCCCGAAGTAAACAGCAACGCGCCGTTCTTGCCGTGCAGATCGGCTAGCTCTTCTTCCAGTTCGACATGATAATGCGTGTTCCCGCCGATATTACGCGTGCCGCCCGAGCCGGCACCGACATCGTGCAGCGCTTCTTCCATGGCGGCAACCACCTTTGGATGCTGTCCCATGCAGAGATAATCGTTCGAACACCAAACGGTAATCGGCTTTGGTCCGTTATGTCCGGCAAAGCAGCGCGCGTTGGGATAAGCGCCCTTGTTGCGCAAGATATCGATGAACACGCGATAACGGCCCTCGGCGTGCAGCCGGTCGATCGCTTTGTCGAAGATTAGGTCGTAATTCACGGCAATGGGCCCTGTTGTATCAATCCGATGTATCAATCCGATTTCGCGGGTAATCGCGCCTTTAAGCGGCCCGGACACAAAAATCCAGCGCGAACGGTTCGCAATAAGTGTTAAAGCGACGCCAGTTCCGTGAAACCCAATGCAGCAAGCGCCACATGATAGGGCACGAGATCGGTCAGGCTGTCAGTAGTCACGAAGGCGCTCGGCGGTGGATCGGCAGGCCATGGCTGGCCTTTTGTGAGGTGGGTTATGCGCCGTGCGATTCCCGCCGCCCCGTCAATAAATTGCATCTCACGACCGGCAGCGCTGGCCAGTTCATCCTGAACCAGCGGGAAATGGGTGCAGCCCAAGACCACCACGTCCATATTTTCTCCGCCCGGTTGTGCTGTCAGGCCCCCCAGCGCGTTTGTGTAGACTAAAGGATCAACAACCTCTCCCCGCATCTTGGCTTCGGCTGCATGGACCAATTCTGGGGCGGCATGGCGGAGCAGCGTCATGCCGCCCGCAAATTCTGCTTCTAACCGGTCAACATAGGGCTGACGGATCGTGGCTGCCGTACCGAGCAAACCAATCACGCCGCTTTTGGTAATCTCCGATGCTGGCTTGATAGCAGGTACCGTTCCGACCACCGGCACGTCGAGCGCGGCGCGGACATGGCTAAGCGCGATGGTGCAGGCGGTGTTACAGGCAATCGTCACCAGCCGTGGACGGAACCGTTCAACCAACCGCCCCAACAAGGCAGGCACGCGCGCAGCGATTTCAGCCTCGCTTTTGGTGCCGTAAGGCAATCCGGCATAATCCGCAGCGTAGACGATAGGCGCTTGCGGTAACGCCGCCTGAACCGCGCGCACCACCGACATGCCGCCAATGCCCGAATCAAAAAACAGCAAAGGGGCGATTGGGTCGATGGCTGGCGGGTGAGACGACATCTGTCGCTGTTATCGGCGGTGCCAGAGCGACGCAAGCGACTTGAGAACAAACAACAAACCCGATACGCACAAATGACGTCGCAAGGATTCGTGTCATGACTGCCTTTTGGGTTACGTCTGTTTCTGCTTTGGTGCTCGGCTATATGCTGGGCTCGGTCCCCTTTGGCTTGCTGCTGATGAAGCTGGCTGGTGGCGGAGATATTCGTGAAATCGGGTCAGGCAATATCGGTGCGACCAATGTGTTGCGAACCGGGCGCAAGGGGCTTGCTGCCCTTACCCTGCTGCTTGATTTACTCAAGGGCTTTGCCGCCGTCTACCTAGCCACCCGTTTTCTTCCGGGTGCAGAGGTGTTCGCCGCAGCGGGGGCTTTTTTTGGGCATCTGTATCCAGCCTGGCTCAAATTCAAAGGTGGCAAGGGCGTTGCCACTTATGCCGGGATCATGTTCGGCCTGTTTTGGCAGGGCGGCGTCGTTTATGCGGTCGCATGGATCGGCGGACTGGTGATTTTTCGAATCTCCTCGGTGGCCGGACTGTTAGCCGCAGTGGTCGCGCCAATCGCCGCTGCTTATTTTGGCCGATATGAGCTGGTTGCGTTATTGGTGGCCTGTACGCTGATCGTGTTCTGGAAGCATCGCGCCAATATCGAGCGGCTGATCGATGGAACCGAACCGCGCATCGGCAAGAAAAAGAGCTAAGCCAGTAATATGAACGGAAGCGCAGACCAGTTTGACCGCCTGCGCCTTATCCGTTCGCCCAATATCGGACCGGTCACCTATCGGCAGTTGATTGAACGCTTTGGCAGCGCGTCGAGCGCGTTGGCGGCATTGCCCGATTTGGTGATACGGGGCGGCGGGAACAAGACGGTGCTTGCCAACCCGCGCGCCATCGAAGCGGAAATGAAGGCCGCAGCAGCGGCAGGTGCCCGTTATCTGTTCTTGGGTGATCCCGGCTATCCAGAACTGTTAAGCCACCTCGATAATGCGCCGCCGGCAATCATGGTCCGGGGTGATGCCGCGTTACTAGATCGAAATCCGGTTGCAATGGTTGGCGCACGCAACGCCTCGGCTGGCGCTTGCCGTTTTGCCCGGACACTGGCGTTCGAATTGGGGCAGGCAGGATTTGCTGTGGTATCCGGGTTGGCGCGCGGAATCGATACCGCCGCCCATGCGGGTTCGATTGACAGCGGCACGATTGCGGTGATCGCTGGCGGCATCAACATTGCCTATCCGCCTGAAAACCGCGAGTTACAGGATATGATAGCCGAACGGGGCTTGTTGATCGCCGAAATGCCACCCGGTATAGAGCCTCGCGCTCGGCATTTTCCTTATCGCAACCGGATTATTGCTGGATTGTCACTCGGAACGGTGGTGATCGAGGCGGCACCCAAATCAGGATCGCTCATTACCGCGCGGTTGGCGGCAGAGGCCGGGCGCGAAGTCATGGCAATTCCGGGGTCGCCGCTCGATCCGCGTTCACATGGCTGTAACCAGTTGATCCGCGAAGGGGCAACGCTCGTGCAAAACGCTGCCGAGATCGCCGAGTTGCTGCGGCCGATGGATGAACGAGCCGTGCGCAGGGCAGTACCGCTGATATCACCAGCCGCAATTGAAGACGGAAACGATGGAGAGCGCGGTGCCGTCATTGATCTCATGGGCATGACTTATGTCGCGGTTGACGAACTCGTGCGGCAATCGGGCGCGAACCAGTCGGTTGTGCAGATGGTATTGCTTGAACTTGAACTCGCCGGAAAGCTGGAACGCGGCGCGGGTGGAAAGGTTCGTTTGGCCGCCTGAATTTTCCTGCTTGACGCAACCCCGTTTCACCCCCCAGCCTACGCGTATACGCGAGAGATTTTAGAAAAGCTTATTATATCATGCAATTAGTTATCGTTGAATCACCTGCAAAAGCCAAGACAATCGAGAAATATTTGGGGCCGGGTTACAAGGTGTTGGCGTCTTATGGCCATATCCGTGACCTGCCGCCCAAGGACGGTTCGGTCGATCCCGACAATGGGTTCGCCATGCTGTGGGACAATTATGCTGACAAGGCAAAACAGCTCAAGGCGATCACTGACGAAGCGAAAAAAGCCGACACTCTGATTCTGGCGACCGACCCTGATCGTGAAGGCGAGGCGATCAGCTGGCATGTGCAGGAAGTGCTGGCCAAGAAAAAAGCCCTTCCACAAAAGGTTGAGCGCGTAACTTTCAACGCGATCACCAAAGCGGCGGTGACCGAAGCAATGGCAAAGCCGCGCGATTTGGACATCGACCTGATCGATGCATATCGCGCGCGCCGGGCACTGGATTATCTCGTCGGGTTCACACTGTCGCCGGTGCTGTGGCGTAAATTACCTGGCGCGAAATCGGCAGGCCGTGTGCAATCGGTGGCGTTGCGCCTGATTGTAGAAAGGGACCGCGAAATCGAGGCGTTTCGTTCGCAGGAATATTGGTCGGTCAAGGCCAATATGGAGCATAAGGGCCAAATGTTTGAAGCTCGGCTGACCCATCATCAGGGCAAGAAGCTCGACAAGATGGACCTGAAGACCGAGGCCGAAGCAGAAAACGCCCGGGCTGCGGTCGAGGCAGGTGCATTCAATGTCGAAAGCGTCGAGACCAAACCGGTTACACGCAATCCGCAACCACCGTTCACGACCTCGACATTGCAGCAGGAAGCCGCACGCAAGCTGGGGTTTTCTGCCAGTCATACCATGCGGATTGCACAAGGCCTTTATGAGGACGGCGCGATTACCTATATGCGGACGGACGGGGTCCAGATGGATCACAGCGCGATTTCGGCGGCGCGCAAGACGATAGCTGATCGTTATGACAGCGGATATCTTCCCGAAAAACCGCGCGTCTACCAGACCAAAGCAAAGAACGCGCAAGAGGCCCATGAAGCGATCCGGCCAACCGATTTTTCGCGCGACAAAGCCGGTTCCGGCGACCACGGGCGGCTGTATGAACTGATTTACAAGCGTGCAATGGCAAGCCAGATGGCTTCGGCACGTATGGAACGCACGACCGTGGACTTGCTAGACGGTACTGGCCAGACCGGATTGCGTGCCACCGGGCAAGTGATGAAATTCCCCGGATTCCTGGCCGTCTATGAAGAAGGTCTGGATGACGCCGACGGCGATGATGCGGCTCTATTGCCGCCGATGATGGCGGGTGACGCTCCGACAAAGCACGCCGTCGAAAAGAACCAGCATTTCACTCAACCACCACCGCGTTTTTCGGAAGCCAGCCTCGTCAAACGGCTTGAAGAATTGGGTATCGGACGGCCATCGACTTATGCCTCCACCATTCAGGTGCTGAAAGATCGCACCTATGTGCGTGTGGAGAAAAACCGTTTCTTTGCAGAGGAATCGGGCCGTTTGTTGACCGCGTTTCTTGAACGGTTTTTCGAACGCTATGTGGCATATGATTATACGGCAGGACTGGAAGATCAGCTTGATGAAATCAGCGGCGGCCGCGCCCAATGGCAGAATTTCCTGTCGGAGTTCTGGAAAGATTTCAAACCCAAGACCGCAGAAGTCATGGAACAGAAACCGTCCGAAGTAACGGCTGAGCTTGATAAATTTCTGTCACCCTATCTCTTTCCGGAACGCGAAGACGGAACCGACCCGCGACTTTGCCCTAAATGCGGCGAAGGGCGGCTTGCCTTGCGTGGCGGTAAGTTTGGCGCTTTTGTTGCCTGCTCGAACTATCCGGAATGCAAATTTACCCGTAAATTCGCACAGCCCGGCGGTGACGACGGTTCGGCCGATAACGGGCCAGAGGTTTTAGGCCAACACCCGGAGACCGGCGCAGATGTTACCCGGAAATCGGGTCGTTTTGGTCCCTATTTCGAGATGGGTGAAGGCAAAGAGGCCAAACGCGCATCTATTCCCAAGGATCTGCCGTCTGAAGATATCGGCCTCGATTGGGCGGTGAAGCTTTTGTCGCTGCCGCGGACGGTTGGTACACATCCGGAAAGCGGTGAACCGGTTACTGCCAGCATCGGGCGCTATGGACCATATTTGGCTCATGCGGGCAAATATGCGCGGTTGCAGTCGACTGCCGACGTTTTTGAAACCGGAATGAACACCGCCGTCGTCAAACTGGCCGAAGCAGCCAATGGTGCGGGGCGTGCCCGTGGCGGCGCGCGTGAGCCATTGAAGATATTGGGCGCGCATCCGTCTACTCAGGCCGAGATCAAGCTGATGGACGGGCGTTACGGCGCCTATGTAACCGACGGAACAACCAATGCGACGTTGCCCAAGTCGGTTACGCCCGATGCTTTGACGCTGGAAGAAGCTGCGCAACTGATCGATGCACGTGCGGCGCTTGGCCCACCCAAGGGTAAGGGCAAGAAAAAGGCTGCGCCCAAGAAGAAAGCTGCGCCGAAGAAAAAGGCTGCCGCAAAGAAACCGGCTGCGGTGGCAGAAAATAAATAAGCTCAATTCAAAATTATATGTCATTCCCGCAAAAGCGGGAATCCATGGCCTGACGCTGAAACCATGGATCCCCGATCAAGTCGGGGATCCATGGGGTCTTGTCTCTAGTTGCTTACTCCACCCATTCCAGCCCGATATCACGGTACAAGCTGCGGTCCTCGTCCCAATCAGGCTTAACCTTGACGTGAAGATAGAGGTGCACTTTAACCCCCATCAGCTTGGATAATTCGAGTCGCGCCGCTTCACCTATCGATTTAATCCGCGCCCCGCCTTTGCCGAGCACAATGGCCCGCTGCGTCGGGCGGGCAACCAATATTTGCTGATGGATTTCAACCGATCCATCCTCGCGTTCGCTATATTTTTCAGTTTCTACTGCGCTGGCATAAGGCAGTTCTTCGTGCAATTGTAGATAAAGCTGTTCACGCGTGATTTCGGTTGCAACCAGCCGGTCGGTTGCGTCCGAAACCTGATCTTCAGGAAAATGCCATTCGCCCTCTGGCATGGCATCGGCAATCGCGGCTTTGAATTCGGTCAGGCCATCGCCGGTCGCCGCGCTGATATAATAGATTTGTTCAAAGTCGCACATCTCAGCAAGTTTGGTGGTGAGCAGCAGCAGCTTTTCCTTGGCCGAAATATCGACCTTGTTAAGCACCAGCCATTTGCGCTCCGGCCGCCCCTTTAATCCGGAAACTACCTTCTCCACCTTTGGGCCCGCCCCGGCGCGGCCATCGACGATCAGGGTTATCAGATCGGCGTCGCCCGCACCATCCCAGGCCGCCGCAACCATTGCCCGGTCCAAACGCCGCTGCGCCGCAAAGATGCCGGGCGTGTCGACCAAAATGATCTGCGTATCGCCCTCCAGCGCAATGCCCAACATCCGCGTGCGGGTGGTTTGCGCCTTGGGGCTGACAATTGCCACCTTCTGCCCGACGAGCGCATTAACCAGCGTCGACTTGCCTGCATTGGGCGCGCCGATCACTGCGACATGGCCACATTTCCTGGTCATGCATGTGCCTCCAGAAAAGCAAGCGCAGCTGCGGTTTCAGCGGCCTGCTTGCTGTTGGCGGAAGCGCTAACCGGATCGAAGCCTTTAACAGTGACGGTAATTTCAAAACGCATAGCGTGCGGTGGACCTTCCTTATTGGAAATGCTATATTCTGGAACCTTGCGACCATTGGCGGCGCACCATTCCTGTAGCGCAGATTTGGGGTGCTTCGGCGCACCATCGGTGCCTTCTAAAATCGGCATCCAGTACCGGGTGATGAATAGCCGCGCCTGTTCAAGACCCTGATCGATATAAAGCGCCCCGATCAACGCCTCCATCGCATCGCCCAGCACATTATCGCTTTGTTGCGCCCCGTCGTCGCGCGCTTGTTTTCCGAACCGCACATATTTGGGCAAGTCAATTTGCCGCGCGATTTCAGCGCAAGTCGTGCCTGCAACCAGCGCATTCAACCGGTGTGACAAACGCCCTTCGGCTTCATCAGCAAAATGATTGTACAGCATTTCGGCAATGATCAACCCCAATATCCGGTCGCCGAGAAATTCGAGCCTTTGATAGTCCGGCTTACCCGTGCTGCCATGGGTCAGCGCACGGTTATAAAGATCAAGGTCCACTGGCACGGCAGGCAGCAACTGTGCCAGCCATGGCGCTTGTCCATTATCGCTCAAAACCCCCGTCCAATCCGTTCCCAGCGAGCCGCCGTAAACCATGTCCAGGGGAGCAGCCAACGGGCCGACCCGTCGGTCGAGAATACCGTTACCAGTGCGCGGCCAACGAGATTTTCCTGTGGGACAATGCCTATCGCCTTGCCCTCGTCGGCGGGAAAGCGGCTGTCGGCGCTCCGATCACGGTTGTCACCCATCAGGAAAAGCTTGCCCTCGGGAACAACAAACGCCTCGGTATCATCGCCGGCATAGCCATCAATCAGGTCGAAAATCTGATAGCTGCGTCCATTGGGCAGAGTTTCCTTATAGCGCGGATAGCGGCAGAATTTCTTACCTGCTTTGTCGGTTTTTTCAAAATCGCTGAGCCAGCAAGGCGAACTATATCCCTCAAGCAAAGCGGCTTCCCGCATGTTCTCCGAAGCAGGAGTAACATAGTCGGCAATTCGTTCTTTCTTCACCGCAACGCCGTTGATTTCCAATATGCCCCCGCGCATTTGAATGACATCGCCGGGCAGACCGATCACACGTTTGATATAGTCATCGCGTTGGGTAGGCGGCGCTTTGAACACAACGACGTCACCCTGTTCAGGCTGGTTCGCCAATATCCGCCCCGGCACGAGTGGTAAGGAGAACGGCATGCTGTATTTCGTATAGCCAAAGGGCCATTTTGCCACGAGCAGATAGTCACCAATCAACAGCCGTGGTTGCATCGATTCCGACGGAATATTGAACGGCGAAATGATGAAGCTGCGCAAGATGAAAACGAACAGTGCCAGTTTCAGTAAGAACTTTCCATAATCGCGCCATTCAGACGCCGCACCGGCTGTGGTTTCGTCGTTTTGGGGAACAGCAAAGGCACCGTCGGGTTTTTCAATGAGAGGATTCACAAATACTCGCTATTTCTGGCGTCAGGGCTGACAGATATGCTGGCCTTCTAATGCGATGCCGCGCTATTGGCCAGTGCAGAGATTCTCGCGTATTTGGAACAGGAAATATTATGGCTGAAGTCGATTGGCGCGTGTTGGAGCAACAGGTACCGGCAACCCTGCAATCTATTTTTGCTGCAGACCCCGACCGTGTCACTGCGATGACCGTTAAACTAGGCGGCATTCGTTTCGATTTTTCCAAAACCCATCTGAATGCCGCATCCCTTTTGGCCTTTGCAGATTTGTCCGCAGCGGCCGGGTTAAATGCTGCCAAAGAGGCGCTGTTTACCGGTGCCATTGTCAATCCGACCGAAGGGCGCGCGGCCGAACACGCCGCCGAACGCGGCAATGGTAACCCCGATGCTGTCGCCAATGCCCGCGCTCTGCAATTGCGGATGCGGGGGTTGGTTGAAGCGATCGAGGCGGGCGCGCTCGGCGATATCAAGCATGTCCTTCACATCGGTATCGGCGGTTCGGCTTTAGGACCAAAATTGCTGGTCGATGCCCTCGGCCGCGACGGTGCGCGTTATGATGTTAAAGTGGTTTCGAATGTCGATGGCACGGCTTTGGCCGAAGCGATTGCCGGATTTGATCCGCACAAAACCTTGGTCGCAGTGGCTTCCAAAACCTTCACCACCACCGAAACCTTGCTGAACGCATCAAGCGCAATGGAGTGGATGCGCGAAGGCGGAGTAGCCGATCCTTATTCCCAGTTTGTAGCGCTGACTGCGGCCCCCGCCAAGGCCATCGAATGGGGCATCGACGAAAGCCGCGTGTTGCCGTTTAACGAAGCGGTGGGCGGCCGATATTCATTATGGTGCTCCATTGCGTTTCCGGTAGCACTGGGGCTCGGATGGGCAGTATATGAGGAAATGTTGGAGGGCGCCGCTGCCATGGACCGGCATTTTCGCAGCGCCCCGCTTAAGGAAAATGCGCCGGTTCTCGGTGCCTTTGTCGATCTCTATTACGCCCAACTGCGTCACTGCCAAACGCGCGCAGTTTTTGCTTATGACGAGCGCTTGCGGTTGTTGCCCGATTATCTGCAACAACTGGAGATGGAATCGAACGGTAAATCAGTAACCGCCGATGGTGAGCCACTGGGCCGCGCCAGCGCGCCGGTGACATGGGGAGGAGTTGGTACCGACGCGCAACATGCGGTGTTTCAGCTTTTGCATCAGGGTACGCATCTGATCCCGGTCGAATTTATTGTCAGCAAGACGCCGGGACATGATTTTGATCCCGCGCATCATGAGGCCCTGCTCGTCAACTGCTTTGCCCAAGGGGCGGCATTGATGTCCGGACGGCATTCGGACGATGGTGCCCGTAATTATGTGGGCGACCGACCTTCAACCACGTTGCTGATCGATGACGTCACGCCGTCGGTCGTGGGCGCGCTGATAGCGTTTTACGAGCAAAGAACTTTTGTGAATGCGGTGCTGCTCGGCATCAACCCGTTCGACCAGTTCGGTGTCGAACTTGGCAAGGAAATTGCCAGAAGTATTGCGGAGAATGGTGCGACCGGCTTTGATCCGTCGACGATGGCTTTAATCGAAGATGCATTGGGTGAGGGCGAAGTTTGATCGCCTCAGTCGATTACTATCCCTGATAAATGCTGTTGGTAATGCGTGACCATGCTGACGATATCGCCACGACAACAGAAAGAATAAATGATGGCAGAATTTGACTATGACCTTTTCGTCATCGGCGCAGGGTCAGGCGGCGTCCGGGCCGCACGGATTTCAGCATCCCACGGTGCGCGGGTGGCGGTGGCCGAAGAATATCGCGTCGGTGGCACCTGCGTCATTCGGGGTTGCGTGCCCAAGAAGCTGCTGGTTTACGGGTCGCATTTTGCCGAAGATCTGGCCGATGCAAAGCGTTTCGGCTGGAATACCCAAGGTGCAACCTTTGATTGGCCCACGTTGCGCGACAATGTCGCGGCAGAGGTTGACCGGTTGGAGGGCCTTTACGGCCAGACGCTCGACAACAACAAGGTCGAGGTCTTTCACGAACGCGCGACCATTGCCGGTCCGAACAGCATCAAACTGGCTAGCGGACAAGAGATCAGTGCCAAATATATCTTGATTGCAACCGGAGGATGGCCGGTGGTGCCGGATGTTCCCGGGGCGGATTTGGGCATTACTTCGAATGAAGTTTTCCACCTGCCCGAACTGCCAAAGCGCGCCATAATTGCGGGTGCGGGCTATATCGCCAATGAGTTTGCGGGGATTTTCAATGAACTGGGAGTCGATGTGACTTTGGTCACGCGCGGTGACAAGATGCTGCGCAGTTACGATCAGGAAATTGTCGAAAAGCTCATCGGTATGAGCCGGGACAAAGGCATAGATATCCGCATGGATTTCCCATTCAAGGGTGTAAGCAAGCAAGCCGATGGCAGCTTGCTGATCGATGGCGGCGAACAGGGAATGATTGAAACCGATTTGCTGATGTGGGCGGTTGGCCGCACACCGCATAGCAAGGGCCTGGGGCTGGAAGCGGCCGGTGTCGAACTTGACAAGGATGGTGCCGTGATTGTCGGCGACGACAATCGCAGCAATGTTCCGAGCATCTATGCCGTCGGCGACGTCACCAATCGTGTACAACTGACGCCGGTTGCCATCCGTGAGGGGCACGCTTTTGCAGACAGCGTCTTTGGAGGTAACCCGCGCACTATCGATTACACCGCCATACCAACTGCGGTGTTTAGCAATCCGCCAATTGCGGGGGTTGGTATGACCGAAGACCAGGCACGCGATAAGCTCGACACTATCAAAGTTTATAAGAGCGATTTCCGGGCGATGAAGAACGTCCTCGCCGGGCGCAACGAGCGGGCGCTTTACAAGATGATCGTCGACGGCGCGACGAACAAGGTGGTCGGATTACACCTGATCGGCCCGGATAGCGCCGAGATATTGCAGGCCGCTGCGGTTGCAGTGAAGGCCGGACTGACCAAATCTGCGTTCGATGACACAGTAGCATTGCATCCGAGTATGGCGGAAGAACTGGTGCTGATGAAATGAGCGGGCGTGCTCCTGCGAAAGCAGGAGCGCTGTCATGGGAAGAGCGTTTTTTGATCGCCTGCCACCCATCGGGGATAGCGGTGCATCACGCGCTCAAAAATCGGCGAGCTAATCATCCGGCCCAGCCAATTGTGCAGCCTCGGCAAAGGCTGGCCATCAAACCAATGCTGATCGGTCGCCGCAAACTGGCGGACAAACGGGAAGATTGCGATATCGGCCAATCCTTTGTTTGTACCGGTTAGATAATATCCATTCGATAACCGCTGGTCCAGCGACGCCAGTATGATCATGCCGTCTGCCCGATATTCCAACCCATCCGTCAATCCATAACGATGTGGATATTTATACCGGTCGAGCGCTGCCTTGAACGGACCGTCATTGGTCGCAACCAAGGCAATGTCATCACCCGACAGCCAGCCTTCGGGGTCGTTTTGCCCCAGCGCCCAGCGCATGATATCAAGGCTTTCGTCAATCACGCGTCCATCTGGCAAAACCAAAACGGGCACCGTTGCTTTAGGCGAATCGGCAATCAATTCAGGCGGTTTATCGCGTAGCACCACTTCGCGGAGTACGACGGTCACCCCGCTCACCGCAACCGCCATTCGCGCCCGCATGGCATAGGGACAACGGCGAAAACTGTAGAGAACGGGAAGCTCAGCCATTCACCTTACCAAATATAATATCAGCCATCTTCGCGCGGATTAACGCCGATATGCTGCTTGCCGCGCTTTTTGGCCAAGCCGATCTGCAATTGTCGTTGCGCAAAACGCGCGCGGTCTTCTTCGCTGCGTTCGGCATAGCAGGCAGGGCAGGAGACGCCGATGCGGAAATGTTCCAATGCCTTGTCCTCCTGCGAGATCGGGCGGCGGCAGGCATGGCACAACTCCATATCGCCAAGCTCAAGCCCGTGCCGCACCGACACGCGCTCGTCGAACACGAAGCATTCGCCGTGCCATTTGCTCTCGGCTTCGGGCACGGTTTCCAGATAGCGTAATATGCCGCCTTCCAGATGATAGACATCCTCTATCCCCTCGGCCTTCAGAAACGCCGTCGATTTTTCACAGCGTATGCCGCCGGTACAGAACATAGCGAATTTTGTGCCGCTCGCCGCCAGTTCGTCACGGTTATCGCGGAACCATTCAGGGAAATCGCGGAACGCCTTGGTCTTGGGGTCAATCGCACCTTCAAACGTCCCAATCGCCACCTCATAATCGTTACGCGTATCGATCAGGATCGTATCCGGGTCTGCAATAAGGGTGTTCCAGTCCTCCGGCTGCACATAGGTGCCAACTTCGCGTTTCGGGTCGATGCCATCGACGCCCAGAGTTACGATCTCTTTCTTCAGCCGCACCTTCATCCGGTAGAACGGCATTTCGACGGCGTGCGAATATTTGACGTCGAGTTCTGCGCAGCCGGGCAGGGTACGCAAATGCGCTACGACGGCATCAATGCCATCGGCGGTGCCGGCAACCGTACCATTAACGCCTTCGGAAGCGATCAATATGGTGCCTTTCAGGCCATGCTCATTGCACCAGCCCAATATCTGCGGTTGCAGCAATTCGGGTTGCTCAAAGGCGGCAAAGCGATAGAGCGCCGCCACTTTGATCGGAAATTCTTCGGTCATGGCGCGCGCTATAACGCCTGATTGCGGATTAGGCGATACGGTACGGCACGACATCGCGCTTGTCAGGGTCGACAATGATCGCACGATCGCTGGGTGGGAACGCACGTTGGTCGCAATCGGGGCGCGGGCAAATGCGGCACGATGCACCAATGCGGGTGGCCGCTTGCGGAGAGGCGAGGTCCAGCCCGTCGGCGTAGATAAACTCGCGCGCATGTTCGACCTCACAGCCCAAAGCGACGGCATAACGCCGTGGCGCCCTGGCGTAGCTGCCCGAAGGTTTGACCAGGCCCTTGGCCATCGAGACATAGCGCACGCCGTCGGGGGTTTCGGCCAGCTGCACGAGGATACGATCGGGGATCGCAACCGCCTCGTGCACGATCCATAACGGGCAGGCACCACCGAAGCGGGCGAATTGCAGGCGGGTGGCGCTGTGGCGCTTGGTGATGTTGCCCGCCATATCGACACGGCAGAAAAAGAACGGAACACCGCGCCCCCCGGGGCGCTGCAGCGTGGAGAGCCGGTGGCAGGCTTGTTCAAAACTGACGCCGAAGCTTTGCCGCAGCCGGTCAATATCGTGGCGCACGCTGCGCGCCTCTTCGCGAAAGCGCGCATACGGCATCAATAACGCGCCTGCGGCATAATTGGCGAGGCCGACAAATAGCAACTGCCGCGCCGATGCAGTGCGCAGGCCTGCGCTTTCGATCACAGTCGAGATGTCGTCTTGTAGGGCGAGGGCAACAAGCTGGTGCGCCAACTGAAACCGTTGGCTCTCGGCGGGTTGGCTTTGGTCGATAACCAGATGGCCCATTATTGCGTCAAAATCGCGCAGTCCTGCACTGGCGGAATAGTTGAGTGAAATCGCGAGGCCCTCGCGTAAATAGCGTTCGATGCTCTCCGCCGACGGAGAGATTGCCTTGCCCACTAGGCGGATGGCCAGCGCCTCGGCGGCACAATCGAGGCGGTCGACATAGTTTCCCGCCAGATGAAACCAGTCGCGCACTTCCTCCCATGGCAGACGGCTGCCACCGGCATTGTCGCTGGCCAGCGCCTCGTCGACGATTTGCAGGCGCTCTCCGGTTCGCCGGTAAGCGGCATGGAGCGCGACAAACTGGTCAGCCAACGCCGGTTGCTGCTCGGCGATGCGGGTTAGTTGCTCGGCGGAAAGCGGGGCGGCGAAGAGCGGATCAGCTGCGGCCTCGCGCAAAGCCGCAAACCGGCGCGTTGCGGCGTCTTCCTCAAACTCCTCCCAATCCAGCGGGAAATCGCGGGCCAGCGCTTCCAACAGGGCCGGCGTCAATGGCCTGTCGTCATGTTCAAGCTGCGACAGATAAGATACCGATATGCCCAACAAAGTAGCCATTTCAGACTGCTTCAGGCTGCGCCCGTCGCGCAAGTTGCGGAGCCGTTCTCCGGCAAAGATTCTGCGCTTCATACCAACCTCCGTTCGCCTCGAGCCCAGTCGAGAGGCCGTGCAGTACCGAGGGGTGTCTCGACTGGACTCGACACGAACGGCCAAGGAGAATGATAGTTTGCAAATTACGACTTTGCAACTTTGCAAATTCACATTTGCAATTGCTCACCCATACCGCCAAAAGCGAGACTTCGAATTTCAGGGGAGCGCCATGTCGGCAAATATTGCAGAACTCGAAAAGCGGCGGTCTGCCGCACGTTTAGGTGGTGGGCAGAAGCGGATTGATGCGCAGCACGCCAAGGGCCGCCTGACCGCGCGCGAACGTCTCGAGATTTTGCTCGATGAGGGCAGTTTCGAAGAACTCGATATGTATGTCGAACATAACTGCGTCGAATTCGGGATGCAGGACACGAAATTCATGGGTGACAGCGTCGTCACGGGGTCAGGTACAATCAACGGCCGTCTGGTCTATGTGTATAGCCAGGATTTCACCGTATTCGGCGGGTCGCTCTCCGAAGTCCATGCGCAAAAAATCTGCAAGGTGATGGACAACGCGATGAAAATCGGCGCGCCCGTCATCGGCCTGAACGACAGCGGCGGTGCGCGGATTCAAGAAGGCGTGGCATCGCTTGGCGGTTATGCAGAGGTGTTCCAACGCAATGTTCTGGCGTCAGGCGTTATCCCGCAGATTTCGCTGATCATGGGGCCATGCGCGGGCGGCGCGGTCTATTCACCGGCGATGACCGACTTCATCTTCATGGTGAAGGATTCGAGCTATATGTTTGTAACCGGGCCGGAAGTTGTCAAAACGGTTACCAATGAAATTGTTACGCAAGAGGAACTTGGCGGAGCGGTAACGCACACGACTAAATCTGGCGTTGCCGATAACGCATTCGAAAATGACATAGAGGCTTTGCTCGCGGCGCGTGATTTCTTCGACTTTCTGCCCGAAAACAACCGCGCGCCGGTACCGGAGCGACCAACTGCGGATGCATGGGACCGGCAGGAGCCGAGCCTCGACACTTTGATCCCAGCCAACGCCAATCAGCCTTATGACATGCACGAAGTCATCCGCAAAACGGTCGACGAAGGCGAGTTCTTCGAGGTGCAACCGGCGCATGCGGGCAATATCCTTGTCGGATTCGGCCGGATTGAAGGGCGCACGGTGGGCGTGGTCGCCAATCAGCCAATGGTGCTCGCGGGCTGCCTCGACATCAACAGCTCGAAGAAGGCCGCGCGTTTTGTGCGTTTCTGCGATGCGTTTGAAATTCCGATTATCACCTTTGTCGATGTTCCCGGATTCTTGCCGGGTGTGGGCCAAGAGCATAATGGTATCATCAAGCACGGCGCAAAACTGCTGTTTGCCTATGCCGAGGCGACCGTGCCCAAAATCACCGTCATCACCCGCAAGGCTTATGGTGGTGCCTATGACGTTATGGCGTCAAAGCATCTGCGCGGCGATCTGAACTATGCCTGGCCGACCGCCGAAATCGCGGTGATGGGCGCGAAGGGCGCGGTCGAAATCATCTTCCGCAGCGACATCGGCGACCCCGAAAAAATCGCCGAGCGTACCAAGGAATATGAAGACCGCTTCGCCAACCCGTTTATCGCGGCGAGCAAGGGCTTTATCGACGAGGTGATTTATCCGCATTCAACGCGGAAGCGGATTGCTTTGGGGCTACGGAAATTGCGGAACAAGGCGTTGGAAAACCCTTGGAAGAAGCATGATAATATTCCGTTGTGAGGGCTGAGCCGTGATAACGCTACGAGCGAAGCCTTTAAGCGTCTCTCTGTCGGACTCGCCATCGATCGGGTTTGTAGCGACTTGGATTCAAAACGCTGCAGCTTACAAAGAACTGGGCTTTGATAGGACCGATGAAATCTCGATCATTTTTATGCGTGATACGGCGGCGTTAGAAATTTGGGAGTACATACTCGGGCGCAAGTATGACGGAAAGCCTGATGCTATCGGTACGCTAGTTATCAGCCCTGATGACAACATTCATGAAGTGACGATTGGTGCGAGCGAGCCTGATTTTCGTTATCTTAAAGATCATTTTTTTGAGCTTGCCGAAAACAAAGCTGGGTTGACGATTGGTTTGTTTCTCGCCTCAAAGGAGCAAACTTCGATAGGGGCAACGAGCCCGTTTGCTCTTCAGCCTAGAATCTCGCTCGTTCTGCCGGAGAATGAAAAATGAAACTAGGCCGTCTCAACCATATCGGCGTCGTAAGGCCACCGTCCATTCTCGTCGCACCAGCGCAGGCTGGTGCCCATCACGTCTGTCCGTCTAAACCGCAAGGCGAGATAGGCTCCAGCCTTCGCTGGAGCGACGGTGGTTTTGGTATTTGAGGGTAGGATTATGAAACTCGGTAGATTGAACCATATCGGCGTCGCGACGCCTTCCATCGCGGACAGCATCGTATTTTACCGCGATGTGATGGGCGCGACCAAAATCCATGCGCCGTTTGACCTGCCCGAACAGGGCGTGAAGGTCTGCTTTGTCGATACACCCGGAGCGGACGGGGCGCTGAACGGCACACAGATCGAGCTGGTAGAGCCGCTGCCCGGCAATACCTCGATCCAGAGCTTCCTCGACAAGAACCCGAACGGAGGGCAGCATCATATGTGCTACGAAGTGTCCGACATCCACGCCGCCAAGGCGGAGTTTGAGGCCATGGGCAAGCGCGTGCTGGGTGAACCGCGCATTGGCGCGCACGGGACGTTGATTTTCTTTGTGCACCCCAAGGATATGGGTGGGGTTTTGACTGAGATTATGGAGACGCCTGCGGGGCATTGAGCAATTCTCCCTCTCCCCTTCAGGGGAGAGGGCCGGGG
>JBDTUD010000005.1:0-155848 GCA_040007915.1 Sphingorhabdus sp.
CCCGGCCTTCGCCGGGGAACACAGTCGATTCAATCAAATGTCATCACACTCTGAATGAATTTTTCATTCGTCATTCCCGCCCTTCGACTGCCCGTAGGGCGGGCGCTCAGGATATACTTCAGCCATAGGCTGAAGGCGGGAATGACGAATGAAAATTCATTTCATCTAATACAGGGACACAATACCTATTTCTCTTATATTATGCGCTGCCTGAAGGACCCGGTACCAAAGAAATAGGTATTGTGTCCCTGTATTAGCCTGCTACGATAGTTTTTAATTATCAGTTAGTTATACCGATGACGCCTTGGCCATCTTGACGCCTTGTGACGTCAACATCTTCGCAATGTCTGAGGCAGTACAAGCCTTGGCGAACAGGTGGCCTTGCATCTCGGTACAGCCCAATGCCTTGACGATTGCCAGTTGCGCTTCAGTCTCGACACCTTCGGCCGTCGTAATCATACGAAAACTGTCTGCCATGCCGGTGACAGCCCGCACCACGGCCGTTGATTCCGCTTTATCCGACAATCCGTTGATGAACGATCCATCGATCTTGATTTTGTCGAACGGAAATTTTTGCAAATAGCTCAACGACGAATAGCCGGTACCAAAATCGTCCATCGCAATCCGCACCCCAAGCTCACGGAGCTGGTTCAACGTCACAAGCGTAGCTTCGGTATGCTCCATCAGGATCGCCTCGGTGATCTCGATTTCCAGCCGTTGTGCCGGCAGCCCCGATGCTGCCAGCGTGTGCATCACCACCTGCACCAAATTCTTGTTTTTGAACTGCGCCGGTGAAACATTGACGGCAAGAGTAATATCGTTTGGCCAGCCCGCCGCTTCGTGACACGCCGTTCGGATCACCCATTCGCCAATTCTCGTGATCAGACCGGTTTCCTCGGCTACCGGAATGAAGAAATCGGGGTCAATCGTCCCGCGCAGGGGATGGTGCCAGCGCAGCAGTGCCTCGCAACAGGTAATCTCGTCGCGCTCAAGGTTGACCAGGGGCTGATAATATATTTCGAATTCGCCATTGACGAGGGCTTTTCGCAGATCAAGTTCCAGAGCGTGCCGCGCCATCATACGCGCGTCCATCGCTTGTTCGAAAAATTTGTAAGTACCACGACCACTGGTCTTCGCACCGTACAACGCCATATCGGCATTTTTGATTAGCTGCTCCGGTTCGGTGCCGTCATCTGGCGAAAGGGCAATGCCGATGCTGGAATCGATGACAATATGATGTTCCAAAATGTCATAAGGCTCCATGATGGCTTCGCGTATGCGGCTAGCCAGCGCCGCAACGCCAGAAGGCTGTTCAACTCTGGTTTGGACGATCACGAATTCATCGCCGCCCAGCCGGGCAATAACATCGGTCTCCCTGATGCAATGGCGCAACCGTTGAGCAACAATTTTTAGCAGTTCGTCGCCGACCGGATGACCAAGCGTATCGTTGATGTTCTTGAAATTGTCGAGATCGATGAACAACACAGCCAGTTGCTCGTCACGTGCAACCCAGTGCAATGCCTGTTGCAGCTGTTCTGCGAAAAGCACACGATTGGGCAAATCGGTCAGAGCATCATGATGCGCCATATGCGCGATCTGGTCTTCGGCGCGTTTATACAGGGTAACATCCTCATGGGTTACAACCCACCCGCCACATGCCATCGGCTTATGGACGATATGGATCGCCCGGCCATCGGTGGTTGCGATATATTGCATGGAAGTCTCGCCGTGCTTCACCGTATCGAGAATGTTCTTGCAGTATTTCCTGATATTACCGGCAAAAAAGCCTTCCGCTTTTCGGTGCTTCATCAGATCCAGCAGCGTGCATCCCGGTTTCACAATGTCGCCCGAGAGGCCATATATTTCCAGGTAACGATCATTGCAGACGACGATCCGGGCACTTGAGTCGAACATAAGCACGCCGTGTGTCATATTGTTGAGGGTTTCCCGCAGCAGCAGATTGTCCTTGCTAAGCTCGGCATAGGTCGCCGGTAGCGGGTGCTGCGGGGATGCATTGTCCCCGGCTGCTCTCAAAGGTCCGGCATTTCTGGTATCTTCAGCCAGTACTATACTGAAATCTCGTTGTGGACGCACAGTTCTACACCTTAATCTTGATTGCAAGACTGACCCGGATCTGGAGAATATCCCCGGAATGGGTTCAGGTTAGTTGGTCCACATCTGGCATTACCGGCGCTAAACTAAGAAATTGTTAACCGTGCCTGTCAGGCATTCTAACTATTGAGGTAAAACAGGGGCTATTGAGCATCAGTGATGCGATATAACGAATTTTTCGTTCGTCATTCCCGCCTTCGCGGGAATGACGATGTGTTGATATTTCATATAGTTATGATTTGAATGTAAGCACCACCTAAGTCCTAGGACCCGAATTTCAGGGCACTTCCCATTGGATCCGGATGTGGTGAGTTAGACCTCCCAAAAGGCATCAGAACAAAGCTTTCTGGGATGTTGGGCCCCCCCCAACGTTACGCCGGATGGGATGATGACGCGAGTAAATGGAGGCCCTACCAGTCGGGACCAGACGACTGGCCAAGTCCATAAGCCTCTCAATCAGGATATATGCAACGCTGGTTGGTCCGTATACGGATTGTTAGTATAGTAACGTTACCCCGTATTACCGGTAAATCACTCTTCCCCAAACCCCATATCAGGGGCACAAAGGGAGCATGCTGTTAAGCACTTCTGCTATTATCTGTTCGGTCCGTAATCACGGCGAGACGGGCGCAATCGTGCGCGCCTTCGCGGCGGAGGAGGGGATGCTGGCGGGTTATGTGCAAGGCGCACGCGGACGGCATTTGCGGCCGGTGCTGATCCCCGGCAACGTTATCATGGGTGAATGGCGCGTGCGCGTTTCGGGGCAATTGGCGTCGCTGGTCGCCGAACCGTTACATAGCCGTGCGCACTTGTTGTCGGAGCCGCTGGCGATTGCCGCGATCGACTGGGTAACCGCGCTGACCGCCGCGACATTGCCGGAGGCACTTCCTTTTCCGCGATTGCACAGCGCACTCGACGGGTTGCTGTCGGCGATCGAACTCGCGCCTGCGGCGCGGGTGTGGGCGGGTGCGGTTGCACAATATGAGACGTTGTTGCTGGCCGATCTGGGCTATGCCGAGGAGGTCGAGGCGGAAGGTGCGCCGGTCGCGATGCTGGCGGCGAACCGCGAGCGGCTGGTCGCGCATGTGCTCGGCGAACGGCGGGGGGATGTTATGGCGGCGAGAGAACGGCTGGTGGACAGGCTGAAAAGGGCGGTTGCATAAGCGCGCTGCGCGCGGCAAAGGGTGCCGAAATCCAACACCGTAGCCCTGAGCCTGTCGAACGGCGGTTCTCGGTCGAGAGACGTGCTTTGACAAGCTCAGCACTACGGTATTTTTGAAAGATGCTGCCTTGCTAATCGCCCTGTTACCCGGAGACGGAATTGGTCCCGAAGTCATCGCCGAAGCACGTCGCGTGCTGGATGCGTTGGCGATTGACGGCCTGATATTTGAAGAGGCACCGGTTGGCGGGGCTGCTTATAAAGCGTCAGGGCACCCGCTTCCGCCCGCAACGCTTGAACTGGCCAAGCGCGCCGATGCCATATTGTTCGGCGCGGTGGGCGACCCGGATTGTGACAATTTGGAACGCCATTTGCGGCCGGAACAGGCGATCCTTGGACTGCGCAAGGAACTGGCGTTATTCGCCAATCTTCGCCCCGCAACGTTGTTTCCCGAACTTGCCGATGCCAGCGCGCTACGCCCCGAAGTGGCCAGCCAGATCGATATGGTGATCGTCCGCGAATTGAACGGCGACGTTTATTTCGGCGAAAAGGGTATGCGCAAAACTGCAGACGGCAAGCGCGAAGGCTATGACATCATGTCCTATGATGAAGACGAGGTGCGCCGGATCGCACGGGTCGGCTTTGAAACCGCCATGGCGCGGAACAAGAAACTTTGTTCGGTCGACAAGGCCAATGTGCTCGAGACTTCGCAGTTGTGGCGCGATGTGGTGATTGAAACCCACGCCGAATATCCTGAGGTCGAGCTCAGCCATATGTATGTCGACAATTGCGCGATGCAGTTGGTGCGCAATCCGGGGCAATTTGACGTGATCGTCACCGGCAATCTGTTCGGCGATATCTTGTCTGATCAGGCGTCGATGTGTGCGGGATCGATCGGCATGCTGCCCAGCGCGTCGCTCGACAGCAACCAGAAGGGCCTGTACGAACCGATCCACGGCAGCGCGCCCGACATTGCCGGGCAGGGCAAAGCCAACCCGCTGGCGACCATATTGTCGGCCGCGATGATGCTGCGTTATTCGCTGGGGTTGCCCGATGTCGCCGACAGGATAGAGGTTGCGGTGGCGAAAGCGCTCGCAGGCGGCGCACGGTCGGCTGATCTCGGCGGCAATATGTCCACACGTCAAATGGGCGACGCGGTGCTGGCTGCTCTTTAATACAGGGACACAATACCTATTTCTGCCTCGATATCCGTTTCAAATGCGCGCTCGTATACAGAAATAGGTATTGTGTCCCTGTATTAGGTGCACGAATTTTCAATTGTTGACCGAATCCCCTTACTCCCCGAAAAGCGATCTATGAAGAAAACCACCGGCCTCAATCGTTCAGTCACAAGCAAATGGCGGCCCGCCACGCAGGCCGTGCGGGGCGGCACATGGCGTAGCGAGCATGGCGAAACGTCAGAGGCGTTGTTCCTGTCGTCGGGTTTCACATATGACGATGCCGAAACCGTCGCCGCACGCTTTGCCGGTGAGGCCGAAGGCATGACCTATTCGCGCCTGCAAAATCCGACGGTACAGATGCTCGAAGAACGCATCGCGCTGATGGAGGGTGCCGAGGCCTGCCGCGCGCAGGCGACGGGCATGGCGGCGATGACGACGGCTTTGCTCTGCCAGCTTTCCCAAGGCGACCATGTAGTGGCGGCGCGCGCGGCTTTCGGTTCGTGCCGCTGGCTCACCGATGAGTTGTTGCCGCGTTGGGGGATCAGTACGACGACGATCGACAGCCGTAACAATGACGAATGGCTGGCGGCGGTGCGGCCCAATACCAAGGTCTTCTTTTTTGAGACGCCCGCCAATCCGACGATGGACATTGTCGACATGGCATATGTTTGCGGGCTGGCGAAAAAGCACGGTATAACCTCGGTCGTCGATAACGCGTTCGCGACGAGCGTCCTGCAACGGCCTATGGATTTCGGTGCCGATGTCGTCGCCTACAGCGCGACCAAATTGATGGACGGGCAGGGCCGTGTGCTGGCCGGTGCGGTGTGCGGATCGAACGAGTTCATCAACGAGAAATTGTTGCCGTTCCAGCGCAACACCGGACCCAACCTTGCGCCTTTCAACGCATGGGTGGTACACAAGGGTCTGGAAACATTGGAGCTGCGTGCGATGAAGCAGTCCGAAAATGCGCTGGCGGTGGGCAAATTCATGGAAGGCCGCGTGCCGGTGATCTTGCATCCCGGGCTGGCGTCACATCCGCAGCACAATCTGGCGATGGCGCAGATGAAGGCCTGCGGACCGATTTTTTCATTCGAGCTCGATGGCGGGCGTAAACAGGCGCATGGCTTGCTCAATGCGCTGCAGCTGATCGACATTTCCAACAACATCGGCGACGCGCGCAGCCTGATGTGCCACCCTGCCTCCTCCACCCATCACGGCTTGGGGCCGGAGGCGCGGGAAGCTATGGGCGTGGGCGAGGGGATGATCCGCATCAATGTCGGGTTGGAAGACCCTGCCGATTTGATCGAGGACCTGGATCAGGCGCTGAAGGTGGTGGGGCTATGACCGGCATTCTCGATTCCTTCTTCACCGCCAGCGCCACCAGCCACGGCGTTACCGTCCGTGTTGCCCCCAATTTCCTGCCCGAACAATCATCAGCGGATCAGGATCGCTGGTTCTGGTCTTACCATATCCGGATCGAAAATGAGGGCGACGTGCCGGTACAATTGCTGACCCGGCACTGGCGGATCATCGATGGCCGGGGGATGGTGAACCATGTCGATGGTGATGGTGTGGTGGGTGAGCAGCCCTTGCTCTACCCCGGCGGATCGCATGATTATGTTTCGGGCTGCCCATTGACCACGCCGACCGGCTCGATGGAAGGGCATTACCGGTTTTTGCGTGAGGATGGCAGCACGTTCCTGGCCGACATTCCGCGTTTCAAGCTGGTTGCCCCAGAGACGGCAAGATGAAGCGGACACATCTGCCCCTGAACGGCCTGCGCGTGCTGGACGCGGCGGCGCGGCATCTGAGTTTCACCAAGGCGGCCGATGAACTTGCAGTTACCCCGGCTGCGGTCGGCCAGCAAATCCGCGCGCTGGAAGATATGCTGGGTGTTGTTCTGTTCCGCCGGACACCCAAGGGGCTGGAGCTGACCGGTGAGGGCTCGGCGGGGCTTGATGCGCTGCGTAGCGGTTTCCTGATGTTCGAAGACGCGGTGCGCGCGATGCAGGCGGGGCAATCATCGAATTCTCTGACGATAGCGGCCCCGCGCGATTTTACCGCCAAATGGCTGGCCGCGCGGCTGGCGAAATTTGGACAGGGCCATCCTGATACGCGGTTCACGCTGGTTGCCGCAGATGATGATATCGACTTCACCGAAGCCAATCTCGACATGGCGATCCGCCTTACCGATGGTCCCGGCGAGCATGAGGGTGTGCGACTGGCGGCAGGCGCATTTGTGACGGTCGCAGCGCCCGAGGGTGGCGCCGAGACACCGATCAGCTGGATGCGCGGTCCCCCGGTCGACGGTCAGGCGGCATTGCGATTGGCCGACGCCGGGCTCGCCATTGATGCGGCGGCGATCGGCTTGGGCCATGCAACAGTGCCGCATTTGCTGGCAGAGGCTGATCTGGTCGCTGGTCGTGTGCGGGCGTTGGATAATGCCAAGGAAAGCGAGCTCGCTTATTGGCTGCTCGCGCCATTGCCCCAATGGCGGCAAAAGAAGGTCAAGGCTTTGGTTGAGGCGTTAACGGCAGTTTAGGTTGTTTTCCCAGTTTGATTGAAACCCGGGGCGGGGAACAGTACCATCACGCGTCAATCGCTTCCTCGTCCAACTGCGCGGCATTTTCCTGAATGAAGTTGAACCGGTGTTCCGGGTTTTTGCCCATCAGCCGGTCAACGAGATCGGTCACCACCGCGCGTTCTTCATATTCGTGGGGCAAAGTGATGCGGATCAGTGAGCGTGTTGCCGGGTCCATCGTGGTTTCGCGCAGCTGACCGGGGTTCATCTCGCCAAGGCCTTTGAAGCGGCCGACATCCACCTTCTTGTTCTTGAATACCGTCGCTTCCAGTTCGGCGCGGTGCGCATCGTCGGCGGCGTAAACGCTCTGGCTGCCGTACGTCAGCCGGTAAAGCGGCGGGCGTGCCAGGAACAGATGCCCGGCGCGGACGATCTCGGGCATTTCCTGAAAAAAATAGGTCATCAACAACGTCGCAATATGCGCGCCGTCAACATCAGCATCGGTCATGATGATGACGCGTTCATAACGCAGATTGTCAGGGTTGCAGTCCTTGCGAATGCCGCAACCGAGCGCCAGTTGCAGATCGGCAATCTCGGTATTGGCGCGGATTTTGTCTGCGGTGGCAGAGGCCACGTTCAGAATCTTGCCGCGGATCGGCAAGATCGCCTGTTTTTTTCGGTCGCGCGCTTGCTTGGCGCTGCCGCCGGCGCTGTCACCTTCGACGATGAACAGTTCGGTGCCTGCCGGATCATCCGACGAACAATCAGTCAGTTTGCCGGGAAGACGGACCTTGCGGCCTGATGTCGCGGTCTTGCGCTTGACCTCGCGCTCGGCCTTCCGCCGAAGCCGATCGTCGACTTTTTCCAGAATGAACCCCAGCAACGCCTTGCCGCGTTCCATATTGTCGGCGAGGAAATGGTCGAAATGGTCGCGCACCGCGTTTTCGACAAGGCGGGTGGCTTCCGGTGAAGTCAGCCGATCCTTGGTCTGGCTCTGGAATTGCGGATTGCGGATGAACACCGACAACATCAATTCGGCTTCGTTGAAGATATCTTCCGCCGAAATCTGCGCGGCTTTTTTCTGGCCGATCAATTCCCCATAGGCGCGCAAACCCTTGGTTAAAGCAGCACGGACGCCCGCTTCGTGGGTGCCGCCATCGGGGGTCGGGATGGTGTTGCAATACCAGCTATATGAACCGTCCGAATAAAGCGGCCAGCTAACGGCCCATTCAACGCGGCCTTGGCTGTCGGGGAAATCCTGCGTTCCGGCAAAGAAATCAGTGGTTGCGCAAGCGCGCGTACCCAACTGTTCGCGCAAATGGTCGGACAGCCCGCCGGGGAACTGGAACACCGCTTCGGCTGGCACATCGTCGGCCGCCAATTCCGGATCGCAACGCCAGCGGATTTCGACACCCGCGTATAGGTAAGCCTTGGATCGGGCCAACCGGAACAACCGTGCGGGTTTGAACTTGGCATCGGGTCCGAAAATTTCGGCATCGGGCGTAAACGAAATTGTCGTACCGCGCCGGTTCGGGGTCGGCCCGAGTTCTTCCAGCCCGCCAAGCGGATGTCCTTTGGAAAAGCGCTGGCGATAGAGTTGCCGGTTGCGCGCAACCTCGACGACGGTATCGTCCGACAGCGCGTTGACCACTGATACACCGACGCCGTGCAAGCCACCGCTGGTCGCATAAGCCTTGTCCGAAAATTTCCCGCCAGAATGCAGCGTGGTCAGGATGACCTCCAGCGCCGATTTGTCGGGAAATTTGGGATGTGGGTCGACAGGAATACCACGCCCGTTGTCGCTGATCGTCAACCGGTTGCCAACGCCCAGATAGACCTCGATCCGGTTGGCATGTCCCGCAACTGCCTCGTCCATTGAGTTATCGAGAACTTCGGATGCCAGATGGTGCAGCGCGCGTTCGTCGATGCCGCCAATGTACATGCCCGGACGCCTGCGAACGGGCTCCAGCCCCTCCAGCACTTCAATCGCGGAAGCATCATATTCGTTGGAAGCAGCGGTCGCCGCAGCGCCACCGCCAAACAGGTCATCACTCATGGCCGTTGCTATAGGACCGGCAGAGTCACCCGCGCAAGCGCGTTAAACTGGCGCGGCCACTCGGCTGTGGATAATTACCGGACGCTTCTACCTAACCCGCGGCCCACCGAATGGCATTGGCGGCGGAGGGCGTCGCACGCCGCGCGGCAACTGTGCCTGATAAGCACGGCCGCAATGTTCGACGCAATAGGGGAAGCCAGGGTTCACCGCGACGCCGCAGAAATGGAAGTCGGCTTCTCCCGGGTGACCCATTGGCCAGCGGCAGACGCGTTCGTTCAGGTCGAGCAGCGAAGTCTTGTTAGCCATTTCGGGGCTTGGCTTGGCAGGGACCAGACGGCGGGGAGGGGCGGGTGGTATCGGTGCTTGCTGATCGCCGGGGCCTTGGCGCATGAAACCGCCGGGGCCGATCGAGACGATACGCGGCATTGATGTGGTCGCACGTTCGGCCTGCGCTTCGACGACGGCAGGCGTGTCCTCGCTACGTGGCATAGGGGCAGGTGCCGCCATACGCGGCTTCATCGGCGCGGGCGCGGCAGATAGAGGCTTTGCTACCGTCTTCTTCAGTCCGGGCTTCTTTTCGGGCTCATTGGCCTTTACCGGCGATGGCCGTGACTTCAGGCCAAGGCGGTGGGCCTTGCCGATAACCGCATTGCGGCTGACGCCGCCGAGTTCATCGGCGATCTGGCTTGCGGTCAGTCCCTTTTCCCAAAGGGCTTTAAGTTGGTCGATCCGCTGGTCAGTCCAGGCCATGTTTGCTCCAAAAGGCTATTCTATCAATTATGCCGACCGCGTGCCGTTCGGGCGCGATTGCGCCTTGCGGTCGAAGCTGCAAGCCGATAGTCGATTGCGCGATGAGTATCCACAATAAAACACCGCATGGCCCAGATAGGGATTTGGGCGCCCAAGTGCAACTACCACAGGGCGGGTTTGTCATCCGCAACGTCAACTGGATTGGCTTGCGCACGCTTTACATGAAAGAAGTGCGGCGTTTCTTCAAGGTGCAGTTGCAGACGGTGTGGGGGCCAGCAATCACCACGCTCCTCTATTTGATCATTTTTACCGTGGCACTCGGCGGCGTCCGTCCGACCGTACTCGGCGCATCGTTTGCGGATTTTATCGCGCCGGGGTTGATCATCATGGGCATGATGCAGAACGCCTTTGCCAATTCCAGCTTTTCGCTTTTGGTCGCCAAGATACAAGGCACCATCGTCGACTATCTCATGCCGCCTTTGTCTAATGCAGAAGTATTGACCGCGCTGATCAGTGCTGCGGTCACCCGCGCGGTGTTGGTGGGTGGCGCGATCTGGCTGGCGATGGCGCTGTGGCCAGACGTCAATGTGACACCGGCATATATATGGGCGGTGATCTGGTTCGGGCTGATGGGTTCAACAATGCTGGCGCTGATCGGAGTGATGACGTCGATTTGGGCGGACAAATTTGACCATGCCGCCGCAGTCACCAATTTCATTGTCATGCCAGCTGCATTGCTATCGGGCACATTTTATTCGGTGGATAAACTGGCCCCGATGTTTCAGGTGGTAAGCCACGCAAACCCGTTTTTCTATGCGATATCGGGTTTCCGCTACGGTTTTATTGGTAGTGCCGACAGTCCGGTCGAATTTGGTGCATTGCTGTTGCTGGGGATCAACGTCGCGCTGGGTATCACCTGTTATTTGCTGCTGCGTTCGGGCTGGAAGTTGCGGGCTTAAACCTAACGCGCCGCAGTCCAAGCTTGGGCCTGACAGAACGGCCCGATACAGCCCTTTACGATCAGCTTGCCATTTGCGGCCTTGCTGACAATCGACCGGTAGCTTTTTCCCGTCTTCGGATCATAAATCATCCCGCGCCAGATTTTGCCGTCCGCCTTGAATCCGGTCAATATCGTCATGCCGAGGACCGTGCGGTTACGGAGTGCCGGTTTTGGGTTATGAATGTCCTTTTGGCCAACACCTTGCGGCGGGGTCACCAGGAATTTCGCGATCTTGCCGCAAACCGATGTACCGCATGCACCGATCTCGACAATGGCATCTTTGCTTTCGGTCAGCCAACGGCCGTCTATCGGGGCCGCCGCGCTTGCCAGCGACGCCAAAAATACCGCCGCCACCGATGACACAAGCATTTTACGAGATGGCATATTGTCTCCTGTGGCCGATGCTTTGGACAATAACGCGGCATGGCCGCCGCGCAATGTTTTTGCCTTTTGGGGGCACCATGCTA
The DNA here is from genome assembly GCA_040007915.1 of Sphingorhabdus sp. Taxonomy (GTDB): domain Bacteria; phylum Pseudomonadota; class Alphaproteobacteria; order Sphingomonadales; family Sphingomonadaceae; genus Sphingorhabdus_B. The sequence goes on from JBDTUD010000005.1 coordinate 11,247, forward strand.
ACGGGCCCGACATGAACGAAATCATACTGTTTGACTATTGGCGTTCGTCCGCTTGCTACCGCGTGCGCATCGCGCTCAATCTGAAGGGCGTTGCCTACACCGCTGTTCCAACCAACTTGCTTGAAGGGGGCCATAAAAGCCCCGAATATGTCGCGCGCAATCCGCAAGGGTTTGTGCCGATGCTGAGCATCGACGGTCATGATCTGACGCAAAGCCTTGCGATCATCGACTATCTCGACGTAAAATACCCCGAACCGAAGATGGTGTCGGCGGAACCCGCGACACGGGCAAAAACATTGGCGCAAACGCTTGTGATCGCGGCAGATATCCATCCGGTGAACAACCTTCGGGTACTCCAATATCTCAAGAGAAAAATGGGGCAGGATCAGGCAGCGATTGATGATTGGTACCGCCACTGGATGGTTGAAGGCTTTGCCGCGCTGGAGGCACTGGCCCCTGTCGATGGCTTGTTCGGCGGCGATATGCCCAATCTGGCCGACATCTGCCTCGTCCCGCAAATGTATAACGCGCGCCGGTTTGATACGCCATTGGATGCGTTTCCGAATTTGGTGCGGATCGATGCCGCGTTGACCGCGATGCCCGCTTTTGCGGCGGCGCATCCAGATGAGGTGAGACCAGCTGAATGAAGAAATCAAGTTTGATTGCGTTGCCGTTACTGGCGCTGACTACCCCTGTTTGGGCGCAGGCTCAGGTCACGGAGGGTTGCCCGTCGGAGGGAGCTGGGGAACCTTGCATAATAACAGTAACCGGTAATTTGCCGCCATCAAACAGTGAGACCAGTGAGGCAATCGTCAAGCTGCACCGCATGTCGGGCCGGTTAGAGAATGACCTGTCGTCGGTCCCGGGCCTCCAGCAATTCCGTCGTTCCGATGCCCGTTCGGCGAATCCCACTAGCCAGGGCGTTACCTTGCGAGGATTGGGCGGCAACGCGTCATCGCGGGCAGTCCTCGTGCTCGACGATGTACCGCAAGCCGACCCGTTTGGTGGCTGGATAAGCTGGCCGGGCTATGATGCGCTGAACCTTGCCAGCATTCGCGTTCGCAAGGGTGCCGGTCTGGTGAGCGTTGGGCCGGGTGCTTTGGCGGGAACCATCGAACTCGACAGTCTCCAGGGTTCGAACGAGACGGATGCCAGCCTCGCTTATGGCAGCCGCAACAGTGTCGATGCCAAGGCTTCCATATTGCGGACCTTGGGGAACGGAAGTGTCTCGCTATCTGGAAGCTATGCGAGAGGCGACGGATTCACGCCCATCATCGCCAGCCAGAGGGGCGCCGTTGATCGGCCCGCGCCTTATGAGCAAATGGGTATAGCACTGCGTTCAGCGGTCAACGTCAATGATGAAACGCAACTACAGGCCAGCGTCCGCGCATTTACCGATGAACGGGATCGCGGCTTTGATTTTTCCGATAATCAGAATAGTGGCGTCGACGCCAGCATCCGCTTGGTCAATCGCGGCGATGGCTGGCAGTGGAGCGCACTCGGCTATGTCCAGATCCGCGATTTCGCCAACCGGTTCGGTGCGGTTGCGGCTGACCGGAACGCTGTCAGCCTGACGCTCGATCAATTTGCTGTACCATCCACCGGCCTTGGGGCGCGCTTCGAGGTTAGGCCTCCCGTCGGGGACAATGCCGAGCTGCGGATCGGTGGCGATTGGCGGCGGACACTTGGCGAGACCAAAGAGAATTTCTTCTTCACCGGCACTGTGCCTGGGCGAAACCGCAATGCAGGCGGGCGAACCGACACTTTTGGCGGATTTGCCGAGGCGAGTTTCCGGCCGGTCGAACAGCTCACGCTGACCGCAGGCGGGCGGGCGGACTATTGGAGCATTGCCAACGGTTTTCGCAAGGAGGTGAATATTGGCGGCAGCGTCCGGTCCGATGATGTCTTTGCCGATCGTTCGGGTTGGGAAGGCACAGGCAGGGCGGGTTTTGCCTATCAGGGCTTTAGCAATGTCAAACTGCGCGGGGCCGCCTATCTGGGCTGGCGGTTGCCGACGCTCAACGAGTTGTACCGGCCGTTTCGCGTCGGTCCGGATGCGACTGCCGCCAATGAGCTGCTTTCACCCGAACGGCTGAAAGGGGCCGAAGCCGGTCTGGAATATGATGATGGTCCACTGAAGCTGTCTGCGACCATTTTTGCGAACCGGCTTTCCAATGCGATTGCCAATGTCACCCAAGGCGCGGGGCCGGGCAATTTCCCCGGCGTCGGCTTTGTTGCGGCGGGCGGCGTTTACCGGCACCGCGAAAATCTGGATGCGATTGATAGCAAGGGCGTGGAACTCGACGCGAGCATAAATCTGCAGCCGTTCAAACTGCGCGCGGGCTATGCTTATGTCGATGCTCAGGTCAACGATGATGGTTTGGCGGCAAGCCTGGACGGCCTCCGTCCCGCGCAAGTGCCACGGCATTTTGGCAATTTGGCGGTCGAATATGACAGCTTCGGTTTCGATGCCGGTGCCACGCTGCGTTATGTTGGCGGGCAGTTTGAGGATGACCTCAACCGCCAGAAATTGGATGACGCGCTAACGTTTGACGGCCATCTGGCCTATAATGTCACCGACAGACTTAGTGTGACTTTGCGCGGCGAGAACCTGCTCGACACCCGGGTTGAGGCAGCCATTTCATCCACCGGTATCATCGAACGCGCAACCCCGCGTACCATCTGGTTTGGCATTCGCTTCGCTGCCGATTAAGATAGGGCCATGACCAAAGCCAAATTATCCCTCGCGGAGTTCCTGCCTTATCAACTGTCGATAACGTCGAACGCGGTCAGTGACCTGATTGCGCGTGCCTATCGCGGGAAGTTCGCGCTCAAGATTCCTGAATGGCGGTTGATGGCGGTACTGGGGGAACAGGCTTCGGCTACCCAGCGCGAGATGGCGGATGCGACCGCAATGGACAAGGTGACGGTCAACCGCGCGACCAAGGCGCTTGAGGCCCGCGGACTGATCGGCAGGGCACCCAACACCGCCGATGGTCGCTCGCATCATTTGGCGCTGACCGACACCGGGCGTGACCTGTACGAGCAGATTGTGCCGGAAGCGCTGGCGATAGAGGCGGAACTCGAAAAGGTTCTGGGCAGCGACAAAGCAAAGGCGTTGGCCGCGATGCTGGCACAACTGCGGGCACAGGTGGAGGAGTTGGGCTAAACCTTAAGACTTGCCAAAAATGGTTTCATTTGTTACTAAATTGCATTTGCCCCCTATGCGACGCTTTAGGAACGTGAACGATGGACATTTACGATAACCCGCTGGGGCTGGACGGCTTTGAATTCATAGAATTTTGCGCGCCCCAGAAGGGGCTGATCGAGCCGGTATTTCAGGCCATGGGTTTCACCCGTATCGCCCGGCACCGATCGAAAGATGTGGAATTATGGCGTCAGGGCGAGATTAATCTGATCGCCAACTACGAACCGCGCAGCCACGCCGCTTACTTCGCCGCCGAGCATGGCCCTTCGGCTTGCGGCATGGCGTTCCGGGTAAAGAACGCCGCAAAAGCCTATGCGGAGGCTATCGAGCGCGGAGCGGAACCAGTGGAGAGTAAAACCGGCGTCATGGAACTGCGCATTCCGGCCATTCGCGGCATCGGCGGGGCAGTTATCTATCTGGTTGACCGTTACGGCGATGACCTGTCGATCTACGACATAGATTTTGTTTATGAATCGCGTGTGGACCGCCATCCGGTGGGCGCGGGCTTTAAGCTGATCGATCATCTGACCCACAATGTCTACGGCGGACGGATGGCTTATTGGGCCAGTTATTACGAACGCATCTTCAACTTCCGCGAGATCCGCTATTTTGACATCAAGGGCGAATATACCGGTCTGACGTCGAAGGCGATGACGGCGCCCGACGGCAAAATCCGCATCCCGCTGAATGAAGAGGGCAAGGCGGGCGGTGGCCAGATCGAGGAGTTTCTGCGTGCCTATAATGGTGAGGGCATCCAGCATATCGCCTTCATCTGCGATGACATCATTGCTTGCTGGGACCGGCTGAAAGCACTCGGCACACCCTTTATGAGTCCACCACCCGACACATATTACGAGATGCTGGAAGAACGTCTGCCCGGACACGGTGAGCCGGTGGCTGAATTGCAGAAGCGGGGGATTTTGCTCGATGGCTCAACCGAAAAGGGCGATCCGCGCCTGTTGCTCCAGATATTCTCGGAAACGCAGATCGGGCCGGTATTCTTCGAATTCATCCAGAGGAAAAAAGACGAAGGCTTTGGCGAGGGCAATTTCAAGGCGCTGTTCGAATCGATCGAACGCGACCAGATTGCCCGAGGCGCGTTGGAAGTCGCGCGATGACCGCACCCTTCAACCTCTCCAAAATCCACCACGTCGCCTATCGTTGTCGCGACGCCAAGCAGACAGTAGAATTCTACAAGCGTGTGCTCGGGATGGAATATCTGTCGGCATTTTCCGAAGACCATGTGCCATCAACGGGTGAATATGATCCTTATATGCATGTGTTCCTCGACGCAGGCGGCGGCAATGTGCTGGCGTTTTTCGAACTACCCGAACAGCCCGAAATGACGCGCGATCCGAATACGCCCGAATGGGTGCAACATATCGCGTTCGAAGTTCCCGACATGGAGGCTTTGCTGGCGGCGAAGGCGCATATCCAGGGGCAGGGCATTGCGGTCATCGGCCCGACATTCCACGGCATATTCCGCTCGATCTATTTCTTCGATCCCAATGGCCACCGGCTGGAGCTGGCCTGCAATATTGGCACCGCAGAACAGCATGCCGAGCTGCGTCGCGTTGCGCCGCTGATGCTCGACGAATGGAGCCAAACCAAAAAAGCACCGCGTCATGCCGATTGGCTGCACGTCGACCCCGACTCCGATCGCAATTAGCTGCTTTCGACAGCCGGCCTGCCGACCTTTGCAGTTTCCCCTTTCGGTATGCGTGTTTCAAGCGGCTTTAGCCAGGTGCTGGCCTTGGCACCAAAAAAAACCTGCGGGCGTGAAGGCACGAGGTGGCGGTCCGTTTCCCATTTGCTGATGAGCGACACCGCCTCGTCGGTTGCCATGTCAAACGGCTGGGCTTTGCGCAGCGCATTGTTGATCAGCGCATCACCAAAGAAAGTCCAGTCATTGCCGGGTGCGCAACCGAATGAGGTGCGGTTCGATGCAGCCGCAGTCACGATCACACTCTGTTCGCTAGTCAGGTGCGGCACGAATACACCAGAATAACAGGCCGACAGCAAGATCATGCGCCGTTCAAAACCCATGCCGTCGAGCATTGAAGCCAACCGCTGCGGCGCGATCATGCCGAGCCCTTTGCTGCCATCACGATAGGCCAGCCCGATCTTCGGGTCACCATGTGTGGTTGCAAACAGGATCAGGACATCTTCTTTCAGATTCATTTTGCCAGCCACGGCCGCCAGGGCGGCGGACAGATTGGGTGGAGAACCTTGCGGGGTTCCGGTCCGCCTTTCATCCGCCCCCGCCGAAAGAAATATGGTGCGCCCGGTTGCACCATAGCGGCGAGCCAGAACTTTGGCCGCTTCAGCCGCCTCACGCCTGAAAACAGGGTCGGAATCGAGACCGATCGAGACGACATAGGCATCAACGACACCCGGACGCTGCGGCTGTAAGCCAGCAATCGCCGACCCGAGCCGCTTATGTTGTGCAAGGTACCATTTCGCGCTGCGATCTTGTTCCATGGACCAGCCATTTTTGGCAGCCTCTTCAGCATTGAATCCCTGCTGGCCAACGTCAGAATTGGTGACAAGCATGGTGAGCGTCAAAGCCGTAGCCTTCAACCTTTTGCGCATGACCCGTTTCCGCTGCGTCATTTCAGTACCTGCTGATGGTTGCTGTTGCCGCAACCCGATTGTGTTGTCATGATGCGACAATAAATGAGAGGAAACAAATGAAACTCGCATCATTGAAATCGGGCCGGGATGGCCATTTGGTTGTCGTGTCCGGGGATCTGGCCTGGTATGCCGATGCCGCCCATATTGCACCGACATTGCAAATCGCACTCGATGATTGGGATCAGGCGGCACCGCGGCTGGAGGCGCTCGCGACCGATCTGGAACATGCCGTAATCCCGCGCGAACGGTTTCACGAACATGATGCAGCGGCGCCCTTGCCGCGCGCCTATCAATGGGTCGATGGTTCGGCGTATGTGAACCATGTCGAACTGGTTCGCAAGGCGCGCGGTGCGGCATTGCCCGAAAGCTTTTGGCATGATCCGCTGATGTATCAGGGCGGGTCGGACGAATTTCTGGGCGCCCGTGATGACATTCCGCTCGCCGACGAGGCCTGGGGGTGCGATCTTGAGGCTGAAATTGTTGTCATTACCGGTGACGTACCGCGCGGCGTTTCTGCGCAAGATGCCTTATCGCATATTTGGCTGGTTGGCCTTGTCAACGATGTCAGCCTGCGCAATCTGATTCCGGCTGAGCTGGAAAAAGGCTTTGGCTTTGTCCAGTCGAAACCGGCAAGCGCCTTGTCCCCGGTCTTCGTAACCCCTGAGAGCCTGGGCGATTACTGGCAAGCGGGCAAGTTACACCGGACGTTGATGGTCGATTTGAATGGCGCACCTTTTGGCCGTGCGGTGGCTTCCGATGACTGCACTTTCGACTTCGGTGTATTGATCGCGCATCTCGCCAAAACGCGTAACATTGGCGCAGGGTCAGTCATCGGTTCGGGTACGGTATCCAACCGTGATGCAAATGGTGGACCGGGTAAACCAGTCGCCGATGGCGGGCTGGGCTATAGCTGCCTGGCGGAGATCAGGATGGTCGAGAAAATCCTGACGGATGAAATAAAAACGCCATTTCTAAAAAATGGTGACATGGTCCGTATCGAAGTGCGCGATGATGCTGGGCACAGCATATTTGGTGCGATTGAGCAGATGGTCAAAGGCGTTTGACAAATAAGGGCGGAGCCGCAGCCCCGCCCTTCAAGCCAGAAGCAGGTTCTGGCCCTATCCCCCTTCTGACTTATTTTTTCGAGAACGCGTCGCCGATTGAGCAGGCCGCTGGCCCCAAGATTACGATGAACAGCGTTGGCAGGATGAAAAGGATCAGCGGAATCGTCATGATCGCGGGCAAACGTGCCGCCTTTTCTTCCGCGCGCATCATACGTTCGTTGCGGAATTCTGCTGAAAGTACGCGCAAGGCCGATGCCAGCGGCGTGCCGTATTTTTCTGTTTGGATCATCGTCGTGACCACGCCCTTGATCGAGTCAAGGTTGACCCGGTAGGCAAGATTTTCAAACGCGATACGGCGTTCGGTCAGGAAGCCGAGTTCGATCGCGGTCAACGCAAATTCGTCACCCAGTTCAGGATAGCCTCTGCCAAGTTCTTTTGCGACGCGGTTGAAAGAAGTATCAACGGTCAGGCCCGCTTCGGCACAAATCACCAACAGATCGAGAGCATCGGGCAAGCCTTTGCGAATTTCGTGCGTCCGCTTTGTGATCAGGTTGCCGATATAAAGGTCGGCCGCTTTATACGCCAATATCGTCAGGCTAGCGAACACACCAAAGCGTTTCATGGGGCTCCAGTCGGCCAGGCCTCCAAACCCGTAAAGCCAAAGGCCGACACCGCCACCAATTAAGAGGGGCAACACAAGGCGGCTGAAGATAACGGCGACCGCCAGTTCTTTGCGGCGGATACCGGCTTGTGCCAGCTTTTGCTGTGCGGCCTTGATTTGATCTTCCTGCAATACCGACAGTTTGGACAATATGTGCCGCATTTTGTCGGTGGTTTCGGTTTTTCGGACGAGCTTTGCCCGTTTTTTGGCGGTTGTGGCGGTAATACCCGCCTTCAACTGTTCACGCCGTTCACTAAGCGCCTTAACCCGTTTTGCCATCGGATCGCGCACTGTGATTGCTGCATAAATGGCGAGAAATACCGCCGTAGTCGCCACTGCGGACAGCAATGTGGCGACCATGAACACGTCGATGCCGAGAAGCTGAGGTCCCCCTGGATTGGTCATATTTTCTGCCCCGTCCCCGACTTAAATTTCAAAGCTGACCATTTTGGCCATGATGAACACGCCAATGCTCATCCATACCGCGCCGATGATCCCTGCAATGATCAGCCGTGGTTCATAGAAAAAGCCTGCCAGATACTTCTGGTTCACCATCCAGATCATGCCGAAAACGAAGAACGGCAACGAACCAACGATATATGCCGACGCCTTGGATTCGGACGACATTGCACGAATTTTCATCTTCATTTGAGAGCGTTTGCGCAAGACATCGGCCAAATTGGCAAGCGTTTCCGCCAAGTTGCCACCGGTTTCGCGCTGGATGGCCAGAGTGATGACGAAGAATTGAAATTCGGCTGTGCCAAGACGATCTGCGGTTTCCTGCAACGCGTCTTCCATGGTCTTACCGATTTTGATCTTCTCGGTGACCATTTTGAATTCGATGCCGACTGGCCCCGGAATTTCCCTGGCCACAACATTTAGCGTTTCGCCGACCGGTAGGCCGGACTTCAGACCGCGAACCAGGAGTTCGATGGCGTCAGGAAAGTTGGCAGTGAACATTTTTATGCGTTTGCTGATCAAGTAGCCGATGACCATGTGCGGCAAACCGGCACCCACCAGAAGTCCCCCGAACAAGGCGAAATACGCTGGGGCGCCCTTCATCAAAAGCAGCGCGAAAACGGTAAATGCAAGTCCGCCGGACGCATACAGATACTGTTTCATCTTCCATTTTTTGCCGGTCTGTGCCAGACGAAGGCGGAGTTTGTCAGCGCGGCTGATATTTTGACCGGCCGAGAATATCAACGGACGGCGCGATGCAACGGCTTTACGCATCTGCAGTTCGACGCGCGCGTCGGCACTGTCGGAATGTCTGAATTTGACAACACCAAGCCGACGCGAGGTTGCTTTGCCGGTATTCGGACCCATGAACGCCAACGCGCACAAGATCAAAACCAGAAAGCTGCCTGCTGTTAAAACCAGAGTCTGCATTGCGATCTAACCACCATATCAAACTGGGGTGTGGTACTGGTGCACCCCGACATCACCTTATTTTTTCGAAAGCATGGATTTAAAGCCGCCCATCATTGACTTTTTAATCTTGTCTTTCTCAACCGGAGCCGCCGCCGCGACTTCGGCTGCTGTGCCATGGATCATTTCGGCGAGTGCCATTATCCCGATTGATGCCTTGCTGCCGCGTACCGCATCGACCATCGGGCGACCAAGCTTTGCTGCCTGAGCAGCGGCTTTGGCATCGGCAGGGATGGCCAAATCGAGTTTGCGTTCAATCGTGCTTTCAAACTCCTTGCGCGAAATTTCAGGCGCAGTGGTCTGCATCTTGTTGCCCACAACAATGGTTTTGGTTTGCGGGGCGTTCGATCTCAGCCATGCAAGGACACGGATGGTGTCCCGCGCTGCAGCAAGCGTCAATTCGGTAACAATGACCGTGACGTTTACATCCTGCATCAAATGCGGATAAGCGATAATCATGCTGCGCGGCATATCGATTACCGTGTTTTCAAAGGCCGCCCGGAACTCTTCCTGTAGCTGAAAGAAGGCCGTACCATCGGTCAAAACCGGGCTGTTCATCGGTGCTTCTGCCGACAGGATCGACAGCTTGTCATTCGCCTTGATCATGGCGCGTTCAATAAACAGGCCGTCGATGCGGCTTGGATTGTCGATTGCGTCAGTCAAGCCGCGACCGGGTTCCAGGTCCATCGCCAGGGCACCGGTGCCGAAATGGACATCGAGGTCCAGAAATCCGGTCGGATGCCCGTCCTTATCGGAAAAAAGCCATGCCAGTGATGCTGCGATCGTCGATGCTCCGACACCGCCGCGCGTGCCGATGATGGCCGTTGAAACATGCGGGCGGTCGCCCGCATTTTCTTCATGCTTGGGCGCGTTCAATATTGTCTGGGCATGGGCAAATGCGTCACGCAATGCATCCGGACTGATCGGTTTAAGCAGATAGTCCTGCAAGCCTGACATCACGAGGTCACGGTACAGGCGGACATCGTTCACTTGGCCAACCGCGATTACCACCGTGCCTGGTTCGCACACTTCGGCCAGGCTGTTGATGTCGTTGATTGGATCACCCGATTCAGACAAATCGACCAGCAGGATTTGTGGACTTGCCGACACCGACAAGGACTGGACGGCATTCCGCAAGCCGCCTTTATAGGCCTTTTCCTGACTCCAGCCCATCTCGTCGCACACGCTGCGGATCACATCCAGCGTCATGTCGTCGCAGACAAAGGCGTTTATCGGATCACGCGTACCAGCTACGTTAGATTTCCAAGGAGCGTTCATCAATTGCCTCCAGTTTTGGCGCGATAAGCGTTGACGGCTTTGGTGCCGCTATTGTCATCCAGTTTTTTGTCTTCTCGGCCGCGCACCAGATCCTCAGGATCGGCGATCATGGCGGCCAGGTTGCTGTTTGTCGAACAACCGTAATTGCTGTGGTTGCTGGAATTGAAATTGGAGTCGCCAGTTGTTGACCAATTCGGGCAGGTCGGAACCGACGCCGACGAACGCGTCACAACTACGCGTATTGTGCCGGGGGCTACATGGCCGGGCGTTACCGGGGCCGTGTCGCCAATCAAAATGCCGCGTTCAGCAGCCAATTCTGAAACGATCTGGCGGCTGGCGGCGTTTTCATAACCACTGCCGTAATCAATCGCGACGCGGTCGCCATAACCCAATCGCATAGCGTCAAACCATTCGGCCATGCGCCGTTGTTCGTCGGTCGGAATGCCGCTGCCATCGACATTGATATCAATGGCATAGTTGGTGCGTTCGACCACTGGCTGGTGGACCGAATACATTGAGGTGTTGCTTCCCAGCGAACCGCATCCGGCCAAAGCCAGACTTAGGCCTGCGGTGATCAGGAATTTGGTATGATTCATGTCTAATCTCCTGAAACTGGTTATCAATTGTCAAAGCTGAAGCCGGGACCCGATGACGCCTGTGCGCTTGCCTTCGCCGATTTGCCGGGCAGGGCAGGGGCTGCCTCGCTAACCGAACCCAATTCCGGGCCAGTCGGCGCAGCAGGAGCGATGGTCGGCATGGGGCGAATTTTGTCACCTTTGTCGCTGGTTACTTTACCCAACAGCACGCGTTCCAGATCATTGGGTGTGTGTATGCCATCAGTGGGCAGTTTGATCTCGCTGTCCGAAACCGGTTTCACCAGATAAGGCGTGATGACGATCATCAATTCGGTTTCGTTGCGCTTCCAGCCGTTGGACTTGAAAAGTGCGCCCAGAACAGGAATATCGCCGGCACCCGGCATTTTATCGACCGAGCTACCGAGCTGGTTGCTTAGCAAGCCGGCAATCATCATGCTTTGGCCCGAACCCAGTTCAATCGTGGTTTCAGCCATGCGTGTTGTAGTTGCCGGAATTTCGAAGCCGCCAATCCGAACTGCGCCTTGTGACGAAATATCCGAAACTTCAGAGCGTACCCGCAGCGAGATGCGGCCATCGGCAAGCACCGTCGGAGTATATGTCAGATTGACCCCGTAATCCTTATACGTGACTGACGTGCCATTGTCCGACGAAGTCACAACCGGAAAGGACCCACCCGCCAAAAATTCGGCGGTTTCGCCTGACACTGTTGTCAGATTCGGGTTCGCCAGCGTCGAAACCAGACCAGCCCGTTCCGACAGGTCAAAGGCTGCTGCCACATCGATGCCAAACAGGCGACCAAGTCCGGCAATGGTGCCCAATCCTTCAGGAAATAGCACTTGCCCGGTATCGTTGACAAAATCCCGACCGCGGGCGATGCCATAACCATAAGGCCGCCCCGAACTGTCAACGCCCGATTTGGACGTTTGCAGGTTTCCTGTAATTTCTTTCGACAGTGATCGACTAACTTCGGCCACGCGAACCTGCAAGTTAATCTGCAACGGCGTTGCGTTTTTCAGGCGACTGATGACCTGCGTACTGCCACCGACAAAAGCTGATGCCAGACGTTCTGCCTCTGCTGCATCTTCGGGCTGTGCGACGGTGCCGGTGAGCAGGACAACACCATTCATTGTTGTCACTTTGATATCTGACTCGGGCATTGCCAGCAGGAGCATCTGGTCAAGCGAGTCCAGATTGGTACCAACGCGGACTGATGCTTGGTACACGGTCCTGCCGTTGGCATCGGTCGCATAAATTGTTGTTTCGCCGGGGCCTTTGGCAAAGATGTAAAGCTGCCTGGGTGATTTCACCTCAACATCGGCGATCCCGGAGTCTCCAACCACCACATCGGTGATCGATGCAGGCAGGTTCACTTGTTGACCGCGACCGATTGAAAGAACAATCGTTTTGCCACCCGGCTGGCTTGCCTGCGATGCGGGCGCTGCCATTGAAGGGGTCACGCAAGCAGTGGCCAGGATGACGGCAGCAAAGCCGGATTTAAGAGCGTTTTTATAGGTCATCATGATTACCTCGGGTTAACGTCTACTTCGGTGGTGGAACCGCCGCGGGAAACCCGAACGACCCGGCCCTTGGCCACCTTCGCCACCTGTCGTGCAACGCGCACTTGTTCCACCGCTACAGCCACGGGCAACTGCGCCGGGATCGTGCTACGCTGGAAACGGGATACTTGCCCGCCGGTCGCATATGACCCGCGTTCTGCGGTCGGCTGCTTGGCGATCGAAGCCAGAATGCGTTCTTCGTCTGCGTCGCTTGTGCCTTCAGGAACACTGACTGAACCTGACGCCAGAGCTTGCTCCAGCTCCGCTGCATTGTCGGCCAACGAGCGCAAGGACAGGCTGAGCGTTCCAATTGACTGCGCAACGGTAATTTTCTCAGCAATGCGGGGCGTTACTTCAAACGTCACCAGCTTGTATTTGGAAATCACGGTATTACCGTTTTCATCGACAGTGTTGTTTGAACGTTGGTCGGTGGCCAGCACGCGCAGATTGCGCATGATCGTTTCCGAGACTTTCAATGCCGGTCCGGTGTCGCCTGCAACATTTTGCGTCAACATCAGGTCAACGCGGTCGCCCGGAAACACAAAGCCTGCAACACCGGTAAGTGCCGATACCGGCACTGTAATAGCGCGCATACCAGGCCCAAGTGCTGCGGCCAGAAAACCGCGATCACCAGGCTTGACCAGCGATCCTTGCGTGACGGGCTGACCAGCGGTTACCGCGTTGCGGACAACCGTACCTACCAGATCTTCCATCGGTATTGAATTTTCCCCGCCTTCGATGAAGTAGGCCGCTTCGACCAGTTCTTTTGGCCAGGGCTGATAACGAAAGGCGTCGGCGGTAATGATTGTACCGACCGGTAATGCCTTGGTCGCGACCAGAACTTTGGGGCCGGTTTCAACCGGCTTGGCAGCAACTGCCTGAGGTGCCGAGGCACCGGTAAACATGCTGCGCGCCATGAAAGCGGTAAGCGCGGCAATAAGCAGCGCACCTACCAGCAAAATGACTTTTTTCCTATCCATGACGAATTTGTCCCCTGAAAGGTCCCCGATTGAAGAATGCTATTTCACGTAAAATGGTTAAAAAACCGTTCACCGGTCATCCAAAGCCCGGCGAGCGAGATGGCAACCCCATATGGAATGCGGGCAGGCCCAACCCCTTGCCGAAGTTTATGAATCACAAGAAAAATGATGGTTACCAGGGCACCGAGCACCGATGCATAAAGTACCATGCGGATCACATCGACCCACGGGAACCACAGTGCCAAAGCCGCGAAAAGCTTGACATCTCCCCCGCCCATCATGCCAAAATGGAACCATATGGCAAAGAATGCGAATGTAATGGCAGCGGTTAGACAATGAATGCCAATACCGCTCAGGGTAAAGCTACCCGTCGCATACCAGAACAATGGCGCAGCCAACGCGATTGGGATGGTTATCTTATTGAAAATAAGACGATATCTTATATCGGTATAAATTGACAAAATCAGTACAATTGCCAATCCTGCGAGGAGTGCGTAAGCGAGAGCTTCGGTGGTCATACCGACAGCATTAACTATCAAAGCTTGCCAAAAGGTAACCATGCACGCACCGAAAACGGCGTTTGATCGCCGCTCCATTCCGGCAGACGCAACCGAAACGATGTGGCACGCAGCCGATGGCTGGCCGATCCGCCGGATCGACTGGCCAGCGCAAAGTGTCGGGGACGCGAAGCCCCGGGGGGCATTGCTGTTCCTGGTCGGTCGCGGCGACCATTATGAAAAATACCTTGAGACCCTGGAACATTATTCGCGGGCCGGTTGGGTAGTGACATCGATTGACTGGCGTGGGCAGGGTAATTCCGGTCGGCTGCTCGCTGATCGCCGGGTCGGCCATATCAATGATTTTTCGACCTGGATTGCTGACCTCGCGGCGTTCTGGACAATATGGAAGGCCTCGACGCCCGGGCCCCATGTCGTGATCGCGCACAGCATGGGCGGGCATCTGGCTATGCGCGCGCTTGCCGAAAAGGCGATTGATCCCGTGGCGGTCGTCATGAGCGCGCCGATGCTGGGTATTCAAACCGGCGGCGTGCCACTCGCTTGGAACCATGCTTTTGCCAAATTGATGTGTGCCATCGGTCGAGGCGAGCACGCAGCGTGGAAAGTAAGCGAAAAACCAATGTCGCCGATGAACCTGCGCAAGAAAATTCTTACCCACGATTTAGAACGTTATGGAGACGAACTGGCATGGTGGGAGCTGCGCCCCGAAATTAGACTGGGCCCACCTAGCTGGCACTGGGTTGAGCGCGCGATCGCTTCGATCCGCTTGATGGGGGAGCCGGATATGCTCGAACGCATCAAAACGCCAATATTGCTTATGGCAACGACCACCGACCAACTGGTCAGCACACCGCGCATTTTGCAGGACAGCAGACGTCTGCCCAACGCCGAAACTTTGATTTTTGGCAAGGACGCGGCGCATGAATTGTTACGCGAGGCAGACAAAGTGCGCGACCAATGCCTCGAACGGATAGATAAATTCTGGGACAAATACGCGCCGGTATCATGAACGATTTCGACATTATCATTGTCGGTGCAGGGATTGCCGGGGCCAGCCTTGCCGCTGAAATTGCGGCTTCGCGTTCGGTGCTGTTGCTGGAGGCGGAGGCGCAGCCGGGTTATCATTCGACCGGGCGTTCGGCGGCGTTCTGGGCGGAAAGCTATGGCGGACCCGATGTTCAGCCGTTGACCACGGCATCGGGGCCATTTCTTGCCAAGCCGCCCGCCGATTTTCACGACGGACCCTTGCTGCACTCGCGCGGGGCGCTTTATATTGGGACTCCGGATGATGCAAAAGCCGCTCTTGAAATGCTTCACGATTTTGAACGAAGCGGCGTGCAGTTGGAACGGTTCGATTCTGCCGCAGCAGCCAGGCACATACCCGGCTTGCTTGAAAACTGGACGGAGGCTTTATGGGAACCCGATTGCTGCGACATTGATGTGGCGGCGCTGCATGCGGCATATTTGCGCAGAGCCAAACGGGACGGTGCCAAGCTGATTTGCAATGCCCCGTTAAAATCCGCAAAGTGGCAAAATGGGGCGTGGCAGATTGAAACGGGCGGCGGTATTTTTTCGGGAGGAACGCTGGTCAATGCGGCCGGTGCATGGGCCGATGCTGTTGCAGCAATGGCGGGCGTCACCCCACTCGACATAAGACCGCACAGGCGCACAATTGTACAACTCACGGTCGAACCATCGGCACCTGCTGCTTTACCATTGGTGATCGGTCTGGACGGCAGCTTTTATTTCAAATCCGACGCCGGTGGCAGGCTTTGGCTCAGCCCGCATGATGAAACGCCGTGCCCGCCATGCGATGCGGCACCCGAGGAACTGGACATCGCAATCGCCATCGACCGGCTGCAACAGGTCGTCGATTGGCGAATCGGTCATGTCGAGCATAAATGGGCGGGCCTGCGCAGCTTTGCGCCCGACAGGTTGCCTGTTATCGGTTGCGATACGGCAATGCCTGCATTCTTCTGGTTGGCGGGGCAGGGTGGCTTCGGCATCCAGACCGCCCCCGCGGTTGCGCAACTGGCGGCATCGTTGTTGAGCGAGGCGATCAAGCCGCCCTCAGGAATTGACGCTGAACGATATGCGCCAAAGCGTTTTTAATACAGGGACACAATACCTATTTCTTTATCCCAGTGTGCGATACTCCAATAGGTATCGCAGTAAAATAGGTATTGTGTCCCTGTATTAGTGTCCCTGTATTAAAAACGCTGCTAGCGCGTTGCGATGATTGCATCGGCGGCATCGCTCGCCAGCCGGTCCGCGCGGTCATTTTCCACATGGCCGCTATGGCCCTTGACCCATAGCCATTCGATCTCGTGTCGCGCCGCAGCTTCGATCAGATCGTGCCACAAATCGGCATTGCGCACAGGTTGTTTGGATGCGTTTTTCCAGCCATTGCGCTGCCATCCGGCGACCCATTTGGTAATACCGTCGCAGACATATTTGCTGTCGGTGTGTAGTTTGACCTGACACGGTTCGATCAGCATGCAGAGCGCCTGTATCGCTGCCCACAATTCCATGCGATTGTTTGTAGTCGCAGGGTCGCCGCCTGAAATCTCTTTTTCATGTTTGCCATAGCGGATGACCGCGCCCCAGCCGCCCGGGCCGGGATTGCCCTTGCACGCACCATCGGTGAAGATTTCAACCTGCTTCACTGCAATTGCCCTATCATCGCTGCGACATTGGCATCATCGCTATAAAACTCAAGCCGCCGCAAATATGCCAACGGGTCTTTCCGGGTGACCAGCGCATTGGCGGGTGTATTTATCCAATCATAACAACGAGTCAAAAGGAAACGCAAGCACGCACCGCGCAGCAAAACCGGCAGAACGTCCCGCGTTGGCACATCAATCGGGAATTGCGCGGAATAGCCGTGAAGCAGCGCATCGCTGACGTCGGCATAAAAAGTCTGTCCGTCTCCCGAAAATGCCCAGGCACTATGGGTAATGGCCAAGTCATAACCGCGCGTGTCGGTGCAGGCGAAATAGAAATCAATGAGGCCGGTGACGGCATCGCCCAGCATCAGTACGTTGTCCGGAAACAGGTCGGCATGGATGGCCGACAGCGGCAAATCGCGCGGCCAATGTTCCTCGACATAATCGCACTCGGCGCGAATTCTTTGGGCAAGCCCCGGCGCGATATTGTTCAAATCGGCATCGCTGCACTGGTCAGCCAGAGGCCTCCACGCATCGACACCCAACGCATTGGCCCTGACTTCGGCGAAATCGGCGAGCGCCTTGTGAAGATCACCCAATGCCGCGCCCGTTGAATATGCCTGTGCCGCTGTCGGGTGCGTGACCGATACGCCGGAAAGGAACTCGATCAGGCAGGCGGGGCGACCGCCCACCTGTTGCAGCCACTGGCCGTTCCTGTCGGCAATGAAACGGGGAACTTTGCAGCCGGCCTCATGCAGATGTGCGAGCAACGCATAGAAAAACGGCAGATCGGCAGGATCAACCTGGTTTTCATAAAGCGTCAAGATGAACTGGTTTTGCGTCGTTTCAATATAGAAATTGCTGTTCTGAACGCCCTCAGCAATGCCCTTCATCGCGACGAGTTCGCCGACATCATAATGCTGCAGCAACGCGGCTACGTCTTCCGATCCAAGCTGGGTATAGACTGCCATAGAAAGTTACGAGCCTGCTTCTGCCAGCTCTCGCGGCAGTTTGAAGGTGATACTTTCTTCTGCTGTCGTCACTTGCTGTTCGTCGAGATCGAAATGCACCGTCAGTGCGTCGATAATTTCGCGCACTAATATATCCGGAGCAGAAGCGCCAGCGGTCAGCCCTAATGTTTCGATGCCATCGAACCACGACAGTTCGATATCCTCGGCACGTTGCACCAGATGCGCCCGCGTGCCGGAGCGGATGGCGACTTCCACCAAACGCAGCGAGTTGGAGCTATTGGGTGCGCCGATGACCAGCACCAGTTGGCACTGCGTGGCAATTGCCTTCACCGCTTCCTGCCGGTTGGAGGTAGCGTAACAAATGTCTTCGCCCTTTGGGCCGGTGATAGATGGAAAGCGGCGCCGTAATATGCTGATGATTTCCGCTGTGTCATCGACCGACAAGGTAGTTTGCGTTAGAAAGGCAAGGCTGTCTGGGTCGGCGGGTTGCAATCCTTCCGCATCCTCCGCCGTTTCCACCAAGCTCATCGAGCCTTCGGGAACCTGACCAAATGTGCCGACGACTTCGGGATGTCCGGCATGGCCAACAAAGACAATATGGCGGCCGGCATCGACCTGCCGTTCGGCCTGGCGATGGACTTTCGATACCAACGGGCAGGTCGCGTCGAAATAAGCCAGACCGCGCGCCTCGGCATTGGTCGGCACCGATTTCGGCACACCGTGTGCCGAAAAAACGACATGGCCGCCTGCGGGCACCTCGTCCAGCTCCTCGACAAACACCGCGCCCTTGGCTTTCAGGCTGTCGACGACATAGCGGTTATGGACGATTTCATGGCGGACATAGACCGGGGCGCCGTGCTGTTCGAGCGCGAGTTCCACAATCTTGATCGCGCGGTCGACCCCTGCACAAAAGCCGCGCGGCGCAGCGAGTAACAGCCTGAGAGGCCGCTTGGGAGATTGCTGTTCAGTCATCGGCAATGTCCTTTAGATAAGGTACGCGCTCAGGCCAAGGGCTTTCCCCTGTTGCGTGTCGCGTGGTGCAAGGTTAAGGACCGGACTTCTTGTCGCTTGGTCGGCCAAATAAGAAATTCTTGAGGACAATCCAATATGAAATTTGCTGCCATTGTTCTGAATACCGGGATTGCCGCGGTGTTGCTCGCCGGTTGCAGCAAGGATGGCGAACTTGACATCAGTTCCGGTGTGGGGGTTAGCATGACGCGTACCGGTTGCCCGACCGTGGCTGTGCCCGATGGCACGGGCGACATCACGCTGTTCAATCCGGCAAATAGTCAGGATGCGAGCGCAATCGATGTTGTGGCGTCGATCACCAATGTCCGCCCGACCTGCACCGACGGTGCTGACAAAATCTATTCGCAG
Source organism: Sphingorhabdus sp. (assembly GCA_040007915.1). Lineage (GTDB taxonomy): Bacteria > Pseudomonadota > Alphaproteobacteria > Sphingomonadales > Sphingomonadaceae > Sphingorhabdus_B. Next base: position 30,184 of record JBDTUD010000005.1, read on the forward strand.
GCAAGCTTTGACGTGCAGGCGCGCCGCACGGACACGCGCGGCGCAAGGAGCGTGTCCGTGCCGTATTTCTCAAGCGTAGTGCAGGGCGGGAGCGCGGTTGTGGCCAAGCGGGTGGGCCAGGTGACATTGCAGTTCGCTGACGGCCAACCGCGCGCTACTGCAACCGGCCAGGTCGCAAGCTATATCGATGGCGCGTCCGCGCGGTTGCCCGCCGACATCGTCGCCAAAATCACCAAGAAGCGCAAGCCGGGTGATGCCGATGCAGCGCTCGACCCGATGGCTGATCCCGAGGTCCGTGCAGCCGTCGTCCGATCAAGCTTTGAAATGCTTGTCGGTTTCCAGCTGACCGAGGATCAGCTGAAATATAACGTAACGCGCTAACCGCGCATAATTTCGGGCCTTTGCCGTGACCATTTTTACGCAATTTGCAGCGCATGTGAACGATGCGCTCGACCGGCTGGTGGCTTCGAGCGGCTTGCCTGCCGGACTTGACCGCAGCAATGTGACGATAGAGCCGCCGCGCGATCCGTCACACGGTGACCTGTCGACCAATGCGGCGATGGTGTTGGCGAAACCGGCAGGCAGCAACCCGCGTGCCTTGGCGGAGGCCTTGTCGGTCGAACTCGCGAAGATCGAAGGCGTGACCGGTGTCGAGATCGCGGGGCCTGGTTTTCTCAATCTGCGCCTCGACGCGTCGGCATGGCTCGATGAGCTGCGCGATATTGCCCGGACCGCCGATGATTACGGCCGTTCGCGCCTCGGCGACGGCAAGGCCGTCAATATCGAATATGTCTCTGCTAACCCCACCGGCCCAATGCACATGGGGCACTGCCGCGGCGCGGTGGTTGGCGATGCGCTGGCGGCATTGCTGGAATTCTCGGGTTACAAGGTCATCCGCGAATATTATATCAACGACGCCGGCGGCCAGGTCGATGTCCTCGCCCGGTCCGCGCATCTGCGCTACCGCGAGGCGTTGGGTGAAGATATCGGGGCAATCCCCGAAGGCTTATATCCCGGCGATTACCTGATCCCCGTGGGTCAGCGTCTCGCCAAGGAATTTGGCGACCAATATGCCGCCGCGCCCGAGGCTGAATGGCTCGTCCTGTTCCGCAAGGCGGCGGTCGCCGACATGATGGAGATGATCAAGGCCGATCTGGCTTTGCTCGGCATCCACCACGACCTGTTCTCGTCCGAAGCCGAACTGCACGAGGCGGGCAAGGCCGATGCCGCCGAAAAGGAACTGCGCGCCCGCGACCTCGTGTATGACGGCGAACTCGAAAAGCCCAAGGGCAAGGAAATCGACGATTGGGAGCCGGTCACGCTGCCCTTGTTCCGCGCCACACAATTTGGCGACGATCAGGACCGTCCGATCAAGAAATCGGATGGCAGCTGGACCTATTTCGGTGCGGACCTCGCTTATCATTTCCAGAAAAGCCAGAATGTCGACGCCATGGTCAACATCTGGGGCGCGGATCATGCCGGTACCGTCAAGCGCATCAAGGCGGCCGTGGGCGCACTGACTGGCGGCACGGTCGATTTCGACATCAAGCTGGTGCAGATGGTGAAGCTGCTGCGTGGTGGCGAACCGGTCAAAATGTCGAAGCGGTCGGGCAGTTTCGTGACACTTGCCGATATGGTCGAGGAGGTAGGCAAGGACGTTGTCCGCTTCGTCATGTTGACCCGCAAATCCGACGCCCAGATGGATTTCGATTTCGCCAAGGTGGTCGAAGCGTCTAAGGACAATCCGGTTTTCTACGTGCAATATGCCCATGCCCGGATCAGTTCGACCCTGCGCAAAGCGGAAGGCGAGGGGCTGGGTATCGACGGCACCCAGTTGAACCTGTTGGGCGACGAAGAAATTGCGCTCATTCGTGAAGCCGCAAACTTTCCTCGTATCATCGAGGCGGCGGCAAAGGCCAGCGAACCGCACCGGATCGCCTTCTACCTTGGCGACCTCGCTGCGGCCTTCCATGCGTACTGGAATCTTGGTAATGACCGTCCGGAAAAACGGTTCATATTGGCACACGACCCCGCGCTGACCGGCGCGAGGCTTTTCTTGGCCGCGAATATCGGGCAGGTTATCCGAAACGGGCTTCGTTTGATGGGTGTCGAAGCCGCCTACAGCATGTAGCAACATGCTTGAACATTTGGGAGTTTGGCATGAGCGACACTACGAACGACGGACTGGGGCTTGACGATCCTGATCGTCTGCCCTGGTTGGAGACTGCGGACGGCTATGATTATGATGAGGGCGCATCACCCTTAAAAGTTGCGGGCCTGGTGCTCGGCGGGCTGGCATTGCTCGCCGCGGTTGTTGGCGGAATTTACTGGCTACAGCGCTATCAGCCGGGTGGGACGAGCGGTACCGGCGAATTGATCGCCGCACAAGAGGGCGACTATAAGGTCAAGCCTGACCATCCGGAGGGCAAGAAATTTGAAGGTGAGGGCGATGCCGCCTTTGCCGCAAGCGAGGGCAAGAAAACCGGCGCCACATTGGCCCCGCCAAAGGCCGACGCTGCAAAATCAGCTACCGCAATGGCGGCTGCGAAAGGGAAACCAGCAGCCAGCGTCTCGACGCCCGCTGGTAACGTCTCGACGCCCGCGGGTAACATCTCGACACCCGCTGGGGCAGTGATGGTTCAGTTGGGCGCCTTTGGCGACGCCGCGACGGCAGACCACGCATGGGCGGCCTTTGGTAAGCGTTTCGGCTTCCTGTCCGGCACCAACCGCAAAATCGCCGAAGCCACCGTAGAAGGTGGCCGCAAGGTATTTCGACTTCAGGCAATCACCGCCAACGCCGCAGCCGCGCAGCAACTCTGTGCGAAGCTGAAAGCGGCAGGCGAAAATTGCCTGATCGTCAGGTAATTGGGTTCAGTTACAGGCTGAACCCAAACAACGCGCCGGGGGGAGAGGGGCCGTGGTAGCTGAGAGACTGCCACGGCCTTTTTCGAAAGGGCGTGAGGTTGAACTGAAACCCAATCCCAATATGCAAGGATAGGTTGTGTTACCTTGATTGTCACTATTGAGCGAAAGGGGACATATTCGTTGCCTCCTTCATCACAGGGCTTGCAATGTAGGGAATCATTTGGGACATTCGCAACTGTCGCCATTGCGACTTGCTCTTTGACCTTGTCCGCTCCCTTCCTATAATACCGACGCATTGGCGCATAGATGCTTGTAGGAAATTATCTTGCCAATGGACGCAATGAAGTATCAGGAAAATGTGTGAAACAGGCGTCACTCTTGTCACTCCCGGCCCGGTGCTCAACTTCGTTCAGGTGAGACTTTAGTGTGACCTTTCAATTCTGATGACAGGTGCGAAAGCCCCTAAATTACCGTCTTGCAATGCAAAGTTTGCTCTGCCAGCCCGGTTGATGACTTCGCCAACCGACCACGCAAAGTCCTCGACTTCCAGGCACCCAATGAGGTCTTCGCTCAACTGGTCGTAAAGGCCTCAGAAACTATAGAAGGTGTCGCACTTCAGTCTTGGCACCACCGTTTTTTGATATGACCTGAAAGGCTCATTCCTCCTCCAAAATTTCCCCCGGCTCCGCGCCCACGAAGCGACGTGCCAGATCAAAGCCATGGCCTGCGCGCAAGAAGGCTTGCAGCTGTTTCTGACGTTTTTCCGGGGTTGTAGCCTCGCTGGCAAAAGGGCCTATCCGTTTCCTGCGGGCAAAATTTTCCGCCGCCGTAAATGCGCTGTCGTCCATATGACCGGTGGCCACGCTCGCGTCATTTTCGGTGATACCGGATGCGCGCAAATCCTCGTCCAGCCGCCGTTTCCCGTAACCGCGCCGGACAAACGACCGGCTGCGCGCTTCGGCAAATTGGGCGTCATTGACATAACCAAGTTCGGCAAATTGTTCAGCCAATCCAGCGACATCGGCACTCCGGTCTCCTTCCCAGCCCCGTTCACGGATTTTACGGGCCAAATAGGTCGCGAGCTTCCCTCTCGTGGTCGCATATTTCCCGACATAATGCAGCGCAAGACCGCGCAAACGCTCGTTATTCAGCGGCGGAGGCGGTTTTTTGTCGGTTGTTTTGCCTTTCACGCCCTATTTGTGCCACAGTCGGGTCGAAATTTGAACTCGGATCAGCGGGTAAAGTCGATGCTGACAAAATAATAATTGGGTAGCTAGGAATATCAATGATCGAACTCTCGGCCACTCCGACGCAGGACGCTTTGCCGCGCCGCCTTTCCGACTTTGCAACGCTTGGTGAAGCGCTGGACTATGCAGCGACCGGCAAGCGTGGCCTTAACTTTCACGACATGCGGGGTGCGCTGGCGCGGCCATATCCTTATTCCGAAATGCGTAAGGACGCACTTGATGCGGCTTACCGGTTAATCAACCACGGCATCAGGAAAAACGACCGGATTGCGCTGGTCGCCGAAACCGGTCCCGATTTTGCCGCGTTGTTTTTCGGCTGCATTTATGCCGGTGCCTGGCCGGTACCGCTGCCGTTGCCAACGTCCTTTGGCGGCAAAGAAAGCTATGTCGACCAGTTGTCGGTGCAATTGAAAAGCTGCGATCCCAAAGCCCTGTTTTACCCCGCTGAACTCGCCGAAATGGCCGGCGATGCTGCTAAGGCTTGCGGTGTCGAAGGCATAGACTGGGAAAGCTTCGCCGACCTGATTGCACTCAAGACCGATCTGCCGACCGCCAACACTGACGAGATTTGCTATTTGCAATATTCGAGCGGATCGACGCGTTTTCCGCATGGCGTCGCGGTGACGCACAAGGCGTTGCTCAACAATCTCTCGGCCCATTCGCATGGCATGGAAGTCACCGACACCGACCGGTGCGTGTCGTGGCTGCCCTGGTATCATGATATGGGGCTGGTCGGTTGCTTCCTGTCGCCCGTCGCCAATCAGGTGTCGACCGATTACATGAAGACCGAGGATTTTGCCCGGCGGCCGCTCGCCTGGCTCGACGTGATCAGTGCCGCCGACGGCACGGTTATCAGCTACTCGCCAACCTTCGGTTACGACATTTGCGCCCGCCGGATTTCGAGCCAGAGCCAGGTGTCGGATCGCTTTGATCTTTCGAAATGGCGTCTTGCGGGCAATGGCGCGGATATGATCCGCCCCGACGTGATGCAGAGCTTTGTCGATGCATTTGGTGATGCCGGCTTCAACGCGCGTGCGTTTGCGCCGAGCTACGGTTTGGCTGAAGCTACGCTGGCAGTTTCGATCATGCCCATGGGCGAAGGCATACAGGTCGAACTGGTCGAGGAAACCGAACTCACCGGTCATGCCGGTGCCGCCGACCGCCCGACCCGCTACCGCGCGATCGTCAACTGCGGCAAGGCCGTGAAAGACATGACGATCGAAATACGTGACGAAAATGGACGCGCGCTTGGTGACAAGACCATCGGCAAGGTCTGGTGTTCGGGGCCTTCGCTGATGAAAGAATATTTCCGCGACAAGGAATCGACAGACGCCTGTCTGGTGGATGGTTGGCTCGATACGGGAGACATGGGCTATCTGTCGAACGGATATATCTTCATCGTCGGCCGCGCGAAGGACATGATCATTATTAACGGCAAAAACCACTGGCCGCAGGATATCGAATGGGCCGTGGAACAATTGCCGGGATTCAAGGCGGGCGATATCGCCGCTTTCGCCGTGACCACACCGGGGGGTGAGGAAACACCCGCTGTGCTGGTTCAATGCCGCACTACGGACGAGATCGAACGCGCAAAATTGCGCGAACAGATCCGCGACAAGGTGCGTTCGGTCACCGGCATGAACTGCGTCGTCGAACTCGTTCCTCCCCGCACATTGCCGCGCACCAGCTCGGGCAAAATGAGCCGGGCAAAGGCGCGCAATCTGTATCTGTCGGGCGAGATCCAGCCATATGCGATTGCCGCTTGAAATCGATGGCAAGCAACATTGTAGGTTAATATGCAGTAAAGTTCAGTCGACGTTGATTTTGCTATGGAATTTTCCGCCCTCCCGATGCAGAATCGCCGACTTACTTACCTTTGAGTAAGGTTCACGCGCTAGAACCAGCCTGTGACCACAAAAGATCAATCCCTGGACCTTGTAAGCGAATTGTCGTTTAAGGTGTTGCTGGGGCTGGCAGAACCTGCCAGCCTCGACCGGGATTTGATGCGCAGCGTTCAGGCTCGTACTATGCGTAAACGCACCACATTGCGGGTAGCGCTGAACATGTGCTTTGCGATCCTGACGGTGTTCCTTTACCGCGGGATTGCTCCCGTTTGGGTGACGGTTGGCTGGATCACGGTTTTCAGTGCATTCCATTTGTATTCATTCCACTATTTCGACAGCAAATGGGTGTGGGACCGCGCGGTACTCAACCCCGACGACGTCAGACGCATCAATCTCCATGCACTGGGGACGGGAACAGTTTGGGGATCGGCATTCGCTTTGCTCGGTACAAGCGGCGGCATTATGGAGATACTCAGCCTGTGGTCCATCGTTCTGGCGCTGATGGTCTATGTGTCATTGCTCCTACCCACCGCGCCTATGGCTGCGACTATCTTTATCAGCGTGACCAGTCTTTGCTCGGCCGCCGGGTTCATCTTTCACGGCGCATATTATCTTGCGGTGGCATCGGTTGGGATCGGGGCGCTGCTGGTAACCGTTAGCCTGCGTTCGTGCCGCGCGCAAATATTGTTCGAGATCGCCAACACCATCGTCCAGGAAAAATCGGAAACTGTCAGCCTGCTCTTACGCGAGTTTGAAGACAGCGGCGCCGACTGGCTATGGCAAACTGATGTCTCACGTTGTGCCACACATGTATCTCCCCGCTTTGCCTACGCGTTGGGCGAGGAAGCGCGGGTCATTGAAGGCCAGCCGATCTTAAAGCTGATTGCGGGTGACGCATGGGACAAAGGACAATATCCCGAAGCCCTGCACGAGTTGGGGGAGCGGTTGAAGCGACGTGAGCCATTCAGCAACCTGATCGTGCCAGTGACAATCAAGGCCATAACCCGCTGGTGGGAGTTGTCGGCGTCCCCACGCCATGCGGAGGACGGGACGTTCCTGGGTTTCCGCGGGGTCGGCTCGGATGTTACCGAGCAGCGGGTATCGGCGGACAAGATTTCGCATCTCGCGCGGTTCGATACGCTGACCGGCCTGCCCAACCGGTTGCTACTAACCGAGACACTGGGCGAGGCATTGGTCGATGCCGAAAAATGGAGTCGCCGCTGTGGCTTCATGATGATCGACCTCGACCGGTTCAAGGCCGTGAACGATACGTTGGGCCATCCGGTCGGTGATCGCCTGCTCGCCCAAGTGGCGCGACGGCTTCAGTTGATCATGACGGAAAACGAGCTTTGTGGTCGTCTCGGCGGTGACGAATTTGCCGTGGTCATCAAAGACGCGAACGATTCCAAATATCTTGCCACATTGGCGCGGCGGATCATTGAAACGCTATCGCGGCCCTATGAGGTTGACCAGAACACACTCTTTATTGGTGCCAGCATTGGTAGCGCGTTGGGACCCGGCGATGGTCGCACGGTGGAATTATTGATGCGTAGTGCCGATCTTGCGCTCTACCGGTCCAAAGACCAGGGCGGCAACACCCATCACAACTACCAGCACAAGCTGCACGCCAATGCCGAAGAACGGCGATTGATGGAATTTGAACTGCGCAACGCACTGCAGAATGACCAGTTGCATGTCGAATATCAGCCGGTGGTCAACAGCATGGGGGACAATATGCTGGTCGGCTTTGAGGCATTGGTGCGGTGGAACAATCCGAAATTCGGAAATGTGTCGCCGGTGAAATTTATACCCGTTGCCGAAGATGCGCGGCTGATCGTGCCAATCGGCGACTATGTGCTTCGCCGGTCCTGCGAAGACGCAATGCAGTGGCCGGAATCGACGCGCATTGCGGTCAATATATCGGTCGATCAACTGACCAGCACTTCCTTTGTAGACACTGTGATTTCGGCCCTGCATGACAGCGGGCTTCCGGCGTGGCGGCTCGAACTGGAAGTGACCGAAAGCATCTTCCTGCGCGATGGCGGGTTGGCGGTTCAGGTGCTCGACCGGCTGCGCGGACTGGGTATCAAGTTATCACTCGATGACTTTGGCACCGGTTATTCGTCGCTGGGTTATCTGCGCAACGTCCGGTTTGATACGATCAAGATCGATCGCAGCTTTGTACAGGGTGCGGCTAAGAACAAGGCGGAAAGCGTCGCGATCATCCGCGCCGTTGTTGCTTTGGCCGATAGTTTGAATATCGCGACCACAGCCGAGGGCGTGGAAACCGAAAGCGAACTGGCGATGATCCAGCAACTGGGCTGTCACAAAATCCAGGGCTATTATTTCGGAAGACCAATGCGTTTTGCCGACAGTCTGGAATTGTTCAGTCGGCAAAAGCTTAACGTTGCTTAACTTCCGACGGGTCGCTTACAGAATCTCGTAAACCTTTTCCTGCGGACGGCACAGCCGTACGCCCTTGTCAGTTTCGACAAACGGGCGTTCGACAAGCATAGGATGCTCGACCATCGCGTCCAAAATGGCGTCTGCGTCGGCACCTTCGATCAAACCCAGTTCTTCAGCAGGCGAACCGCGCGTACGCAAGGCCTCACGCGGTGTTAAACCGGCATCGCCGAAGATTTGCTCCAGCTTGGTACGCGCGAACGGCGCTTTGCGATACTCGATAACAGTCAGGGCCACATCTGGCGTTTCCTGCAATATCGCTAGTGTCTTACGCGATGTCCCGCAATCGGGGTTGTGCCAGATGGTTGCATTCATGCGTCTCACTCCATTCAAGTTTGGCGGGTCCCTTAGCAAAGGCATAACGCATGCAAAATTCTTTTCTTGAAACTCTTTTTGCAATTGCATTTGCGAATAACTCGCAATAACAGGCTGCAAGTTTCAAAAAAGGGAAAATCTCGTGTCCGATTCCGACATCACCCGCCTAGCCGTTTTCGGCGCTGGTTCCATTGCCGCTGCCATGCTGATGGCGGCTCCAGCCTTTGCTGTTGACGCGGCGGACGCCGACGCTGAGGCAGGTGAAGCCATTGTAGTGACAGGCCAAACGGTTGAAGTCAGTCTTCCCACCGTTCGCGGGCCTGTTATCGACGTGCCGCAGGCGATCAGCATCGTGTCGCCGGAAACTATCAAGGAACAGCGCATCGTTTCTCTGGAACAGGCCTTGCGCAATGTTGCCGGGGTGACAACCCAGGTCGGCGAAGGTGGCGTCGTCAATGGCGACCAATTCTTCATTCGCGGTCAGGCAGCAGGCAATGACATCTTTACCGATGGCCTGCGCGATTTCGGTCAGTTCACGCGGGACGCGTTCAACTATGAGCAGATCGAAGTGCTGAAAGGTTCGTCGTCAACCGCTCTAGGGCGTGGTGTTGCGGGCGGAGCGATCAATACCACTTCCAAGACACCGCATGTGGAAGAGGCGTTTGCCATCGATCTATCTGCGGGAACCGACAATTACCGCCGCGTCACGGTGGATGGTAATATGCCGATTTCCCAAACATCGGCTTTTCGCATCAACTTCATGGCGCATCAGAATGATACGCCCGACCGTGACGTGGTGAATTCAAAGCGGTGGGCCTTTGCACCTTCAATCGCATTCGGGATTGGCACCGATACCCGCTTTTCTGCCACTTATCTTCACCAGCAGGAAGAGCGCATTCCCGATTATGGCGTGCCGATTGCGGTGACGCGCCCGGTGACCGAGCTTGGCGTCCCGCGTTCGACATTTTATGGATTTGCCCAAACCGACACCGACAACGCCAATGTGGATACGCTGACTCTGAAATTCGCCCATGATGCGGGCGAACATCTGAAATTCACCAGTGACACCAAGTTGGGCAGCTATCAGCGCTTCTTCCGGCAGTCGATTCCGTCGCTTGCCGGCTCGATGGTAAGCATCACACCCCGTGGCGGCATTGATGTTGATACGCGTGGGATACAGAATGTTTCGACCCTGCTGTTCACCAAACCGATTGGCGGGATGCGTAACGAATTACTCGTCGGATGGGACATGTCCTATCAAGCCAGCGACCGTGTGACCTTTGGTAATGGCACGGCAGTTGTTAAAACGCTCATCAATCCGGACAACAGTGGCGCAGGCATAACGCCTGGCACGGTCAGCAGCCGTCGCGATCTGCGCGGAACAGAATTGGCATTTTTTGTGGACGACCGCTTCTGGCTGGCGGAAACGCTTTCGGTCAATGTGGGCGTGCGGTATCTGAATTTCAAAACAAGCCAGGAACTGTTTACGGCGGCGGCAACGACCTGCAACGGGGTCAGTCAGGTGTCCGGTCCTTGTTTTGAAACGCGCAAGGGCAAGAATAGCATCTTGAATCCAAAGGCCTCGCTGATTTGGGAACCCAGTGACAATGTCAGCGCCTATCTGACGTACAGCAAGGCGGCGATTCCGCAGGCCAATGCGATCGGCAACGGGGATTCGCTGGCGAGCATCACATTGAACGGTTCAATTAGTCGTGCCGACCTTCCGCCCGAAAAGACCGAGACATTTGACGCTGGCGTCAAGCTCGCTTTGTTCGGCAACAGATTGCTGGTACAGAGCAGCCTGTTCCAGATCAACCGCAGCAACGCGACCGAGTCTGATCCGGTTAGCGGTTTTCTTCAATATTCGGCTGAACCAAAGCAACGGTTGCGTGGGTTCGAGCTGGGGTTAAGTGGTGGCGTGACGCCTGAACTTCGGCTTTCGGCCAATTATGCCTATATCGACGCGGAAATCCGCGAGGCATTCACTGGAACGACTGGCACAGGCGCGGTGGTGATTAATACAGCGGTCATCGGTAATCAGGTGCGCTATGTGCCCAAACACGCGGCGTCAGTCTGGAGCGCCTATTCGGCGTCGGGCGGAATCCTTGAGGGCCTCGAACTGGGCGGTGGACTTGTTTATCAGTCAAAGGTGTTCCTGAATGCCGAAAACACGCAGGTTACGCCCTCTTACGTCTCGTTTGATGCCCTGGTTGGTTACACGTTCGGCAATTACCGCCTTGCTGTGAACGGCTACAACCTCAGCGACAAGCGCTTCTATTCGCAGGTCAATGGCGGGCGTGTAGTGCCGGCCGCAGGACGTAGCTTTGTTGCAAGTTTGGGGATCGCTTTCTGATCCCCACACATTAGCTTTGGATTGGAGCGGGCAATTTTTTCAGTCCGCTCCATGCCGTTTTAGGGATTTGCCATGCTGCTTAAAATTCCATCGATCCTTAACCCCGATGAGGTGAACCATCTACGCACGGTTCTCGCCGAAACGCAGTGGGTCGATGGCAATGTGACGTCGGGTGTGCAATCTGCGCTTGCCAAGAATAATCTTCAGGTGCCTGAGGATACGCCCGAAGCGAGAGCTTTGGGTGAAACGATTCTGCGAGCACTCGGCAGCAATGCGATGTTCAATTCAGCAGCCTTGCCGCTTCGTGTATTTCCGCCTTTGTTCAACCGCTATGATATCGGCATGGGGTTTGATGCCCATGTCGATAATGCCATCCGCTATATTGCCAGCGCCCGTCAAAGGGTGCGTACCGATGTCTCGGCTACTCTTTTCCTGACCGATCCGGATGAATATGACGGCGGCGAGTTGGTGATCGAAGGCAGCTATGGCGAACAGCGGGTAAAATTGGCGGCGGGCGATATGGTATTGTATCCCGCCGACAGCCTGCACCGGGTCGAACCGATAACCCGCGGTAGCCGTTGGGCGTCATTTTTCTGGATCCAATCCATGGTGCGCGACGATGGCAATCGGGCTCTGCTTTATCGCTTCGATCAATCGATCACCCTTGCCCGCACCGAATTGGGTGACAAGCATCCCAGCGTGCTGGGCCTGACATCGACCTTTCACAATCTGTTACGCAAATGGGCGGAATTATGAGCTTTTGGAAACTCAATAAATCGGGGCTGTTGTTTGTTCCGTCGAAATGGCAACGCGGTCGGGCTATTCGCTGGCTAAAGCGGGTCCATGCGTGGACCGGTTTTTGGGGAGCGGTCCTGTTCCTGATGTTGGGTGTTAGCGGAATCTTGCTCAACCATCGCGACATCTGGAAAATCGAAACTGGCGAACCGGTTGAAGTGAGTGCGATGGACATTGCTGTGCCCGCAGGATCCATCAAGGACGAACGAGCTTTGGGTGCGTGGGCAAAGGCAGAGTTCAGCCTTTTGAGCGAACCCCGCCCGCCGCGTGGTGAGGGCGGAGGCAAAGACAAGTCAAAACCCAAAGCCTTTCTTGGGAAAAAACGGCCAGAAGCCGAGAAATGGGAACTGAATTTCAGCCACCCCAATGGTCGCTTAACTGTCGAACATGTCAAAGGGTCTGGTAGCGTCGCCGTCAAACAAACCAGCCAGAATGTCCTCGGCTTTCTCAAAAACCTGCACAAAGGTGGTGGTGTCGGCGTCGCCTGGGTGCTGTTCATGGACAGTATAGCCGGTGCGCTAATTGCTATGGCGGTAACCGGGTTTCTTCTGTGGTCACGCCTGCATGGCGGGCGGCTGGCCGCTGGTGCCCTCCTGATTGGGAGCACGGCATTAGGGACCTGGGCAATCTGGCCTTATCTGCTTTAAGCTGTCGTAGGAATTTTGCCTGCGAGGGCCGCCATATGCTCCTTGGCATTCTCCACATATTGCGCGACGCCAATCCGCATTCCCCTGATGGTATCATCATCCAGTTCGCGGACGAAACGGGCAGGGGAGCCCGCCCATAACTGGCGCGCTGGCACCCGCTTGCCCTGCGTGAGCATTGCGCCGGCCGCGAGCATCGCATCACCTTCAACCACCGCGCCATTCATGATTGTCGCGGACAGGCCGACAAAGGCGCGATCCTCAAGCACGCAGCCGTGAATCATGACGTTATGACCGACCAGAACATCGTCGCCAATGATGGTTGGATAGCCATCGGGCACGCCGGGCATTGGTCCGTCGCAGTGAACGACGCTGCCGTCCTGGATGTTGCTGCGTGCGCCGATTACCACGCGATTGACCTCCGCACGGATAACGCAATTATACCAGATACTTGATTCCGGCCCGATGGTGACATCGCCAATGATCCGGCATCCGGGCGCGATGAAGGCGCTGTCATCAATCTGCGGGGTCTTGCCGTTGATCGACAAGATCGTGACATCGGGGCGTGCTATCATTCGAGAGTCTTCCAAAGTGAGAGGTGCGGCAGGACCGACGCATAGTCATCGGTCCAAGGCCGGGTTTTACCCGGCGGGTCAAGTTTTATCCATAGATCGGGCTGATAATAACGCCCCCGTTTATTTGCAACCGGGCCGGTCAAGTGGGCCAGTTTTGAGGCATCCTTGCTTAGCGCAATCCACTGCGAGGCTCGGGCGCCTTTGGCAATGATTGCTTCGGGCGGACTGTCGTTCCTGAGTGCGGCTGCCCAGCGGCCTGCTCTTGCCTCGGCGGCAACGACGGGATTCAAATCAATATAGCGGTTGGAAATATGCACCAGCAGCAATCCATCGGCTTTCAGCACATGGCGATATACTGCAAATGCTTCTTTGGTGAGCAAATGCAGCGGGATCGAGTCCGAAGAGAAAGCGTCGAGCGCAAGGATATCGAACGTGCCAGAAGGAACCTCGCCCAAGGTAAGCCGTGCGTCACCCAGTGTGACGGTTGCATCAGGGGCGCAGCGTTCAACGAACGAGAAAATTTTGCGGGTGCGCGCAATTTCGATCATCAGCGGATCGATTTCGAAGAATTGCAGGCTCTGACCGGGCTGATGGTAACAAGCGAGCGTTCCGGTACCCAGGCCGACCACGCCGATGCTGGCATTGGGTCCATAAAGTTCGGAAGCGCGCGCCATCGCTATGCCGACGCCCGAGGACGGCGCGTAATAGCTGACCGGTCGCGTCGGTTCTTCCATCATCTGCAGGCCATGCATCGTTGTGCCGTGGTTTAGCCAGCGTATCCTCCCGCTCTCGGTAGCGTTCACCGTATATGTGCCGAAATAACTGCGCATCCGGACACCGTCGAGCGTCTGTTCCATATTATGCCAACCACCATTGGCAAACATCAATGCGGCAATAACAAGCGCAAACGCCAGCCGCTGGCCGGTCACCATAATACCGAACAACATGATGACGATCAGAAGAACGATTTTGGCCGTGTCCGCCTCCAGTGGCATTTCGATACCGCCATAGATACCGGCGGCCAAGGCGATCACGCCCATAACCAGCATAAGGATGGCCGCACCGCGCTGACCCAAAGTTTCTTCTTCCCCCAATGAAAAGAAACGCGTTTGCGGCAACATGACAGCCGCCAGCAAGATCAGGATCGGATGTTCCCAGGTCCAGTCAAAGATTAAAGGCGCGACGATAGCGCAGAAAAAGCCGCCGACCACGCCGCCGACCGACATCATCAGATAAAAGCCGGTCAGCTCGGACGGTGCCGGGCGGGTGCGGTACATTTCATTGTGCAGCGCCACTGCGACCACGAACAACAGGCTGAGGCTGGCGGTGAGCCCATTGATTGCCGCCTTTCCCCAGACCAAAAACACCACCGCGCCGGTTATCATCATCACCGGCGCTGCAAATTTCGTAATCCAATAGGCCGGACGCTGATTATCGGCAAAAGCAATGCTAAAGCTTAACAGATAGAGCCCGAGCGGAATGACCCAAACCAGCGGCATCGCCATCAGGTCGGTTGTCAGATGGGATGTTGTTGACAACATTAGCCCGGATGGAATGGCTGCCAGTGCGATCCAGTATAGCCGCCGCTTCCAACCTATTGGCGAACCGCCGGTTGCGACGGCCAAAGCTGGCATCGCTTCACCATGCGTCCGCCACAACAACCGTGCGCATGCGGCAATTGCGAGCACCAAAACTGCATAAATCGCGGTCCATAACCAGTTCTGCGCCTTCATCGGCATGAATGGTTCAACCAACAGCGGATAGGCAATCAGCCCGGCAAAACTGCCGATATTGGAGGCTGCATACAGCGCATAAGGCTCGCCCGTATTGCCTACCAGACCATACCAACGCTGCATCAGCGGAGCCTGTGCAGCGACAGCGAAAAACAGCGGCCCGATGGAGGCAACCAGTAGCCAGGGCACCCAGAAAATCGGTGATCCGTCGGCGGGCGGGTTGAACGACGCGAGGCCGAGTGGCAACCACAACGCGGCGACCAACAGCAGGGCAATATGAACCATGGCCTGCCTGCGCGGTGCCTCTCGCGATAGCCGGTGTGCGTAAGCATAGCCCCCCAAGAGCAGTCCTTGATAGACCAGCATCGCGCTGTTCCACACCGCTGGCGCGCCGCCCAATCGGGGCAGCGCCATACGCGCAATCATCGGCTGGACGAGAAATAACAGGAAGCTACCGACCAATATCGTGGCGAGGAACAGATAATGGCTACCACCCCGCTTTGCGCTGTCCACGGGTGATCAGCCTTGCAGCAGATGGGCGGCGTGGGCAGCGTGATAGGTCAATATCCCCGAACAGCCTGCGCGTTTGAATGCCATTAGCGTTTCCAGAACCAACGCGTCGCGTTCGCCTGCACCTGCCGCTACCGCCGCTTCGATCATCGCATATTCGCCCGACACCTGATAGGCGAACACCGGAACGCCGAAGCTGTCTTTGACGCGTCTGATGATATCGAGATAAGGCAGACCAGGCTTTACCATTACGCTGTCTGCGCCCTCAGCAATGTCCATCGCTACCTCGCGCAGGGCTTCATCACTATTCGCTGGGTCCATCTGGTAGCTCTTCTTGTCACCTTTCAGCAGCCCGCGTGATCCAACGGCGTCGCGAAACGGGCCGTAAAAGGCGCTGGCATATTTGGCGGCGTAGGACATGATCTGGACATTGACATGGCCGTCCATTTCCAGCGCACGGCGAATCATGCCAATGCGTCCGTCCATCATATCGGATGGCGCGATGATGTCTGCTCCGGCACGAGCCTGGTTGACGGCTTGATCGACCAGAACGGCCATCGTTTCGTCATTCAGCACATAATCATGGTCATCGATCAACCCATCCTGCCCATGGGTGGTGTAAGGGTCGAGCGCGACGTCGGTCAGGATGCCGATCTGGTCGCCATGCGCGGCCTTGATTGCGCGGATCGCCTGGCACATCAGATTGTCGGGGTTCAACGCCTCTGCACCGTCGTCACTACGCAGGTCGGGTGGCGTATTGGGAAACAAGGCGACGCAAGGGATACCCAGCGATATTGCCTCTGCCGCACGCTCGACGATCAGATCCACCGACCAACGCGAAACACCGGGCAGCGTACCAATGGGTTCTTGCGCACCGGAGCCGCTGGTGACGAACAACGGCCAGATCAGATCGGCGGGCGTCAGCACATTCTCCCGCACCATGTTGCGGCTCCACGCTGTGGCGCGGGTGCGGCGCAGGCGGGTATTGGGGTAGCTGGGGGTTGGGTTCATGAGGTCTGCTTAGCCGAGCATTGGTTGCCGCTCAATCAACGATTTCCCTGATCAGCTTTGGCTATTTTTGCTCGCCAGCCGTTGTGTCAGCCGGTCAATCTCGCGCTTGGGTTCTTTGGTCGTGCGCCCCGACGATTTCATCGGCGTTAACGCAGCCCCCGCCTTGACCGATTTGACGCGGTTGAGCTTGGAACGGAACTGGGCAAGATCTTTGCCAGACAATTGCGCCCGCTGGGTGAACTTGACCGACATCGGGTTGACCGGATGGCCACCGCGATACAGTTCATAATGCAAATGTGGACCGGTGGACAGGCCGGTCGAGCCGACATAGCCGATGATCTGCCCGCGCCGCACCCGGCTACCCGATGAGACAGCAAAGCGGCTCATATGGCCATAACCGGTAGCGAGGCCGCCACCGTGATTGATCTGGACAAAATTGCCATAACCGCCTTTGCGTCCGGCAAGAGTAACCGTGCCGTCGGTCACGGCGTAAATCGGCGTGCCGTAGCTCGCTTTGAAGTCGAGGCCGCTGTGCATACGGCGGTAACCCAATATTGGATGGCGACGGGGGCCGAAGCCTGAAGTGACAGCGCCATTCACCGGGCGGCTAAGCGCGCCCTTTGACTCACCGACGCCCGATGCTTCGAACCACTGCGTATTGTCGCCCATCGACCATTTCAGCATCTGGATATTGGATTTTCCTTCACGGTCGATGCCAGCATAGACCAGATCACCCACCTTAACCTCGCCGGTTTCGGCGCGGCGATAATCGATGACGATATCGAATTCGTCGGTGGGGCGGATCGACGACAGGTTTGTACGTCCGGCGATAACTTTCAAATAGGCCTGGATCGCATTGGCAGGTGCACCGGCAGCGCGGGCCGAGCGATAAAGGCTCTGGCCGACCGTACCGCGTATCCGAAGCGGCGTGTCGTCCACGGCTATCGGTTTGCGGCTGAGACGGAGCGCGCCACCATAACGGTTAACCGCCAGATTGAGGTCGAAACGCGCCCGAAAGGCGAGCGATTCCAAAGGTCGTGCTTCATTTTTGGATGTGCGCTTACCCAGCACAATTTCAATCGGCGTTCCGGGTTCAATATCACGAAGGGAAGCCGCGCCAGAAACAAGCGAGGCAACTTGGCTGGCTTCTTTGCCACCAATGCCTGCGCGCTGTAACACGCGGGGAAAGCTGTCGCCACGCCCCAATGTCGCGGTCAATTCGATACGGGGTCGTTCCGGGCTGCCCGCAAGCGTCACGACCGCGTCGGTCGCCGCCATACGTCTGCCGCTGTCACTGCCGAAAGCGATCGGCATGATCATTTGCGCGCGCGCTTCTTCAAATTCGCTTTCGGTCTGCACAGGTGGCTGCGCGCCATAAACCGGACCGAAATCGGGTAGCAGCGCCAGTGCAAATACACTGAGCAATGTCAGGCTCCCCAACCCGCGAAACCAGCGGGCAGAACCGATATCTTCGCCCAAGTCGGGGACGAGTTCCATTTCGGAAAGTTTATCCCGCCAGGTCCGCTCGGGTGTTAGGCGCAAAGGCGTGGCCATGGCATCAGCGATTACCATGCTGCCTCCTCCCGACACTGCTGCAAAGCCCTTATTTTTGGCTTCAAACACTAGCGACCCCTGTCCCTAAACCACTTGGACGGATTATTATCTGCCCAAGGCACTGTGACGTACTATGGTTAATGTCAATTTAAGACGAAGGTTCAATATCGTTACATGCGTCCAGATGTGCAAAATCGCCGACAAGCGCCGGAGCTTTTCACCGTTTGGCTAAATCGCTTCAATCCTGACACGGTGATGTTATGACTTTGCTCCAGTCGCTCCGCCTCGACCGGGACCAATTTGGGAATGCAATGACGGAACGCATCGAATTCTTTACTACCTGTCTAGACCTTGGTCCTACTTGCCATTGGTTGAGGCTGTATTGAGGTAAATAAAGCTACGGATATCACCCGAACGGATTTAGGAAGTAACAAAATGAATGACCGCGTAAGCATCACTATCGAAAACCACATCGCCGACGTCCGCCTGATCCGCGCTGACAAGATGAACGCGCTGGACCCGGAGATGCTCGACGGCATTGCCGAGGCGATTGCTACGCTTGAAAAGGTTCAAGGCTTGCGCGTCGTCGTTTTGTCGGGCGAGGGCCGGGCATTCTGTGCGGGGCTCGATATGGCGACGATGGCGGGCGGTGGATCGGGTATTTCGCTCACCGACCGTTGCTACGGTGACGCCAATCTTTTCCAGCAAGTCGCCTGGGGCTGGCGGACGTTGCCCGTTCCCGTCATTGCGGCGGTGCACGGTGTGGCCTTTGGCGGCGGTTTTCAGATCATGTCGGGCGCCGACCTCCGTATCGCGCATCCGGAAACTCGAATGTCGATCATGGAACTGAAATGGGGGCTGGTACCCGATATGGCGGGCTTTCCGTTATGGCGGACCTTGGTGCGCGATGACGTTTTGCGCGAGCTTATCTATACGAACCGCGAATTTTCAGGGTCGGAGGCTGCAGCCTACGGCTTTGTCAGCCATCTCGCTGACGATCCATATGCCAAGGCGATGGAACTGGCGCAGGTGATTGCGGGCAAGAACCCGCAAGCCATTCGCGGCGCCAAACGATTGTGCAATCTTGTCGGCCATGGCAGCGACCAGGAATTACTAATTGCCGAAACCGAAGAGCAGGTGAAGGTGGTACGTACGCCAAACCAGATCGAGGCGGTGAGGGCGAATATGGAGAAACGGGCACCGGTATTTGTGGACTAGCCAACAGTCTGGGGAGCCTATTTATACATTCCGTCGCGTAAATTGATGCCGTGCTCAACCCACATTTTCAGAGCGCACAACATTTGCGACCAGCCCATGCAATTGTCATAGGATGCCTTGAGTCCGGATTCGGTTTCCCGCCAGCCCTCCTCGGCTATTGTTACCAGTGTCCTGCCGTCGTCCAGTGACGCGAAGGTCATGGTGACAGTGGTCATATAGCTAGCGGCCGTGACCTCCGCCTCTTCGCCTGTCGCATCGCTGTCATTGGCTTTCCATTGTAGTACGATCTTTTCGTTGGGAATGACTTCAATGACCTCGACCGGAAACGCCCCGGGGAAGTCGTGAAAATCCCATATAACGGTCGCGCCGGTTTCCAGCCGGCCCTTGGCTCCACCAGTGGTAAAATAGCGAGACAGCTTGTCCGGATCGGCCACCGCTTCGAAAACTTCGGCGACAGGCCGCGATATGTGCGCGGATACGCTGAATTTCAGATCCATGACATTTCTCCTTGAGTCGCGCTTAATCATGTTATAAAAACATAACATGTCAATCACCGAAAAATATGATAATGTCTTCAAGGCATTGGCGGCACCGATACGGCGCCGGATACTGGATGATCTGCGTGATCAGTCGCTTACGACAGGGACTTTGTGTGAACATTTTGCCGATGTTGATCGCTGCACAGTGATGCAGCATCTTAAAGTGCTGGAGGGCGCAGATTTGATTATCGTTGAACGTCGCGGGCGGGAGCGTTGGAACCATTTGAACCCGCTACCGATCCACGCGATCCACGAACGCTGGATCGGGCCGCATGCTGCCGCTGCAGTCGGAAAGCTCGGCAAGTTGAAGATGGATTTAGAGGGCTAGGTTCCGACCCTAGGGTGCCTTCACCATCAACCGCTCGAACTCGTGCCGCAGTCCTTCCGGTAGCGGCGAGGCGCCTTCCTTGTTTGTCAGAACAATCGTTGTGTTACAAATCGCGACACATTTTCCGCCTTGGAACGCCGCTGACGCGATGTCCCAGCTTGCATTGCCGATCCGGCCTATGCCGCTGGCAATTTGGACATGTTCGGGGAAGAAACCTTCCGCCAGATAGTCAATCTCGACACGCACGATGAGCCAGCGTTGACCGGGTGCGCGGCGTTGAAAGTCCATCGAATGGTTGAACAGGCCGCGGCCATGCTCGAAAAGCCCGGCCATTGCGACATTATTGATATGGCCGAGCAGGTCCAGATCGGCAAAGCGGGTTTCGGTGGAATGGACGAAAGGGTAACTGGATATATCGGCTTTCCATGGGTCGGGTTTTGCCATTATTTCACAAACTCCGCCCGATCAGTTCCTTCATGATTTCACTGGTGCCACCAAAAATCCGCGTCACCCGCGCCCCGCGCCACATACGGGCGATGGGATATTCGTTCATATATCCGGCACCGCCATGCAGTTGCAGGCATTTGTCGACGATTTCCCATTGCAGTTCGGTGTGCCACAATTTGGCGGCGGCGCCTTCCTGGGCGGTCAGCTCTTTTTTGTAATGCCGGTTGAGCGCCCAATCGAGATGGGCCCAACCAACCTGCAATTTGGTTTTCAGGTCGGCGAGCACAAAACGTGTATTCTGGAAATCCAGCAATGGCTTGCCGAACACGATCCGGTCGCGGACGAATGCGACGGTTTCATCGAACGCCTTTTGTGATGACGCCATCGCCGACACCGCAATCGACAGCCGCTCCTGCGGCAACTCGCTCATCAGATAAATGAAACCCTTGCCTTCTTCGCCCAGACAATTGGTCATTGGCACGCGGACGTCCTCGAAGAACAATTCCGACGTGTCGGCTTCGTCCATGCCAATTTTGTCAAGGTTACGTCCGCGCTTGAAACCCGCTCGGTCAGCTTCGACCAGCAATATCGAGATGCCTTTCCACGCTGGCTGAATTTCGGTGTCGGTCTTGACGCAGACGAGAATCAAGTCGGCCGTCTGACCATTGGTGATATAGGTTTTCGAGCCATTGATGACATAATGATTACCGTCTTTTTTGGCAGTCGTCTTCATCCCTTGCAGGTCGGATCCCGTCCCGGGTTCGGTCATGGCAATTGCCGTGACTACTTCGCCGGAAACGAGCTTGGGCAGCCACTCCTTCTTTTGCTCTTCGGAGCCGTATGAAGTCAGATAATTGACCACGATGTCGGATTGCAGCGAGAAGCCCGTAGCTACATCGCCATAATATGCGGATTCTTCGTCAACAATGGCGTTGTAACCAAAATCGAGGCCGAGACCGCCATATTCTTCCGGAACGGTTGGGCATAGCATTCCAACCTCGCCAGCCTTGGTCCAGACCGATTTCGGGACGATACCATCTTCCTGCCACTGCCTTGCGTGGGGTGCGATTTCCTTTAGCAGGAATTGTCGGACCGATTGTCGGAACGCCTCATGGTCTTCGTTATAAGCGTTGCGCGGAATGACATCGAGCGACATGGAGTTCTCCAGAAATAGGTGACGTATGTTGGCACCCAGAGACAATAAGTTGACGTTAAGGTCAAGCGTAATTTAACCGATTGATTAAAAGAGCCAGCCAAACTTCTGCTAATGTTCAGATCGGTTCCCCGGCAGCTTTTGCCCGCTCGACAATCGTCGCCGCTGCCTCCGGTACTGCCCGATAGGCCAGCAGTAAGGCGATGATCGAAATTGGTGCTACCGCCAGAATGGATAGCATCCCGGTGGCAAGATCACCGGTGACCTCCGAAATCTTGCCAGCAATATAGGGTCCAAGCGAAAGACCGATCAACGTTGTGCCGATGAAAAATGCAGCGGTCGCTGTCCCGCGCATCCGGGGAAGGACCAAATCGACGATGGTCGCCGCAGATGCGCCCAAGGCCGAACTGGACAACAAAACCATCGGTAAATGAAGTGCATAATAGAGCGTGGCACTGCCGGTGGTGAAGCTGACCACGAAAGGAATTATTGGCCCGACCGCGCCGATTAAAGCGACTACTATCCGTCCGGCCGCGTTGGTCTTACGAAAACGGTCGGCCATGAATCCGCCAAGGATCACCCCAATAGCTCCGCCGGCGGCACCGGCTCCACCCAAAAAGAAACCGGTGGCGTCGGGCGCAGTGTTAAATGTCTGGATCGCATAAGCGGGCGCAAACGCGCTGACCGCATAAGCGTTGAACGCGACGAGGCCGTAACCCACCACGACATAGAGAAAGGCGGGTGTCCCCCAAATCAGTTGAAATGCAGGCGGGTCATTATGTTTCAGCGCTATGGCCCAGCTTACGACCGCGTAAACACCTATGCCGACTGCGGTCCATTGCAGCCAGTCACCTGTCCATTCAACCATTCCATATACGACCAACCCGATCAGCGCCGCGACTGCGAGGTTCATTACCACGGCGTTGGCACCCCGCCGTGATGCGCCGATCAACGTAAATGGCGGAATAATCGAAGCCAAATCTTCGAAAAACACCCCGAAAGGGCGTGGATGGCGCCCAGTGACCAATCCGTCGAAGCGGCCCCGTACGGGTTCGCGTAAGGTCGATATCCACACCGCCAATAATAATCCGGGAAGACCGACCGCCATGAATGCGGCTTGCCATCCGGCCAAACCCAGCGGACCGCTATGGTCAGGATATGTAACATTCCAATATTCGACGATTGCGCCGCCGATAAACAGCGATAGCCCGCCGCCCAGATACAGCCCTGACGTATATATGGCGATTGCGGTCGCGCGTTGATGTTTAGGAAAGTAATCCGAAATCAGCGAATAGGCGCTTGGTCCCGCCGTCGCTTCGCCTATGCCAACGCCGATTCGGGCACCAGCCAACTGGATCAGGTTTTTCGAAAGCCCCGACAATGCGGTCATCATAGACCATAATGACAAGCCTATAGTCATCAGGCGGATCCGGTGCCAATTGTCAGCTAACCGACCGAGGGGGACGCCAAACAGTGCGTAAAATACACCAAAAGCGGTGCCATATAGAAAGCCGAAATCGCTGTCCTCGATATGTAGGTCAGCTTTCAGATCGACCGCCAATATCGTCAAAACCTGCCGATCGATGAAGTTCAAGATATACAGCAGAACGAGGATGGACAGCACGTACCAGGAATAGACTGTGGCTTTGATTTCGGCGGGATCGGCCGCACGCGTTTCGCTGTCCAATGATATTCTCCTCGTCCTGATGGCTGGCTAGCACATGCGGCCGCGTGAGCAACAGCGGGATTGCAATTTGGATGTCCGGTTTTGCTTGAAATCATCCGCAAACATCACGATATTACCTGCATGCGGCTATCATGCCGTGCTTTGAGGAGAATTGAGTCATGGCACAGTGGTCCGATCCACGGGTAACCGGGACCCAGTCAACCGTCACCGGCGTTGGAGCAGGTGCCGGTGCAATAGCAGTTGACGCCGGTTTGCGCGCACATATGCTGAAGGTTTATAACTATATGACGTCCGGCGTGTTGCTGACCGGTATCGTCGCGATGGTTTTTGCGCAGTCAGGTTTTGCCGCCGATATTCTGATGAATGGCGGTGCACTGCGTTGGTTGATCATTTTGTCACCGCTCGCCGTCATCCTGGTCATGAATTTTGGCCTGAACCGTCTCTCCACACCCGCATTGCAGGGGTTGTTCTGGGGTTTTGCGATCCTGATGGGCTTGTCCATGTCGACGATTTTTCTCGTCTACACCTCGACATCAATCGCGCAGACCTTTTTTGCGACGGCCGCAGCTTTTGCCGGGCTTAGCTTGTGGGGTTACACCACGAAGAAAGATCTGAGCGGCTGGGGCAGCTTTCTGATCATGGGGGTGGTTGGCCTTATCGTTGCTTCGCTGGCGAACATCTGGTTCGCCTCGAGCACATTGCAATGGGTGATCAGTGCAGCGGGTGTCCTGATTTTTGCAGGCCTGACTGCATATGATACTCAAACGATCAAGAGCATCTACTTTCAAGTTGAAGGCAGTGATATGGTCGGCAAGGCCGCAATCATGGGCGCGCTGAACCTATATCTCGACTTCATCAATATGTTCCAGTTTCTGCTCAGCTTCATGGGCGGCAGGGAATAAAGTCACGCTTCATTAAGCTATAGAATGCGAATGTGGTCCGGCGGGAAACCGCTGGGCCATTTTCTTTTGCGGTTTGCCGAACAGGGCTTTCTTTATTTGCCAAACCCTGTTGAGAGGCCGAAGTGTTTCGGGAGCGAGTGAATATGCGTATCGGCCTCAAAAGTCTTGCGGCGATCATTACGATCAGCGCTGTCGCTGCTTGCGCGCCGACGCCTGCACCGGTGCCGCCCCCGCCGCCCATAGTCGTGCCGCCCCCGCCGCCGCCGCCCATGCCGTTGCCACCCGGCGGAGCCTCTGCGACCATGACGATACCGCCGTTGGGCTTTGACGGTATCCGCGTCACGCCGAACCGCTTCCTCAGCAGCGACGAATTTATCTGGCATTTCCGTTCCGCGATCAACGTCGCCGCGCTGCATTGCCAGGGGCCGGTTTGGGGCCAGATTGCCACCGAATATAACAAGTTCATTGTGCTTCACAAAAAGCGCCTGTCGAAGGCCAGCAAAACTATCGACCGTGAATATATCGCCCGCTATCCTGGCGAAAACGGGCTACGCGTCCGCGATACGAAAATGACCGATTTGTATAATTATTTTGCGTTGCCACCGGTGAAGCCGGAATATTGCGATGCGGCGCTGCGCAAGGTGGTTGAGGTCAATCTCGTTCCGTCGACCACGCTGCACGAATATTCCAATGGTGCCCTGGCCGAAATCGACGGCATTTTCATCCGCTTTTTCGATGCTTATGTACAATATGAACGTGATTTAGCTGACTGGAATCTGCGCTATGCACCGATACCGGTACCGGTACAGCAACCGCAAGTCGTTACGCAACCGCCAGTTGTTACCCAACCGGATGTGGTTACCCAACCGGTACTGGTTCCTCCGCCTGTTACCGTCACAACACCCCAGCCGCCGGGCTAGGCCGCGGCGCGCTCTGCTGAATAGCGCACATAACAATCGCGTCCGTTGGACTTCGCCCGATACAGCGCCATGTCCGCGGCGCGGTACAGGATTTTCCAATCATTCTCATCATATACCGCCCGATTGGCAACGCCAATACTGGCAGTAATCCGGTACCCGTCAGGCAGGTCGATCGTTCGTATTTCAGCGAGTAACTGATCGGGATCGAACAGCCCGAAAATGTTGCTGCGGTAGCTGATGGCAAATTCTTCTCCGCCCATTCTTGCCACCAATGCGCCGGCTGGCGCATTTTGTCTCATCACTGCCGATATACTGTTGATCGCATCGTCGCCGCCCGCGTGCCCCAGAGTATCATTTACCCGCTTGAAATGGTCGATATCAAGCAGCACCAGCGTCCAGTGGCTCTGCTCGTCCAAAATTTTCCGTAAGAATGCGCGCCGGTTCAGGAGCCCGGTAAGGGGATCCGTATCCGCCATTAAAAGCGCATTTGCTTCGGCAATCTCTGCGCGATCACGGGCCTGCGCCAGCAGACGGACACGGTAGCCGATAGCGAGCGAACTGACCAATGCCTCGAACGCAAGGCCGACCAAACTGCTGTTCTCGATCAGCACATTATACGGCAGAATGCCGAAACTGTGCAGCATCCGCAAAGCCACCGAGACCATCGGGCCAGACCAAGCGATCAGAAAATAATGGAGGAAGGGGTCCTTCTGCTTCCACGCGCTCCACAAATATGCACAGAACAGAAACGGTATTGGCACAAATCCCAGTAGATAGATTTGATCGAGCAGTCCGATATAATGAGGTGCGACTGCGGCATAGACCAATCCAAAGACGGCTATGGCCGCCGCATGGGCAATGGTCGTTTTCGCCAGCCAAGGGGGTACCGATGACGCTTCAAAGAAATAGCGCATGAAGATTAAACCGGAGCCCGCCGTTATTGCCAGCAAGGGGGTTGTAATTCGCAACCTGTCACCCCCCGACATCCCGTCAACCATGTAATGCACCGCGCCTGACGTGAAAAAGGCGTAAGTCACCATCGCTACGGCCATCGCGCAATAAGCCAGCAAAAACTTTTCCCGCATCGCTCGCCACAATGCGATGTTGTACACCAGCAATGTGAGGCACAGCCCACCAAAGCCTGAATAAAGCACCGACATGCCGAGCTCGTATTTTATCGACTCATTGGGTGTGGATATCTGCGGCGCAAGCAAAACACCGCGGACGATCATCGACCCGTTGACCCGCGCTATCAATGTGGTGATTGGCGGTCTTTTCGGTTCGAGGGCGACAGTCATGGTCGCACCGAGCCGCATTGTTGCGGTCTTTTTTCCAACATCGGGCTTGTAGCTAATCATGGACCCATCGCGGTGTATAGCGGTTAGGGTGAAGCCATCGTCCCACAGGCTGGCGAGACGCAGGATTGGACGTTGGTCCGGTTGGTGTGCGGAAGCGGGCACCTCCATACGGACCCAATAGTCACCTGGTTTCATGCTGCTTTGCGGGGTATGGCAGTCAAACCGTTCCGGGTGGCTAAGCAAGTTAGGCAGCGTGTCGCCGGCGCGGACGGGTGTCACGCATGGTATAAGGTTGGCAATTTCCGCCATTGCGGGTGCGGCGGGCAGAAACAAGACAAGGCAAAAAGCCAAAAATGCCATTATACGGCGGTATTTCAAGAAAATTGGACGCCGCATCGGCCAAGGAATAAGCCGTCCGGGTAAAATTCACGTTAAGCATCGCTTCTGCAAAAGCGCCGCTTCCCTCAAAATCGCGACTTCATCACTCCGCTGTCGCGAGCGCCTCCGCAATCAATGCATTGTCTATGGCTTTCGCGGCTTGATAGGCCGGACGCTGACGGATGCGTTCGGCATATGCAACAATTGCCGGGCGCGCGGGAATAGTGCCGAACTGTGTTCCCCAATCCGCCTGGGCACCGACATAAATATCGGCAGCGGTAAATCGCCCACCGCAGATATAGTCGCGCCCGGTCAACGCACCTTCCAGCACATCCACGACGCGGTCATAACTGCCGTAGCCGAACATCATTTCTTTGTCGGGCGTGGGGTTGAAACCCGCTGCGTGATTGGTGAGGGCGGCTTCGACCGGTCCCGCTGCAAAAAACATCCAGCGATAATAATCGGCACGTTCGTCTGCCGCTGGCTGCAAATCGGCGTTTGGAAAAGCATCAGCCAGATAGGCGCAAATCGCGGCACATTCAGTAACGACTTTGCCATTGTGGACAATTGCGGGCACCTTGCCCATTGGATTGATGCCCAAATATTCCGGCGTTTTCATTGCACCTTCATAGTTCATCAGATGCTGCTCATAATCGGCACCAGCCTCATGCAAGGCCCAGCGTGCAATCTGGCCTCTCGACATCGGGTTGGTGTAAAAATCAATTTTTGACACAGCATATCTCCTCGACTTGAGGCTGGAACATAGTATGAACAACTATGTAATAGAGCAGGGTGCTTTTAGGCCATCTGGATATAGTCCCGCATCGCTGCGGCTTCGGCTTCGATTTTCTCGATGCGGTGCTTGACCAGGTCGCCGATAGACACAAAACCCGCAAACTTGCCATTTTCAACCACGGGTAAATGGCGGACGCGCCGTTTGGTCATCAGCGAAAGCGCAGACAATATCGCGGTGTCGTTGGTCACGGTAATCGCCGGCGCGGTCATCACCTCGCCCACGGTTTTTGCTAGGAATGCCGAGCCATGTTGGGCGACGCCATACACCACATCGCGTTCGGAAAAGATCCCCACCACCGCGTCACCATCGACCACCGGTAGCGCACCGATGCGGTGCTCCGCGAGCCGCGTCACCACTTCGCTGACGCTTTCATGGCGCTGTGCGGTGAAAATATCATGAGTCACGCCTGCGGTAATGGCTGCTATTGTCACGAATCTCTCCTATCGGCTTTCCCTAGAGTGGCTTATAGCATAAAGCCTGACGAGGAGAATATATGACTCGTCCATCACGCCTTGATGATCCGGAATATAGCGGCTTTGCGTGGCAACGCTATCGGCGTCTGATGCGCTGGATGTTCGCGTTTACGATAACCGTGACGACACTGATCCTTGGCATTTTCTATTCCCAGTACGGCATGATTTCGATCCATTTTTATATAGCCACTGCGGGCGCAATCATTGTGTCTTTGCTGCTGGCGTCGGCATTGATGGGTCTGGTATTCCTATCGAGCGGGTCGGGACATGATGAATCGATTGAGGACCAATTTGAAGATGAGGCCGACCGTTGACCGAAGGAATACATAACCTGCCATCGCGGAATGACCCGCTTTTGCGCCTCGTTCCCGGCCCTGCCGATATCAACGCCAATGGACATATTTTTGGTGGTTGGGTGCTGGGTGCAATGGACCGTGCAGGCGGGATACTCGCAGGGCGCATAGCCCACGGAGCCTGCGCAACGGTGGCGATTGAGAAGATGGAGTTCATCGCGCCAATCCTGATGCGCGACATCATTTCAGTCTATGCCCGTCTCGAGAGGCGCGGACGGACATCGATGGTGATCCGGATCGAGGTGATCGCGACGCGCGATCGCGGCCAGGAAGATGTGAAGGTTACCGAAGGGCTGTTTACGTTTGTGGCGCTGGATGAAAACCACCGGCCTAGGGCGTTGCCGGAGGGTTGAGGGAGCTGGAAAGTCACACTAAGGTCTCACCTTAATCGCTTTCGCGATTAACGCAAAACTGCCAAAAAATGGCGCTTAGCTTCCCAAACTTCACAGGGTGGCGAAAATAGTGTGAAGTTAAGCGCGGCATAATTCGCCTGATTTTTGAATGATGCGCGGCTTCGAATAGAAGTGCGCGATCCTCACACGTTGGTGGGGATGGACTGACAATTTCAAAGAGCCGACAAGAACATTACCAGAACAAAATGGATTTGTCAAGATTATGGCAGCGGCACCTCTCGTGGATCGCGCAACAGCCGGGTCTCTATTTGCCTTTTCAGGCGTCGGCATGAGCAGCTGGCTGCACCGTGACGCGATAATTGCGGAAATCTTGAGACTCGACTACCCTTGCTGAATGGGGCTTTTCGATCTGTTCAGACGTAAGAAGGACAAGGCATCTCGGTATTCGGTTGATCGCTCAAAGATGAGCCGTATCGACTACCTATTGCATGTGAATCATAGCCAACTTGAAGAGCCTCACGAAGCGTATGGAGGCATCAATTTTCTCCAAGTCGTCGAGAGGCAGCTTGCGGAGGGTCAAATAGATTTGGCGACTCGGAACATCGGCAATCAAGTGAAAGACTGTTTCCAACTCGCCAATCTCTATTGGGGGCAAGGCAATCTGGCTCGAACCGAAGCCTATCTGAACAAAACGCTGGAACGGCACCAAAGACTTGTCGAGGTTTGCGCAGAGCATGACCTACCGCAGCGGTCTTACTACGGCATCGAATACGCCAAATGCGCCGCATGCTTGCTCGGCATCGAGGTTGAAGACCTCGCGCGAACTGAGCCATTCGAACCAGGCTACGAACCGTGGTTCAAGGATACGCTGCTAAGCCGCTGCCTCGATTCACGCGATTTCGATATGGGTGCATGGCAAACCAGCGCGAACGAATGGACAAGAAAGCGACACCCTAAGTACCGGCTTGAGGAGTTTTCTGTTTACATGAAGGCACTGACCGGCGGCTATGGATCGACCGATGAGATGCTCAGCGAGCACGAAAAGATGTTTGCTGGAAGAGCGAGGCGAAATCCCGATTCTGATCTGTTGGATGGTTATCACGACAATGAATTGATCATCGATTTTATCTTTGCGGCGATTCTCAAGCGTGTTGGGTGGGAAGGGGCATACCGGCACAGTTGGCCCGGTACGGAAGGCGCTGGTTCTGTTACGCGAACCACGAAGCAACCCGATCATTATTTGGGTTCAATTGTTGCGTCGCAGCCGGAACTCAATTCGCACACGGGGGTAATTGAGGACACGCAAGCTGCGAGGCGTTTCGTGGACTTCCACCTTGCAAATCAGACAGATTGGGACGGTGCACTGCTCGATGCAGGACGCCCCGCCAAAGAATGCAGCAAAGTCGCCGGAGTCCTAAAAGACTTGGGGTGGACGGGAGACTCAGCATCCCTGAACCTTTTGCGAACCTACCGAATGGACCGCGTACTCAACGAGCGAACGCACCTATTCCTTTGTGAACCAGTGGGCGGTTCGTCAATCAAAATGGGAGCTTGGACAAAACTCTTGTCCGAAGATTTTGGTTTGCACCCCGATTTCATTGCAATTGCGGGCAGTGAAGAAAGAACCGATTATCTAGACCCGCAAGGGGCTTGGTATGTTTATTGGAAGAAAGACATGAATGTTTATGCAATCGAACGAGATGAATGGGATAGGCCGGAAGTCGCCACCTGTGATGCGCGGATGGGTATTGACCACTGGCCATCCTATACCAGTTTTGTCGCTTGGTGGATTTCAGAACATCTGAAGAGCCATACCTGACATCTGCTCTCCACAACTTAGCAGACATCGGCCTAATCCCGCTCTAACTTCACCTCGTAATAAAGCACCGCATCCCCATTCGCCGCCACCGTCGTTTTCCACGTCGGCACGCCGTCGACTTTGGGAATATTCTTCGGATTGCCGCGCAGTTGATAGGGGATTTCGACCTCGACATTGACAGGGCTGTTGCGGGCATTGCTGATTTCGACCTTCCAGTGCTGCCGGTCGCCCTTCTCTGACATTTTGGTCACCTGCATCCGCACATCAGATGACTGGCCCACGGCAATTTCGACCTCTTCGCCAATCGCTTTGTCGGTCAGCGAGGATTCGCCCGTTAGCAGCGGCCCGTAATTGCTGTTCTCGAATATCATGATCTGCCCTTGCGGCATGGGCAGGCCGAGACCTTTGTCGATCTTGTTTTCGCCGCGCAGCATCAGCGTCATCGGCTGACTGTCCTCGCCAAAATTACCGACATTGGCGGAATAATAATGCTCGAATGCAGCCCCTGGTTTGACCAGCATCGCCACCTGCTTTTGCCCCTTGGCATTTACCGTGACGGGTTCGGGCACACGATACAGCTTCAGGTCGCCGATGTCTTCCTGCTCGGCAACGACGACAGCTACGGGAGAGGCCAGCTCCATCGCTCCGCGCGAGCGTTTCTGTGCGGTGACGATTATGTTCTCGCCATCGGCTTCGGCATACATTGCCGCCGGGGCAGGCGGCGGCGGTGGGACAGTGGGGTCATAGCCCAGACGAAACGGCACCTGGTGGGTGCGCTGTTGCGGCCAGCAAGTGATAGTTAGCGGACCGCCGGTTGGACGCGGCTGCGCGCCACGCCGCTCGCGGTTCGGTTCACCTGCAATCGCCATCGTGTTGGCATTGAGAAAGCTCTGGTTGCCGCCATTAGCGAGCGTCAGCCAGGCAAACATGTCGACCTTGCCTTTACCGTCGATGCCGCGTTCCTGCACCTGCGCGACATAGTTCGCCTGCCAGTCGAAACCGGCGGACATATAGGTCAGCGTCAGCTTGGCGGTGACCGGCTTGTCGCTTTGCGTGATTACCGAAAGAGTGGGCTTGGCCGACAGATTTTCCGGCACCTTGTCGAAGCTCATTCGTTCGGGCAGGCCGGTACAGCGAAGTGCTTCATATCCGTCTGATGTTTGCAATATGACGCCGCCTGTCGGTCCAGCGGTAATAAAGGCCTCCTGCGTGCGTACCGCGCCTGTTGCCCGGTTTGTTCGGGTCAGCGTCACGGCGCGTTTTAGGTAAGCATCGACCAATCCTTGCGCTGACAGCAACCGCGCATCGCGGTTCTTTTCTTTAACGCCTTTGGGCAAGCCGGTAACAATGGCGCTTTCGGGGAACATGCCCTCTGCCACGCCTTCAAAACGAACAACCGATTCGCCTGCTGCTATGGTCACTGTGCGGGTTTCGGTGATGAGTGCATAGCCGGTGGGCCAATCCTTATTGATCGGCGCATTGCCATATTTCTGCCCGCGATAAACGGTCAGCGACACCGCTTCCGGTTCGGGCGAGGTGATGATGGTTTGGGCTGGGGTTTGGGCGGCGGCGGGGGATGTTGATATCGCCAACAGTATGAGCGCAAACCCCCCTCTCCGTTCGTGTCGAGCCGAGTCGAGACACCCATCGTGGTGCGCGACTTCACGGTGTCTCGACTGCGCTCGACACGAACGGAGAGGGGGAAGGGCGGTGCCCATTTTGCGTCCTCAATACCGGCTGTCGAACGTGGCGGTCAGCGTCGCTTTGCCGTTCGCAGGCACAGGCACGCTCCACTCCACCCGGTCGGCGGAGATGCGCTTGCCTTCCTGACTTTGTTCGGTGATGCGTACATCGCCCCACAGGCCCGATTGCCCCATATCGACGGTGATCGCTTCGTTCCGCGCATTGGTGAATTCATACCGCATCTTGGTGCGCCAACGGGATGAACTTAATCGCGTGCGTTCCTCCAATACGGTCTTCACCTTGACATCGAACGCTTCGCCGGTGCGGATCGACATCGCGCTGCCCATCGGTGTTGCCTCAATTGCGCTTTCGCCAATGAATTGCGGATCGCCGCGTTTGTCGCGCATGTAGACACGCATTGTTCCCGCCGGAAGCTGGTCACCAAGCCCGCCACCGCGAGAGGTCGAGAATTTGAGCACAGAGGATGCACTGGCTGCGTCATTGGTCGCGAGCCAGCCGTTAGTAAATTCATAGACCTTGCGCGCCGACGCCGCTTTCACGTCGAGGAAGCTGACCTGTTTTTGCTGTGCATTAGCGATGGTCGTGCGCTCGCTCAAAGGATAGAGATAATAATCACCCAGCCTTTCACGGTCGTTGCTTTCGGTTCCAGCCTCGTCAATGGTGCCGGAGCTATTATTCCACGGCATCTGGACATTGCGCCTGCCACCGCCATTGTTGGGGTTGCCCGCAACCAGCAGCACATCGGCTTTGGTGTAATCAGTGCCGGTGTTGTTGGTAAGCGTAACCCATCCCTGTACGTCGATGGTCTGTTTCGCATCGTCAAATAACGTTACATAATCCGATGTCCAGCCAAGGCCGGGGGTGAGGTAGGTGAGCGTCGTCGGGGTTGCGCCACCTTTCGATTCCAGTGTTACCGAGAGGGTCGGGCGGGCACGGAGATTTGGCGGCACCTTGTCGAAAATCACGCGAACGGGCAGGCCGTCGTCGCGCAGCACCTCGATGGTATCGCCGATTTGCAAAACCACGCCGCCATTCGCCGCCAGCACTTTGGCGCGCACCCGCGTTTCGGCACCGGTCGCGGGGTTGGTCCGCAGCAGGGTGATGGTCTGGCCCACGGCCTTTTCCATCAGTTTGGCAGGTGTCAGCAGGTCATAATCGAAATTCTGTTCGACGATACCGATGCCGGGGCCGGTCAGCGTGACGGTTTCGGCGCGGATTTGCGCCGACACATCGGGGAATTCCTGTTTGGAGCGCCCGGCGGGCAGCGTCATCCGCCGCGTATCCTGTACAAGGCTCTGGCCGTTCTGGTAAATGGTAACCGCGACATCACCTTGGGCGGTCGCTTCGCCCGGCACAGCGACGCTGGTGGGGGAGGGTGTTTGGGCCAACAGAGGAGCCGCAATCGCGCTCCCCAGACCGAGTAGCAACAGCTTGCGCATCTTATCCTCCCTGTAATAACATTACATGGGATGGACTAAATTTTCGTCGATGACCAGAATATTAACGGCGGTGAACTATTATTCCGCCGCAGTTATCACCGCTTCGTCATTGGCCGATTTAGGACGACGGGCGCGAGGTTTGCGCACTGGTTTGGCTTTGACTTCAGCTTCGATTTCAGTTTCAACCTCGTCAAAGTCGTTCGCAATGGCAATCGACGGCGGCAATACCGCAATGTCGAGGCCAGCGGCTTCGTCGGCTTCTTCTTCGCTATGATGGCGACGCGGCGCGCGGTTGCCGTTGCGGTCGTTGGCAGCACGATCAGTGCGCTCGTTCCGGTCATTGCGACGCGGGCGATTGTCGCGCTGCGGGCGGCGGTCCTCGCCGTCGTTATCAGCGGCCGTTTCTGTCTCATTACCGGTGGCTTCGCTTGTATCCTGCTCGTCGTAGCCAACATTATTGTCGCCCGCGTTGCGATCGTCATTCTGCCAGTCGTCGCGGTCTTCGCGCGGGCGGCGGTTTTGTTGTTCGTCCTGCCGCACTTCCTGGCGTGACCGGAAATCGGCGAGAACGCGGAAATAATGGTCGGCGAATTGCAGGTGATATTCGGCATTGACGCGGTCGCCGTTGAATTGCGCGTCGCTCGCCAATTTCTTGTATTTCTCAAGCATCTGGCTCGCGTTGCCGCGCGCGCGGTTGTCGATGCTGTTCTGGTAATCAAAACCGCTGCGGTTGTTCTGTTGCTGCCGATTGTTGTTATTATTACGGCCACGACGCCGGTTGTTATTGTTCGGCTGGCGGTTACTGTTATTATTCATAAGGGCTAACCCGTCCTCAAATAAGCACTTTTTATGTGTGATGCCCCTGAACCCTCTGGGTTCGCGCCAAAGCTGTTCCAAGCCTTGATTCCATTCCATCTGCGCTGGGGGGGCGGCTTCGCGCAAATGTCCGCTTTCGGACGGTTTTGCTGCGTTGCGATATCAGTCCTAGCGGTTGCCCGACCCGATTCCAAGCGAAAAGCGCAAAGCACGCGGATTTCCGGCCAGATCGTGACGCATTTCAGTGGATAAACCCGCAAGAGTTGCCAAATAATGAACGGCTTGCGCCTGAGTGAATCCGATTTCAAATATCGCGACTCCGCCGGGCGAGAGCAGCGCGGGCATGGCGGGGATGAGGATTCGGTAGTCGTCGAGACCGTCCGGCCCGGCGAACAAGGCGCTGTGCGGTTCGTGGTCGGCTACCATCGGGGCGAGAGCGGCGGTATCCTCGACATATGGCGGGTTGCACAGGATGAGGTCGAAGCCAAATTCCGTTCGTCCTGAGCCCCTGAGTTCGTCTAAGGACGAAGTACCGCCCTTTTTTTTCGGGGGAAAAGACAAGGACGGTCCTTCGACTGGCTCAGGACTAACGTTAGAGAGTATCTCTGCCCACCCCTCTTCCTTCCAGCTCAAATGCCGAAACGTGGCGCGCTCGCTCATCCCCAGGCGATCCGCATTGCCGGCAGCCACTGCCAGCGCCGCCGCACTGGCATCGATACCAACGCCGACGGCCGCGGGAAAGGCCGACAAGGCCGCCAGCAACAACGCTCCGGACCCCGTCCCCAAATCCAGCATGCGCGCCGGTCCTTCGCGCTCCGAAAATGCCTCAATCGCGGCCTCAATCAATGTCTCGCTATCGGCGCGGGGGATGAGGGCATCGGGGGTAACCGTCAGGTTCAGGTCCCAAAACGCCTGTGTGCCGGTGATATAGGCCACCGGCTCATGGCCTATTCGCCGCGCCAGCAGCGCCGCAAAGCCATCCGGCACTGCCAGCTCCGCCTGTCGCAACAGCAGGTCCGACCGCGAGCAGCCGAGTGCATGCGCCATCAGCAGCTCGGCGTCGAGGCGCGGTGTTTCGCTAAGCCCCGCAAGGCGGGCGGTGGCGTCACGAAGGGTGGAGGCGATACCGGACATGGCCCGCCCATAGCGGTTGAAACGGCGCGCTACTATCCCGGAAGTACCGCAACCACATTATGCCAGGCCGCAGTATGCCACACGAAAAAGCGCGCGAAATAGCCGAATGCCATCCCCGCCAGTCCCCATTTGGTCGCCCAGTGCAGCTTGCCAATGGTCAGCGAGGCGGACGATACCAATGGGTATTCAGAACATTACAAGAGCATAGTGGAATATCAACTACTTGATAACGCCCTACGGCAAATATTTTAGGGGTTTCCGCACCTGTCAATATTATTGTCTGTCCACAACATCACGGTAACCCCAAGGTTGCCCCTGCCAACTTCAATCAGCCCATTATTAGTTTCCGCCCCCGGAACAACCGTTTGACGGACAGATTATGTTGCAGTGCACAATTTATGTTTACTGGACCCGTAAAAAGTTCCAACCTTGTGACAATCAGCTTTGAGCTACCTTCACCGCATTTATTTTCATTGAGGAACCGTCAAATGAAATCGAAATTTTTGCAAGGAATGCTCGAAGCCACCCGGCTCACTAAATCCGGTAAGGTCGGCGATGCTACTGCCCTGATCAAGCATTTGGTGTCCAGCACCGGCACTATGTCGCCTGCTGCCAAGGCAAAGCCTGATTGGACACCTGCACGTTCGATCAAGGGCGCGGTAACCGATCATGCACCGCACCATGGACCGCGGCGTCGCTTGCAGCCCCCTCGGATCGTTGAAGTGAAACCCGCGGCAACGAATTCAAAGGGCCGGTTTGAAGAACATGTCTATTCCTCTGCGGCAGGCCAGCGTGGGTACAAGCTCTATATTCCTATGGGATATTCCGGTGAGCCGCTACCCTTGGTCGTTATGCTCCACGGTTGCACACAGTCGCCCGATGATTTCGCTGCGGGTACTCAAATGAACCAGCTAGCGGACGAAACCGGTTTTTTTGTCGCCTATCCTGCCCAGTCCCGCTCCGCAAATTTGTCCGGTTGCTGGAATTGGTTCAAGGCGGAAGACCAGAAAAATGGGACGGGCGAACCGGCGTTGATCACGGGTATTGCGCACCAGATCATGGCCAATCTTTCCGTAGACGCGCAACATGTGTATGTCGCAGGCCTATCGGCCGGTGGTGCCATGGCAGCCATTCTGGGTGTTAACTACCCCGACCTTTTTGCCGCGATTGGCGTGCATTCCGGCCTTGCGTGCGGAGCGGCTGACGATATGTTTTCGGGACTCCAGGCGATGAAAAGCGGTGGAGGTCGCCAGCCTAAACGCGGTTCCGGCCGCGCCATCCCCGCGATCATATTCCACGGCGATCATGATAGTACGGTTCACCCGGTCAATGGCAACGAGCTGATTGCCCAGCTGGGCGGAGAAGGCATCCTCACTCCGCCGACCTCGTCTACCGGAAAATCGGCTGGAGGGTTGAAGTACACGCAATCCGTACAGTCGGACGCTTCAGGCAAAACGGTTTCCGAACAATGGGTGATACACGGTGCGGGTCACGCCTGGTCGGGGGGCAGTTCAAAGGGATCATATACCGAACCCAATGGCGTAGACGCCAGTCGCGAAATGATCCGTTTTTTCCTGACGCATTCACTGAACTAAGGCAGGGGATTCATGGGATTATGGTCACAGGTGGAACAACCTGCCTACCGGTTCAAAGCCCCAGCGCGGCGCGCATGATCTGGTAGATGGTGTTCTGCTCGATCGTCCCCTTGAACAAATAGGCCTTTGGTCCTGCGGCACGTGCGACGACGTCGTCACCGCCGTGGGTTTCCGACCCCGTAGGGATCAGCGATTGTTGGCGGTAATCGAGCGCCTGGGTGTCCTCTTTCAACGGGTCGGGGCGGGGGGCTGTGTTGGCGACCGCACCGGGGCCGTTGGCATAGCCCAATGTGGTGTAGCCCTTGCCGTCCTTGGCTAATGTCGCCTTTCCTTCCTGATCGATGACTGTGCCCAGTATCGGGTTGCCGCGCTGCGGATAGCCCGACATCGTGAAGGTGTGGCTGTGGTCGGAGGTGACGACGATCAGCGTGTCGCGCAGGTCGACGCTGGCCAAAGCGGCCTTCAATGCTTCGTCGAGGGCCACGGTGTCCTGCAGCGCGCGGCGGGCGTTGCCAGCGTGGTGGCCATGGTCAATGCGGCCAGCCTCTACCATCAGGACATAGCCTTTGCGGTTGCGCCCCAGCACGCCGATGGCTTTGCGCGTCATGTCGGCGAGCGAGGGCTCTTTGCCGCCCGACGCGGTGCGATCCGCCTCAAACTGCATGTGCGATTGTTCGAACAGCCCCAGTAATTTGGGGGTTTTCTTCGGGTCGACCGCGTTGAAACCGTCGCTGTTCCAGACATATTCAGCGCCCGGGTTGGCAGCTTTCCAGATTGCGGTCAGGTCTTTGCCGTCGGCGCGCTTGCCTTTCTTGTCCGTATATTCGGGGTCGGCGGCGGTGGCGGGCATGAAATGCGCGCGCCCTCCGCCCAGCATGACGTCGAGCCCGTTGCCGTGGGGCCATTCGACCATCTGCCGTGCGATATCGGTGCAGCCTTCCGCCTTTGCCGCTTCGGGCATGTTGCTATCGACCTCCCAATCGCGCTGCGCAGTGTGGGCGTAAGTCGATGCCGGGGTGGCGTGGGTGATGGTCGCGGTCGAGACGATGCCAGTGGCATAGCCCTTATCCTCGGCGAGGCCGAACAACGATTGCACCTTGAACGGCGCGGTCGCGGCGCAGTTGTTCTCGATCGCCTCAGGGCCGACGCCGATCACGCCGTTCAGCGTTTTGACGCCAGCGACGATGGCCGTTGCGGTCGGCGCGCTGTCCGACACCTGGCCGTCATGCGAGTATGTTTTGACCAAAGCGGTGTGCGGCAGGCGGTCCATTTCGGTGACGAAAGATTCGCCGTCCAGCCCTTGTTGTTGGCCTTCGAAAATGCGGCCTGCGGTCAGGGTGGTGACGCTCATCCCGTCGCCGATGAAGAGGATGACGTTGCGCGCTTTGCGGTTGTTCGGCTTGTCCGCCATCAACCGCTTCAGTTCGGCCTGGCCTGCTTTCAGATAGGCTTCGGAGGTGTTGAGCGGCGGTTTCGCAGGCGCGGGCGCGGTTTGGGCATAAACGGGGGCTGCGGCCAGTAACGAAGCCAACAGGATATGCGGCAGCTTGCTCATCTTTGATTCCTCCGATGTCGGAATTGTGCCGTTACAGAAAAGCGTGACGTCGATATGACAGCAAGAGCTGCGACGGCGGCAGCTATTATGTTCTTGTCCATATTGGCTTCCGATGCCGGGCTGATCGCCGACAGGTTTAGGGCCGCAGCCGCGTGACTGCAAGATGGCGGCTGATGCTATCGTCGCCGTGATGGCAGCCGCAGAAATCTGCGCAAGTTGTCCAGAGCCCTTCGACTATGCTCAGGACAGGCAAGTCGAAAGGCGTGTCTTGAGCAAAGTCGAAAGGCGTGTCTTGAGCGAAGTCGAAAGGTCTCACTAAAGTCTCACCTGAACGAAGTTGAGCAGCGGCACGGCAAGGGTCGGGAGTGACACCTGTTCACGCATTTTCGGGATGCTTCCTTGCGCCTGTTGGCAAGATAATTTCCTACAAGCGCCTGTGCGGTCATGCGTCGGTATTACAGGAGGGGGAGCGAACAGAGTCAAAGAGCAAGCCGCAATGGCGACAGTTGCGAATGTCCCAAATGATTTCCTACATTGCAAGACGATAATTTAGGGGTTGTTGCACGTTTCACCGGAATTCAAATCCTACATTGCAAGCGCTGTGTGGCGGCTCACCACTTCCCGCCAGCGTCCTTTATGGCCTTGAGCAAAGCCTTCTTGCTCTCCGTACGCCGCTCGCCGCTGTTGCGGGGGAGTTCGGGATTGCCCAGTTCAGCGCGGCGTTTGGATAAGGCGTCGCTGAACGCCGGGAAGTCTACGCGACGACCGGTCCAGTTCTCTTCAGCTTTCAAGCGCTTCGATGCCATGTTCGTCTATCGTTTCTTCGCGGATACGGCGTTCCAGATACACTTTATCGAGCGACGGGTGAAGCCGGTATAATGTCTGCGCCTGTTGCAGCCGGTCGCGCGCCGTGCCCGAGGCATATTGGCCCATGCGGTCGGCAATCAGGTCCTCGACCGAGATCACGATGAAAGCGCCTTCATCGGTAAAATTCTCAATCAACGCCAGCGTCTCGCGGTCATAATTGCCGTCCATCGGGATGTTGGCAACAATTTCAAAACCGAGCCGCAGTTCGGGGTGAATCCATCCCTTTGTCATCTGACCGGGGCCGGATGGTTTGATGAAACCGACCTTTTGCATTTCCGCCTCAAGCGTATCCTGCCGAGGGGTGCATAGATCAAAGTCGCCGGTGTTGATTGCGCTCTGCGAATAAAACTCCGCCGCCGCGCCGCCCACGAGGATCGGGCGTTGAAAGCCTAACTCGTGCATCGCCTCACTCACCCGAGCAAACAGGCGGAGCGCGGCTTCGAATTCGGGGCGGTAAGCGGAGCTCATTCTTGTTTGTGGACAGTGCGAAGTTCGGCAAAGACGTCGGCTTGCGGGATCGACGGGGCGGGGTCGGCGAGCGCGGCGGCTACCTTTGCCTTCAAGATCGCATCAAGCGCCGCCTCTTCGCGTTCGAGAGCACGCAAACCGGCGCGCACGACTTCGCTAACCGAAGCATAACGCCCCGACGCAACATGGCCCTGCGCCATTTCGGTCAAGGGGCCAAGGGTGACGGTAACGGGTTTTGCGGTTCTGGTGGTCATGGGCGGAGTGTATGACATTGTCATAGTTTTGGCAAGCGGCCCGAAAAATCGGGGCGGTAGGCGGACATAAGGAGGGTTTGGCGGATTGGGGGCGGGTTGGGAAGGTCTTTGGTTTGGTGAGTGACGCGCAGGCAGCGGAGAGTTGAAGCATTTTTGCACCTGCCACCGTAATTTTGATTCGCAAATATAGTAAACTGTCGCCTAACTTCGCTAATTTATCACGTGATCCTCAAGAAATAGCATCCGGTATTTGTAGCTCGCACGTATGCCTGCCAGAAGTATAAAGCCCAACAGACTTAAAAATATGACTTGAAGTTCTGTCGGCAGGCGTTCCCACCGCGTTGGATTCATTCGTACAAAGTCCCTCCGCCAGAATGCATCAGAGATGCCGCTGATGGTTATGGTGCCATCGGCATTCATTTCACCCCGGAGAAAGCCAGTGGCAGTCACAGTTCCAGAGAGGGCTTTGTCCATCTTTTTACCGTCTATCCATATTTCTGAGTTTCGCTCATCAAACGAGAATGTTCCAGCTTCGCCTAATGAAGCAGGCGACGCATCAACTTCGGCGACACGCGACATGCTGGCCCATCCGCTCAATTCAGACAGGCGAAGGGTCGGAGCCTCTAATGAAAATTGACCCTTTTCATCAA
Source organism: Sphingorhabdus sp. (assembly GCA_040007915.1). Lineage (GTDB taxonomy): Bacteria > Pseudomonadota > Alphaproteobacteria > Sphingomonadales > Sphingomonadaceae > Sphingorhabdus_B. The sequence goes on from JBDTUD010000005.1 coordinate 71,239, forward strand.
CCGTATTTGAAATTTCTATCCAAAGAGAGGCAGACAAGACGTTATCGGCTAAATTCACCGTAAAAGTGTTGCCTTCACGCGTCACCTTTCCAGAAAATTCCTGACATTTTGATACGTTCTTGCTTTTTATTAAGCGTCCGGGCTTAAAAATTACATCAAATTGCGTTTGATTTACGGAAATTCGAAATTTTGAAGCCTCTAGTAGGTTGTCGCGGTTCTCATCGATTAGTAGAGTAGACAATCCGATTCCTATTTTAGGGTCAGATATATCAATGACGTCATTATCACCCATGAAAACCGTTTGTTTTGATAGGCCTTTTTTGTCTGTCTTGCCCTTTAACCAGTAAATTGCAGGACTTTTATGTATCAATGAAATAGAACTAATGGAGTATGAATCTATTGAGATTCCGTTTGTTGCTATTGAATTTACACCGAGCGACCTCACATTGCTCTGATCTATAATAAATGTATCAATATTTTTTGTTTTTTCTTCTTCACCTTCCAAATTATAACAATTGCTTAATAGTGCGATTTTAGCAGTGTGTGATATAGGTAAATCATTCTTTTTTAAAACCGCTTTTACACCCTCGCGTCCATACAAAAAATTAAAGTTATTTACGGTTGATGATGGTGGTATTATTGAGAATGGGCCACTTGTTTTTTCATATCCATATTTGGAAAAACGTTGTTTAGGATTCGATATGAAAAATCCGGTGTTCGGCTCTCGTATTCGAGCTGACACGTTAATCAACGTTGGCTGAAACATAAATGTAATAATCTGAAAACAGAAAAAAGATATTATCAATGATATTACAAGAAAAGAAAATATAACGCCTATTTTATTATGTTCAAATTGGCTTATTATTTTCAATCTAACCAAAAACAAAAACTGACAAATTAAAAATATTAAAATACCGGCTAGAGAGTTAGCGATTATATTTGTAAAATAATATCTTATATCCCATTCATTTTCGGAAATTCCAAAATATATATCAGTTAACGTCAGCAATATAGCAGTTGTTGTGCCAGCAGATATCGAAAACGTCTTGCTCGTATGCCGTCTCGACGACCAAACAGCGACGATAAATGAGATTACGACGAAGAGTGGGTTCAAAGACCAGAGCAACCATCCTCCTAAATCTGGAAATTTCGCAACCCCAACTCCAAAAGCAGAATCGTAGATTGACGGTGCTGTGCTGCCGCTGAGCGCAAAGACAGTTTGTTGGAGCTGAGGTCCAAAGGATATTAAAACGTCAATAGCAATCCAAAATGGGACAATAAGCGTTAGCCATTGTGCTTGCCGTAAGCGCCAGATCTCAGTTTTTGACCAGGACACCATTGTCGGTATCGTAGCTCTCACGCGACCCAATGACAGTTTTAACATAGGTGAGGGGTAGCATCACCCAATCGTAAAGCAAGCTTACATGAACATCCGATGGCTACTGGCACCCTCACCAACTGTGCATCGCATTATGGTGATACATGCGAAAATTACTAAATCCCCACCGCCTTACGCAACGCCTCGTTGATCCGCGACTGCCAGCCTTTGCCGGTGGCGCGGCCCTTCGACAGGCTCAGGGCGATCGGGGTTTATGTTTAGGCACGTCGCCGATGGGCGGGCGGCCGATGGGGCGGTCCTTCGACAGGCTCAGGATGAACGGAACCCGTCTTTGGTCAGGACTCCGGTTGCTGGGCGGTGAACTGAAAACTTTTTTGTTTCGCGCAGAGGCGCAGAGATTTGCAGAGGCGCAGAGGGTTGATCGGCGAAGCCGCTTAAGAACTCACGCTCTTCATCCGAGCTGTGCGGCCAGTGATTTGAATGCGCTGCGCGCGGGCGCTTCTTCTCTGCGCCTCTGCTCCCTCTGCGCCTCTGCGTGAAACAATCTGGCGCGGGGGTTGGGTTGGCGGGAATTTGGTGTTGCGCTAACCCATAGGGCGGAACCCCTCTCCAACTTCGCCTAGGCGGCAAGCGCCAAGGCTTCGTATCCTCTCCCGCAAGGGGAGAGGTTCTGGACCTTACTGCGCCTTCGCCAGCATCGGGGCTAAATAATGCCCGGTATAACTGCGCGGTTCCTCGGCGACTTGCTCGGGCGTGCCTTCCGCGACAATCTCCCCGCCCTTGACACCGCCTTCCGGCCCCAGGTCGATCACCCAGTCTGCGGTCTTTATAACGTCGAGATTATGTTCGATCACCACCACGCTGTTGCCCTGTTCGACCAGGCGGTGGAGGACTTCCAATAATTTGCGCACATCCTCGAAATGCAGTCCCGTGGTGGGCTCGTCCAATATGTAGAGCGTCTGGCCGGTGCTGCGGCGGCTGAGTTCCTTGGCGAGTTTGACCCGCTGGGCCTCACCGCCCGATAGCGTTGTTGCCTGCTGTCCGACCTTGACATAGCCAAGCCCGACCTCGGCCAGCATCGCCATCTTGTCGCGGATTGGCGGGACGGCTTTGAACACCTCGACCGCGTCCTCGACCGTCATGTCGAGCACGTCGGCGATGCTAAGCCCCTTCCATTTGACCTCCAAAGTCTCGCGGTTGTAGCGGCGGCCATTGCATTCCTCGCACGTCACATAGACGTCGGGCAGGAAGTGCATTTCGATCTTGATGAGGCCGTCGCCGCTGCACGTTTCGCAGCGGCCGCCCTTGACGTTGAAGCTGAATCGCCCGGGTTTGTAGCCGCGCGCCGCGCTTTCGGGCAGCTGCGCGAACCAGTCGCGGATGTTGGTGAACGCGCCGGTATAAGTGGCAGGGTTGGAGCGCGGGGTGCGGCCAATCGGCGACTGGTCGATGTCGATCACCTTGTCGCAATGTTCGAGGCCGCTGATCTTGTCATGTGCGCCAGCGATGACGCGCGCCCCGTTTAGTGTGCGCGCGGCAGAGGCATAGAGCGTGTCGATGGTAAAGCTCGATTTGCCCGAACCCGACACGCCGGTGATGCAGGTGAATGTGCCGAGCGGGATCGACGCGGTCACGTCCTTCAGGTTGTTCGCCTTCGCCCCGTGGACGGTAAGTTTCTTCTTGTTGCCCTTACGCCGGTTCTTCGGGACCGCGATTTCGCGGGTACCGTTCAGATAATCTGCGGTCAGGCTGCCCTTGGCTTTCAGGATTTTGGCGAGCGGTCCTTCGGCGATGACTTCGCCGCCGTGAACGCCTGCACCGGGGCCAAGATCGACGATCCAGTCAGCGGTGCGGATCGCGTCCTCGTCATGTTCGACGACGATCACCGTGTTGCCAAGGTCGCGCAAACGCCGCAGCGTCGCGAGCAGGCGGTCATTGTCCTTCTGGTGCAGGCCGATGCTCGGCTCGTCGAGTACATAGAGCACACCCGACAGGCCGGAGCCGATCTGGCTGGCGAGACGGATACGCTGGCTCTCGCCGCCGCTGAGGGTGCCGCTGGTGCGGTCGAGGTTCAGGTAATCGAGGCCGACATTGTTGAGGAAACCGAGCCGCTCGTTGATTTCCTTGAGGATCGAATGCGCGATTTGCTGCTGTTGGTTGGTCAGTTGCGGTTCGAGAGTGCCAAACCATTTGAGCGCGTCGCCGACGCTCATCTTGGTCGGCGTGGCGATGTCGCAGCCAGCGATCTTGACCGAAAGCGCCTCAGGCTTGAGCCGCGCGCCGTGGCAGGTTTCGCAGGGCTGGGCGGTCTGGTATTTGCTCAGTTCCTCGCGCATCCACGCGCTGTCGGTTTGCAACATGCGGCGGTTGAGATTGCCGATGACGCCCTCGAACGCCTTGCGCACGGTATATTCCTTGCGGCCGTCCTTGAAGGTCAGCTCGACCGGCATCCCGCCGGTGCCGTGCAGGATGATCAGCCGCTGGTCGGGCTGGAGATCGTTCCACGGTGTGTCGAGTGTGAAGTCATAAGCCTTCGCAAGGCTGGCCAGCACCTGCATATAATATGGGCTGGGCGGGTTCGATTTCGCCCACGGGACGATGGCCCCTTTTTTGAGCGAAAGCGCTTCGTTCGGCACCACCAGCTGCGGGTCAAACTCCAGCCGCTCGCCAAGCCCGTCGCATTCGGGGCATGCGCCCTGTGGTGCGTTGAACGAGAAGAGCCTCGGGGCGATCTCTGCGATGGTGAAGCCGCTGACCGGGCAGGCGAATTTTTCGGAGAAGACGATGCGGTTGGGGGGGAGGCCGGTGCCTTTCATCTTGGCTTTTGGAGAACTGCCATTCACCTCGTCGTTCGTGTTGAGCCCAGTCGAGACACCGTGAGGTTGCGCACTAACGATGGGTGTCTCGACTGGGCTCGACACGAACGGAGTTCTAGCCTCGGCGACACCCGAGCGGCCCTCCATTGCCTCAGCCACAGTCCCATCCGCCAGATCAACAAACGCCAAGCCATCAGCCAGCTTCAACGCAGCCTCGAAACTTTCCGCCAGCCGCTGCTGGATACCGTCCTTGACGACGATGCGGTCAACTACGACCTCGATGTCATGTTTGTATTTCTTGTCGAGCGCCGGTGCTTCCTCGATCGGGTAGAATTCGCCGTCGATGCGCACCCGGGTAAAACCCGCCTTCTGCCACTCAAGCAACTCCTTGCGGTACTCGCCCTTGCGCCCCTGCACGGCAGGCGCGAGCAGGAAGGCGCGGGTGCCCTCGGGAAGTGCCATGACGCGGTCGACCATCTGGCTGACGGTCTGCGCGGTAATCGGCAGGCCGGTCGCAGGCGAATAAGGTACGCCGACGCGCGCCCATAACAGCCGCATATAATCGTAAATCTCGGTAACCGTCGCCACGGTCGAACGCGGGTTGCGGCTGGTGGTTTTCTGCTCGATAGAGATAGCGGGGCTGAGCCCCTCGATATGCTCGACATCGGGCTTCTGCATCATTTCCAGAAACTGCCGCGCATAAGCGGAGAGGCTCTCGACATAGCGCCGCTGGCCCTCGGCATAGATGGTATCAAACGCAAGGCTCGACTTGCCAGACCCCGACAGCCCGGTAATCACGATCAACTGATCGCGCGGCAGGTCGATATCGATACCCTTCAAATTATGCTCGCGCGCACCGCGCACCTTGATGTGGGTCAGCACCGGGCAGGCCCCTGCTTCGGGATGTGGGTGAGGCTCATAATGCCGCTTGTTCCAGATTTGTTCTAAAAGCGCAAGAGTGCGTTTCGGGTCGTATTTAAGTGGCGCGCGGTAAGAGATTTTTCAAGTATCGTGATGCAGATCATGCTGAGCTGGTGAATACGGAATTAATGCTCTCCTGATATGATTACCCATCAGCGTACAATATATGGCTTGAAAAGTCGTGCTCCGGTCATATTTGGATTATAGGGTTTTAATATGTTGAAATGCATGGGGCTATTCCGGATGTTTGCGGGTGCGTTGGTGCTGGTCGGCACATCGACAGCGTTCGCGCAAGACACGCTGCCGTCACCACTGCCGCCGGCGCAGCCGCCGATCATCTTCACCCCCGGCACCGGCAATGGAACTCCCATTAATTCTGTCCCTATCCGCCCAAGCTTTCCATGTGCCGGACTTGACGAGACAAAAAATCGGTTTGCCGCACTCTATCCCACGCCGTTGCTCCCAACACTGGCAGAATTGTCCTCCACTCCTAGCGAAATCATCCACCCCTCCCACCGCCTCGACCAGACCCTCCTCGATCAAGCCCTCGCCAGCTACGTCAGATATCATTGCAGTTACGGTCGGACGTCCGGTCCGGCGATCATTGTCGTCGTCGACTTTGCCAAAAAGTCCAACGAACCGCGTCTCTACCGCATTGACCTGCGCACCGGGCAGGGCATCGATGACCCGATACGCGTTGCCCACGGCATCGGTTCTGATTGGAACGATGACGGAGCCGCTGATGCGTTCGGCAATACGCAGGACAGCCTGATGTCGTCGCTGGGCCCGGCACGGGGCGGCGAGATTTATACGGGGATCAACGGTCGCTCGTTGCGACTGGACGGGCTTGAGGCGTCGAACAGCGCGATGCGCGCGCGCGATATCGTGGTCCACAGTTACAGTCCGTCGCTGCTGCGCTATTTCAACGGCGAGTTGCTGATGATGCGGGGCGGCAGGCCGGGAACGAGCGAGGGGTGTTTTGTCGTCGAGCCCGATAAGCGCGACTGGATCATGCAAACTTTGGTTGACGGCGGTTTTCTCTATTCGGGTTATAGCGGTGTCTTGCCCCAGCCTGCGGTGCCGAGAACTTCGACCGGGCAGCAGGTGATTTTTGTGCCGGGGCAGGGCGGGGGTTAATGCTCGCTTTATTTTTCAGCCACCGGCTTTGGAAACACCTGCCGGAACAGCTGATAGCCTTTCCACAGTCCGTATATCGCCAGCAGCAACAGCACCGCCGCAATGATGGCGGCCGCCACTGGATTGGCGAAGGCGAGCACCAAAAGCCCGCCCGTCGCGATGTCCTCAGTGGTGGAAACAACCACATTGCTGAACGGCTCCGGGCTGGTGTTGATCGCGGCACGGGCCGTCGATTTCGTGGCGTGACTGGCGAGCGCAGCACCTCCGCCCAGCAAGAAAGCGATGACCTGCCATGTCGGGTCGGCACTATCGACCACGGCCAGCGCCAATAGCGCGCCGCCGACCGGGCGGATGATCGTGTGAAGGCCATCCCAAATTGAATCGAGCCACGCGACCTTGTCGGCAAAAAATTCGGCAACAGCACCCAGCGCGCTGATGCCGATCACCCAAGGGTTGGCGAGCACATCCAGCATCGCCAGGTTTTCGGGCAGTGGTACGAGGTTGAAGTGCATCGCAATGCCGGTGGCAAAGACCGTCAAATATAGCCGCCAGCCGGACAGCAGGCTGAGACTGCCAGCGAGGCCAAGAATTTCGATAATATCCATGCTGCGTTCCGTTCCCAATTTTGGGCTGTCTGGGAGGCTGCCACGAAAGCAAGCATTGCGCAATGGCACCGGCCATCAGATACAACCGGCAAAAGAAAGGGGAGCATGTGGTCCCGGGAGAATTGGACACATACTCCCCGAAAGCCCGTGTGCGGGCCGGTCATGGCAGAAAGGGGGCGCTCTGCCAGATGTCCTGGGGTTTGCTGCGCGCCGTGAGTGCAGACCAGCGCGCAGCAACATTATCTTTGATCAGTTACGGCGCGGTTTGCGTGGTTTGAAGCTGGGGTCGCGCGTAACGGCGACGTTACGCTGGACCTGGCCATCGACGCGGGCAACGCTGCCGGTGCGGTTGTAAACCTGGGTGCCGTCGCGGGTCACCGTGCGACCGGTTTCGCGGCCGGTTTCGGTTTTGCGACCATAAGCGTCATAATCATATTCACGGCCCTGACGGTCGGTTGCCGAACCGGTGGTGGTGAAGCCATCTTCGGTGCGGACGCGGTCATATTCATATGAACTTGTTTGACCATTAAAGCCGGTTTGCGAACCGCTGCCGCTGACACCATTTTCGGTGCGTGTGCGCTCACGGCTGCGGGTGGCTGTCGCACCGTCGCTTGCGCGGGTTGCGGTGGCATCGACGGTCAAATTGCCGTTATCGCGGGTCACGGTCTTGGTAGCAGTGCCTTTGGGATTTTCGACCGTTGTCGTTTTGGTGGTTTGGGCGTTGGCGACCGACATGGTGGCGAGGGCAACCAGCGGTAAAGCGATCCAATATTTCATATCATTTTCTCCTGTGTTCAATGGGGAGGGAGATTTCCCCGCTCCTGAACATTCAACGCTGGGGGTCCGGAAACCCTTCGCAATTATTTGGAGAAATTATTGAGTGCGGCGTTGTAGCCTGGAACTGCGCCGTTCGCGCAGGAATTGCCGGATTTGGGCGCGTTGTTCCGGGCTGGCGGCGCTATATTTTTCGCGCAAGGCATCGATTTTTTCAGGGGACAGCCCGCTGTCGGCAACGGCAGGAAGTTCCTCGGTTACCGGCACCTCGCTCTCCGGTTCGGCTGTTGCGACCATTGGATCGGCTTCGACCGGAGTCGCATCAACGGTTGCGGCGGGCGCCATGCGTCCGGTGCGTTCCAAACGCGCCTGACGGCGGGCTTGGATCGTTTCTCTGACCTGCGCCCGCGTCGCGGGGTCGGCCGTCCGGGCCAGTTCGCGTACCGCTGCGCGCGCTTCTTGCGGTGTTGCTTCGCCCGACCGGATCATTGTCCTTACTTCCTTGCGGGCAATTGCGAGCCGCTCGCGCGGGGTCAGATTGCTGTAAGCCGGATCGGTTCGCATTTCGGACAGGCGGGAAACGATGGCTTCAGTTCCACTTGCGGGTGGCTCGGTGGCGGCCAATGCAGGTTCAGGCAGTGTTTTGGCCGCCAGCGCGGTCGGTTCGCTTTTTACAACATTCTGTTTCAGCGGCACCAACTCGGCCTTTGCCAGCGCTTCGCTGATCCCCGGCATATAAACCGGATCGCCGAATAGTCCGGCGGCGGCGGCAGTCGCTGTGGCCAGCGAAAGAAATGCGACCGCACCCAATATCCGGCCTGACCGCCGCCACGCGTTCGATCCGCTTGCACCTTTGCGGCGGAAGCGGCTGGCAAAGCTGGCAGCGGGGGTAACCGTCGCGGTGTCACCTGCCTCGATCCGCGCCAGCAGCCGGTCGGCAAAACCGGCGGGCAGGGCAGGGACTATATAACTATCAAGTGCCTTGCAGACTTCGGGGGAGAATTCAGGATCAGCCATCACGCGTTCCTTGCCGCTGTAACACCCTTGCGTTCGACGCAGCCGCGCAGTGTGCTGCGCGCGCGGAACAGGAGGGATTCAAAGGCCTTCAATTGCATTTCCAATATATCTGCCGCCGGTTGGTTCGGCGTTTCTTCATAATAAGTCAGGATCACCGCCGCGCGTTGCCGTTCGGGCAGCGCCTCGATGCAATGCTTGACCGCAACTTGCACCTCGTCCGCTTGCATCTGTGCATCGGCCAGTGGTGTTTCATCGGCACGCTCGGGCACCTCCTGATCGCTGTTGAACCGTTTGCGCCGCAGCCGGTCGAGGCATTGGTTGGTGGCAACCCTGCTCAGCCATGCGCCAATGCCGCGACCGCCAGCCTGCCACCGGTCCGCATGGTTCCACAACCGCAGCAGCGTCTCTTGCGCAACATCCTCCGCTTCGGTGGCATCGCCAAGCATCCGGTAGGCAATGCGCCATGCCGATTGGGCATGCCGATCCGATGCCAAACGCATGGCGGCATGATCGCGCGCGGCGATACGCACCATCAATTCGTCATCGCTTTCTGCAACCGCTTTGGTCGCCAAATTTGCACTCATGTCGTCATCCAGATTGACTGTATCTGACATACACTACGCACGAGAGTGATAATCCCTTCTAAATAAACCGAAGGAATTTTCGGGTACCAGCGTTGAGCCGATGTTAGCCCGCTTTTCAGGGCGCTACATAAGGAGTGCATCAATGCGATTCGACATCACTGTCTGCCGGGATCAGTTTCGCTTTCTGAATGGCACAATCCGTTCAGAGCATGATGACGTTGGATTGGGTCGACGGTGTTCCCCGGCGCAGGCCGGGGTCCAACCCCAACGAAAGACTCCTTGTTTAGGTCTGGGCCCCAGCCTGCGCTGGGGAACACCGCAACCTAATGGTATCACCCCCCCAAAAATCATTTGTCGCCGCGCGACCTTTCGCGAAAACCGGTTCCCATTTTTTCGTATCGCGCTCTAGCCAAGGCGGGCAATCCATGCTTGTTAGGGGCGATATGGAAATCGAGAACCGCATTCACCCCGTTACCGGGGAAAACATGACCGCTGCCACGCCCGCCGCTACGATGGTTATTTTTCGCAATGATCCGGATGGAGGTGCGCCGTTGCTGTTGATGGTCGAACGGATCAAGGCAATGGCATTTGCGGGGGGCGCGGCGGTGTTTCCCGGCGGCAAAGTGGATGCTGCCGACTTTGATTTTGCTGCCGCTTTGGGTGGCCCCTTGCCGCTGGATGAAGCGGCAGCGCGGCTGGCGGCAATCCGCGAGACGATCGAGGAGGCGGGACTGGCGCTCGGGCTGTCGGGCATCGCAGACCCTGCCGATTGCATTGATGCGCGGGCAGCGCTGCATAATGGCGAGAGTTTGCAAGCCGTTTGCGTGCGTTTCGGGTGGACTCCGGATTTCGAGACCTTGGTGCCCTGGGCACGCTGGCGCCCGCCGCATCGGGAGACGCGGGCGTTCGATACCCGATTTTATCTGGTCGATGCTGGCGGCAGCGCGCCCTTGGCAACCGTTGACCAGACCGAGAATCGGGCGCTGTTCTGGGCGAGCGCCACTGATGTGTTAGGACGGGCAGACCGGGGCGAGGTCAAGGTCATCTTTCCGACACGGCGCAATCTGGAGAGGCTGGCGATGTTCGGCGATTTTGACAGCGCAGCGGCCCACGCCGCAGCCCATCCGGTGTCTACCGTGCTAACCTATGTCGATCAGCGGGGCGATGGCCGGTGGCTGTGTATTCCAGATGGCCACGGCTATCCGGTGACGGAAGAGCCGATGGAGCAGGTTATACGGGGGTAATCAGTCTTCGGCCGCGATCGTAACGACCAGTCCGTCGAGTTGATCGGTAACCGGAATCTGGCATGACAGGCGCGATCTTTCGTCGCGGTGATCGCTGCTGTCGAGCAGATCGCTCTCATCTTCGCCCATCGCTGGAACCTTGTCGGCAAAGGCCGGATCAATATGAACATGGCAAGTCGCGCATGAACAGCAGCCACCGCACAACGCCAAAAGCTCGTCAAAACCGTTGTCGCGGATGACTTCCATTAACGACAGGCCATTTTCGGCAGCGACATCTTTGGCTTCGCCGTCGCGCGAAATTACGGTGATAGTGGCCATGAACATGCTCCCTCTATTTCAAAACTCGCGGCCTGATAGGTGGCCATAAACCGAAAAGGAAGCCCTAAAATAATGGGGATAAGTTGGGGCCCCACTTGGCCAGCCGATAAACAATGCCTATGTCCCCGCCAACTGAATTTCGAGAAAGATTATCCATGAGCACTGATCGTCACGCCCCCGTCATCATTATCGGCTCGGGTCCGGCAGGATATTCCGCCGCTGTCTACGCCGCGCGCGCCAATCTGAAACCTTTGATTATCACCGGTGTAGAGATCGGCGGACAGCTGATGACCACCACCGATGTCGATAATTGGCCGGGTGACGACGACGGTGTGCAGGGCCCCGAATTGATGGAACGGATGCGCAAACACGCCGAACGTTTCGGCACGCGGATCGAGAATGATTTTATCGAAAAAGTCGACTTTTCGAAGCGGCCCTTCACCCTGACTGGCGGGGGGGGTGAATATAGCGCAGATGCGATAATCATCGCGACCGGTGCCAGCGCGCAGTATCTGGGGTTGCCAAGCGAAACCGCGTTCATGGGCAAGGGCGTGTCGGCTTGTGCGACGTGCGACGGCTTCTTTTACCGGAACAAGCCGGTCGCGGTAATCGGTGGCGGTAATACGGCGGTTGAGGAAGCGCTCTACCTGGCGAACATCGCCAGCCATGTGACGCTGGTGCACAGGCGCGATAAGTTGAAGTCGGAGAAGATCCTGCAAGACCGCCTGTTCGCCCGCGAAGCCGAAGGCAAGATCACCATCAAATGGAACCACACGCTCGACGAAGTGCTGGGCGATGCATCGGGCGTGACGGGCATGCGGATTAAATCAACCCAAGGCGGCGAGACGCAAGACATCGAACTCCACGGCGTATTCATCGCCATTGGCCACAAACCCAATACCGACATTTTCGAAGGCCATCTCGATATGGCAGGCGGCTATATCAAGGTGCGTGGCGGGGCCGAGGGGCAGGCGACCGAAACCAGCGTCCCGGGCGTTTTTGCCTGCGGGGACGTAATGGATCACATCTACCGGCAGGCAGTGACCAGCGCGGGGACGGGATGTATGGCCGCGCTGGATGCCGAGCGTTTTATTGACGCGAATCCTTAGAGTATCCGTGATGATATTAGGTTTGCTGTGTTCCCCGGCGAAGGCCGGGGTCCAGCCCCATCAAAAAGATTCTTTGTTAAGGTCTGGACCCCGGCCTTCGCCGGGGAACATAGTCAATTCAATCAAATCCACCACACTAGGCCCCAATTGACCAGATCTGCACGGATGGTGAGATAATTGGGGACTGCCCCCAATTACTACAACTGCCGATTCAATCTGGTCGATTCCGGGTCTAAATTCAAACCGCCTTTGCCGCTTGCCTGAACTTGTGGAGCAGCGGTTCGGTATAACCGTTGGGCTGTGCGATCCCTTCAAACACCAGCGCCCGCGCGGCTTGGAAAGCAATGCTGTCGGGCGTCAGCTTTTTGTAAAACGGGTCGCCTGCATTCTGCCCATCAACCTTGGCCGCCATTTTCTGCATCGCCGCGTCCACTTGCGCTTCGGTTGCGACGCCGTGCAGTAGCCAGTTGGCGATATGCTGTGAGGAAATGCGCAATGTCGCGCGGTCTTCCATCAGGCCGACGTCATGGATGTCGGGAACTTTGGAGCAACCGACGCCCTGGTCGATCCAGCGGACGACATAGCCCAATATGCCCTGCGCGTTGTTTTCCAGCTCTTGGGCGACTTCTTCGTCCGACCAATTGTAACCAAAGGGCGCAACCGGAATATTCAGCAGCGGGTCTAGACCGGGCGTCGGCTCTTTGGCCAGCTCGGCCTGCCGTGCGAACACGTCATATTGGTGGTAATGCATCGCGTGCAACGTTGCGGCTGTGGGCGACGGCACCCATGCGGTGTTCGCTCCCGCTTTCGGGTGACCGATTTTCTGCACCATCATGTCCGCCATCATATCGGGCGCGGCCCACATGCCTTTGCCGATCTGCGCTTTGCCCGACAGCCCGCATGCAAGCCCGATCTGAACGTTGCGCGCCTCATAGGCCTGTATCCATGAAGAGGTCTTCATGTCGGCCTTACGGATCATCGCGCCGGCGCGCATCGCGGTGTGCATTTCGTCGCCGGTGCGGTCGAGGAAGCCAGTGTTGATGAACACGATGCGGTCCTTCACCGCGTGGATGCATGCGGCAAGGTTGGCGCTGGTGCGGCGCTCTTCGTCCATCACGCCGACCTTGATCGTGTGGCGGGCAAGGCCAAGCACATCCTCGACCGCGTCGAACAGGGCATTGGTGAATGCCACTTCTTCCGGCCCGTGCATCTTGGGCTTGACGATATAGATGCTGCCCGCGCGGCTGTTGCAATGCGGGCCGAGGTCTTTCAGGTCATGCAACGCGCACAATGAGGTGAACAGCGCGTCGAGTATGCCTTCTGGCGCTTCGCTGCCATCGGCAAACAGGACGGCAGGATTGGTCATCAGATGCCCGACATTGCGCACAAACATCAGGCTGCGGCCCGCAAGTGTCAGAGTTGTGCCATCTGCCGCTATGTAGTTGCGGTCGCTATCAAGCGCGCGGGTCATTGTCCGCCCGCCCTTGTCGAACGACGCAACCAAATCACCGCGCATCAGGCCCAGCCAGTTGGTGTAAGCCGCAACCTTGTCCTCGGCATCGACCGCCGCCACCGAATCCTCAAGATCGATGATCGTGGTGAGGGCTGCCTCCAGCATGACATCAGCGATATTGAGGTCATCGGTCGCGCCAATCGGATGGCTGGGGTCGACCAGGATTTCTATATGCAGACCATTCTGCACGAACAGATAGCGGCTGGTTTCGCCAGATTCGGCCTTGCCGACATAATGTGGCGACGTGCCGCCGGACAGCACTGCTTCCCAACCGGGAATAGTTTCGTTGAGGAACGAGCGCGCCCGGGCGACAACGGCGGCACCGCGTTCGGCGTCATAGCCACCCGGCCGTGCGGGCGGCGCATCAAGCGCGTCGGTTCCGTAAAGCGCGTCATAGAGGCTGCCCCAGCGCGCGTTCGCGGCATTCAGGACGAAACGGTCGTTCAGGCTGGGCACGACCAATTGCGGCCCGGCCATTGTGGCGATTTCAGGATCAACATTCTGTGTGCCGATGGCAAACGGCGCTGGTTCCGGGACCAGATAACCAATTTCGCGCAAAAAAGCCTGATAGGCGGCCATATCCGATATCGGGCCGGGGCTTGCCTTATGCCATTCGTCTATCTGCGCCTGCAACGCGTCGCGCTTGGCAAGCAAATCACGGTTTACAGGCGCGAATCTGGTAAGGATATCGGCCAAGCCGCGCCACAGGTTATCGGCACCTATACCGGTTTCGGACAACGCCCGGGTTTCGACAAATTCCACAAGTTCGGTCGCTATTTGCAAACCGGCGCGGGTAATATATTGGGTCATGAACTGGCTCCAAGGTTATATGGCGCCCGGGGAGAAGATTTTATTATTTGCCTCCCCTAGCGGGAGTTGCACCTGCATAAAAGCGAAATTTGGGGTAGGAACTTTTCTTGCCCCGCTGCTATTACCCTTGCATGAAACTTGCAAAGCATTTGGTGGAAAAACCGTGGGGCCGAACCGACATTCCCGAGGCCTTTGGCGAACTTGGCGGACAGAGGGTCGGCGAAATCTGGTTTGAACATGATGGTCCCGAGCCTTTGCCGCTACTCGTCAAATGGCTGTTTACTTCGGAAAAGCTATCGATCCAAGTACACCCCGACAACGCCCAAGCGGCGGAGCGAGGAATGGAGTCGGGTAAGGAAGAGTGCTGGTATATCGTCGACGCCGAACCCGGAGCTGTTTTGGGCATTGGCACCATCCGGCCACTGGACTCCGATGAATTGCGCGCCGCTTCTCTGTCCGGCGAGATCGAGCAACTCATGGATTGGAAACCGGTCAAAGCGGGCGAATATTTCTATATTCCCGCCGGCACCGTGCATGCGATTGGCGCGGGGATTACTTTGGTTGAAGTCCAGCAATATGCCGACATCACCTACCGGCTTTACGATTATGGGCGGCCACGCGAATTGCATTTGGATGATGGTGTCGCCGTATCCATCCCCCAGCCTTATGCTGATCAGCGTTCAGGTCATGCCGGTAACAGTCGTAGTCTGGTAGATGGCCCGCTTTTCCGGCTTTGGCTCGTGACCGATGCGGCGTCGCTTGTGGCATTGCCCGATGACGGCGACCGGTGGGTTGTGCCGGTATCAGGCGGCGCAAAAGTTGGAGCTGAAATGGCCTCCGTCGGCGATTGCCTGCTGGTTCCATCTGGCGAGGCGATTACCCTGGAGGAGGGTGGCCGGTTACTGCTGGCAATGGTTTAATCTTCATCGTGCTCCAAA
Organism: Sphingorhabdus sp.; assembly: GCA_040007915.1. Classification (GTDB taxonomy): domain Bacteria; phylum Pseudomonadota; class Alphaproteobacteria; order Sphingomonadales; family Sphingomonadaceae; genus Sphingorhabdus_B. The sequence goes on from JBDTUD010000005.1 coordinate 86,364, forward strand.
GCATCATGCTCCATTTCTCTACCATGTTCCCGAGTCTTCCCACGCTCCGGCTTATCGCCTTGCAGCATGCTGTCCAGACTGTTAGGCGCGCGGGCGTTCAACCCTGCCGTATGGAATCGCCCCCATGAAAGATAATATCAAAAAAGTCGTCCTCGCTTATTCTGGCGGCCTCGACACCAGCGTCATTTTGAAATGGTTGCAGGTCGAATATGGCTGCGAGGTTGTGACCTTTACCGCCGATCTGGGGCAGGGCGAAGAACTGGAACCGGCACGGGCCAAAGCGGTGCTGATGGGTGTGCCAGAACATCACATCTATATCGACGATCTGCGCGAGGAATTTGTCCGCGATTTCGTATTCCCGATGATGCGCGCCAATGCGCGCTATGAGGGCGATTATCTGCTCGGCACGTCGATTGCGCGGCCGCTGATTTCCAAACGCCTCGTCGAGATCGCCCGCGAAACCGGTGCCGATGCGATTGCGCATGGGGCCACCGGCAAAGGCAATGACCAGGTGCGGTTTGAACTAAGCGCCTATGCGCTCAACCCCGATATCAAGGTCATCGCGCCGTGGCGCGAATGGGATCTGACCAGCCGTACCAGGCTTATCGAGTGGGCGGAGCAACACCAGATTCCGGTACCCAAAGACAAGCGCGGTGAGTCGCCTTTTTCGACCGATGCCAATCTGCTGCACACCTCTTCCGAGGGCAAGGTACTCGAAAATCCGTGGGATGAAACGCCGGATTATGTCTATTCGCGCACCGTTAATCCTGAGGATGCGCCCGACACGCCCGAATATATCACTATAGATTTTGAACGCGGCGACGGCGTTGCGCTGAACGGCGAAGCCATGTCGCCCGCAACCCTGCTGACCGCGCTCAACGAATTTGGCCGCAAGCATGGCATCGGGCGGCTGGATCTGGTCGAGAACCGCTATGTCGGCATGAAATCACGCGGCATGTATGAAACACCCGGCGGTGAAATCTACGCCCGCGCGCACCGCGGCATTGAGAGCATTACGCTGGATCGCGGCGCGGCGCACCTTAAAGACGAACTGATGCCGAAATATGCCGAGCTGATCTATAACGGCTTCTGGTTCTCGCCAGAGCGCGAGATGTTGCAGGCAGCGATTGACCATAGCCAAAGTCATGTTTCGGGCACTGTGCGGTTGAAGCTGTATAAGGGTTTGGCATCGGTCGTTGGTCGCAAGTCGCCGAACAGTCTGTATTCTGAGAAGGTCGTGACCTTTGAGGACGACGCCGGTGCCTATGACCAGAAGGATGCTGAAGGCTTTATCAAGCTGAATGCGTTGAGGTTGCGGCTATTGGGGCAGCGTAAAGGCTGATAAGGCAGGCCCATGGATTGGCCGCTCATCAACATCTGTCTGCTGACTTTGGTCATTCATCTGATCGGTGCGCTGGCTTATGCAGCGCGCATTGCGGGTGTGCGGACACACAAAATTGCCTTGTCCTTTGCGTTGTTCAACGTGTTGGTACTTGTGTCGCGGACGTCCAACAGTTTTTTGGGGCCGTTCCTTGCAAAACGGATCGAGAATGGGATCGTCAGTGGCGGTGGCGAGCGGCTGCTTGGGGATTTGCGGATCGTCCTGTTTTCGGCGACCATTGCAACCATTTTGGGCGCGCTGGCGGTGCCCACGGTCCAGCGTTGGTTTTCCGTTGCCATTGGTGAATTTCACAAGCACCGCTCCGTGGCAAAATTGCTGTTCAGTGCGTTTACGCCCACAGGCAGACGCGTTGTTACACAATCGGTAACTCTGCCAAAGCGCGCGCATGCAAAGACAATGGCCAAGCCCACGATATTATCGTGGCGGGTTATCGCGATGAACGTCGTGGCGCAGGCGCTCTTGACCGTTGGCGTGATTGCCTCGTTATATGCAGGCTATCTCTATCCCGAATTTCGGGTGACCGCGTCTCAGCTTTCGGCGGTAGTCAACGGATTCGCCACAATTTTGCTTTTCGTGCTCATAGACCCGCAATTGTCGGTCATGACAGATGATGTGGTGGAGGGTCGGGTCAGCGAACCCGATTATCGGCGTACTATCGTCTGGCTGTCGATGAGCCGTGTTGCCGGGACATTGCTCGCACAGGCACTGCTTTTGCCATCGGCGTGGCTGATCGTATGGGTGGCGATGCGGGTCTGAATAGCCGTTTTCTTAACCAATACGCGCTATCCACACGGCCGTGAAAAGTCGCGCCGACAAAGCCGCCGATCCCCGGCCTGTGTCCGCCGTCAGCAATGCTGTCGGCTTGGCCGGACTCGTCGGTCTGGCGCTGGCCGTTGTCATTGCCCGTAATTTTGGCGCGATCATGGCGGCGGCCGGTTTTCCCGATATGCCGACCCGCGCCGATGGCCCCTATTCTGCCTTGATGGCGGTTGCCTTTTGCGGTCTGCCAATGGTGCTGTGGTCGCTCGTTGTCGACAAGGTGCACCGGCGTCAGTCGACCGGCATCGATTGGTCGTTGAAACGCCCTGTTGCTGACGTGCTGGACACCAGCATCATCAAGATCGCCGGATTATGGGCGACTTGGGCGGGAATCGCCGCCATTTATGCTTTGTGCCGCTGGTATTGGGCACCCCCTTATGATTTCTCGATGGCGATGTTTTCTGCCGCCGCCATCCCGCTGATAATATTATCAGTGCCATATGTCGTTTGGCTTGACCGGTTTTTGGTGAACCCGCGCGATGGTGCCTGGCATATGGGCGCGTGGCTGGCGGGCCGGAGCGACTGGGACAAGGACGAAATCTTCCACCATCTGCGCGCATGGGCGGTGAAGGGCTTTTTCCTGGCTTTCATGATCTCGATTGTCCCCGGCGGCTTTCGCGACATCGTCAACATGAACTTTGCCGAGGTCGTGACCAATCCGGTGTGGCTCGCCAACGCCCTGATCACTGCGATGTTCGTGATCGACGTCCAGTTTGCGACGGTCGGTTATATGCTGACCATGAAACCGCTCGACGCGCATATCCGCACTGCCAATCCCTATCTGGCAGGATGGGTCGCCGCGCTGATGTGCTACCCGCCCTTCATCATGATGAACAATGGCGGGCCGCTCGATTACCATATCGGCACCAGCGATTGGGCGCATTGGTTTGAGGGGCAGACGGTGTTGCTTTACGTCTGGGGCGCGATCCTTGTCGTCCTGACGGCGATTTATGCCTGGGCGACGGTGGCGTTCGGCCTGCGCTTCTCCAACCTGACCCACCGCGGAATATTGACGCATGGACCCTATGGTTGGACCAAGCATCCGGCTTATCTGAGCAAAAATGCATATTGGTGGCTGGCGACGATGCCATTCCTTGTAACCAGCGGCAGCCCCGCCGACATGGTCCGCAACAGCGCAATCCTCGCACTGGTCAGCGGCATTTATTACTGGCGGGCCAAGACCGAGGAAAAACACCTAATGGCCGATCCGGCCTATGCCGAATATGCCGCGTGGATGGAGCGCAATGCGATGATCCCGCGATTATTTGCGGCACTACGGGGGCTTGCGGGGAATCGGCTGCGCAAGGGCGGCGAAGTCCAGCCAGCTGAGTAGCTTAGTGTCCCTGCGAAGGCAGGAGCGGTAACATTCCTTTAGGGGCAGATGACGGGCGGCGTTATTGGTAGCCCGCAAAATGTGATGATGGCAGAGGCGGAGGAGTAATATCATAATTGCCTAATGTGTCACAATATGCTAGTTGTGTCATATTATCATAATGAGGCATAAATCATGGGCATAGAGATAAACGTCGCTGCTAATGGCCGGATGAGCATCCCGGCGGATGTTCGTAAGCGGTTGGGGCTTGAGAATGGCGGAAAGCTCAATCTGCAAATGGATGAGTTTGGGGTGACATTGACGACGTTCAAACAACGTCTTGCAAAAGCGCGCACCTATTATGCCGAGATTTCCAAGGGCCACCCACCGATAGATATTGATGAATTTATCGCTGAAAAACGAGCAGATGCTGCGTTGGAAAAATATTGAGCAACTTCATTATTGATAGCTCGGCGTTGCTGGCTTTGTTGCAGGACGAGTTGACCGAGGACGCTCAAAAGATCGAAGAGCAAATACGCGATGCAGCAATAACGTCGGTCAATTTCGGCGAGGCAGCACAGCGCCTATACCGTTCCGGAAAAACCCGCGCGGATATGGATAATATTGCGCGGATGATGGGCCTTGATGTCGTGGCGGTCGATGCCGACCTCGCGCTTGATGTTGCCGATTTCAGAGAAGTGGCACGAATGCACGGCATTTCTCAAGCTGACTGCCTGTGTCTGGCGTTGGCAAAGCGCGAAGCAGCGGTGGCGCTGACCGGGGACCGGGATTGGTTGAAGATTGCTGATGCGATTGGGGTTGAGGTGCAATTGATACGGTGAGGCGGGTTAGGAGAGATTATCAGTAGTCGAAGAAATCTTCATCTAACCGCTTGATCGCCATCGTTTCTTCAACTCGACATCCGACGTCATATTGGATCATGAGTTTTGCCAAACGTGCGCCATCAACCAACAATAATACAGGGACACAATACCTATTTCTTTAGTGCCCGGTCCTTCAGGTAGCGCATAATATAAGGGAAATAGGTATTGTGTCCCTGTATTAAGCCCAGTTTGAAATACCGTCGCTGCAATACGCACTTTCTGCCCCATTGCAAAGTTTCAGTGCCTATGGGACTGACAGCTTATGAGATTTCAGGACAATTATACGGATTGGCTCGCCGATGCGTTCAAGAACGGGGTTCCTGACGGAGTCGTTGCTTTCACTTTCAATCTTTACGAGCAGCCTAAGCACGAAGCGCCGTTCGGAGTGGAGCTTGTTGGCGCTGGGAGCTTCGACCCAGATGGCCGTGATTGGGCTGGCGATGAAGTATGGGAACCTGCTCAGGGGCGTAACTACGACATCCCCATAGTCGTCTCGGGGAAAACGTGGGAGAAATGTCTGGAAAGCATGAAACGGCTGCTTGGCCGAGTTATGAGCGATGAGACGCCTGTAGCCCTTCGCCTCCGCTCAACGAAAGGCGTGGGGGTAGGCTTTGTTGATGGTGAGATGTTCGTCTTGTGGGCAGGGTAGCGACCTTCAAGCGGCTCGCTTCATAATACAGCGACACCTTTAATACAGGGACACAATACCTATTTCTTTAGTGCCCGGTCCTTCAGGCGGCGCATAATATAAGAGAAATAGGTATTGTGTCCCTGTATTAAAGCACCGCCCTCTTGAAAATCTTTGCGTCCTTTGCGTTAAATCATGACCTGCCGGGGGCTTAGGGACTGTTCGATTGAGGTTGAGGCAGCTCCAGGGACAGTCCCTATGCTTCTTTCGCAAATTTGTCTCGGCCTGCTTCTATTGTCGCTCACGCCAAATGTTATGCGCACAATTTCTGTAGATCTGCCTGTTAAAAGCCGCTGACCCTTAGGGGTTTATTCGCTCAAACCCGCATTGGCATCAGTACATACAATGCTGCCGACTTATCATTCTCGCGGATCAGTGTCGGCGCGCTGGCGTCGGCGAGATGCAGCTCGACGATATCGCCTTCAATCTCGCTCAATATATCCATCAGATAGCGCGCGTTGAAGCCGATTTCGAAGCCGTCGCTGCTATACTGCCCCGAGACCTCCTCCGCCGCCGTGCCATTTTCAGGGCTGGTCACCGACAGCGTAATCTTGTCCTTATCGAGTGCCATTTTCACCGCGCGGGTTTTCTCGGTGGCGATGGTCGCGACGCGGTCGACGCCTTGGCTGAACGCTTTGGGGTCGATGCGCAGCAACTTGTCATTTCCGGTCGGGATGACACGGCTGTAATCGGGGAAGGTGCCGTCGATCAGCTTCGATGTCAGGATCGCGCTGTCGAAGGTGAAGCGGATTTTTGACGCTGACAGGTCGACCTGAACCGAATGGCCGCCGCTTTCGTCGAGCAATTTGCGGACCTCGGCGATGCATTTGCGCGGTATGATGATGTCGGGCATGCCCGCCGCACCTTCTGGACGTGGCAGGGTGATGCGCGCCAGCCGGTGGCCATCGGTCGCTGCTGCCTTCAATACAGGTTCCGGATCTTCGGACACATGAAAGAAAATGCCGTTCAGATAATAACGGGTTTCCTCTGTTGAAATCGCAAAACGCGTCTTGTCGATAATCTGGATGAGCGAGGCGGCCGGGATTTCGAACGAGGTCGGCAGGTCGCCCTCGGCAATCATCGGAAAATCATCGCGTGGCAGCGTGGACAGGCTAAACCGCGCACGCCCCGCATTGACCGCCATCCGGCCATCAGCGGCATGAAGCTGCACCTGGCTACCCTCAGGCAGTTTGCGCGCAATTTCGAACAATGTATGCGCGGATACCGTGGTGGCCCCGGCAACCTCGACATCGGCGTTAAAGGTTTCGACAATCTGCAGGTCAAGATCGGTCGCCGTCAGCTTGATCGCACCGCTGTCGCTGGCCTCGATCAGGACATTGGACAATATGGGGATGGTGTTGCGCCGCTCCACCACCGACTGGACGTGGCTCAGGCTTTTCAGCAGGGTCGCGCGCTCGATCGTGGCTCTCATATTCGTAGGTTATCCTGTCATTTGCCGCGCGGCACGCGGTTCACCCTCAACAAAATCACCGGTTTCCGGCAATTCTTCCTTACCGGATATGTGTGACAGGGCAAGCCGATAGCTTTTGCTTACGACAATATCCTGTGGAATAAGGCGATTTATGGGGTTTTCAACAAAAGGTCAGCGGCTTTTCATCGCACGGCATGGGGAGACCGTGTTCAACGCAGTGGGCCGGATGCAGGGAATGCACCCGCATACGCCGCTGACCCGCGAAGGTTGCGAGCAGGCGGTGGCGATGGGGCGGGCTTTGGTCAGCTACGTGTCGGCTGGGCAGCCATTGGCGCTGCTGGCATCGCCGAGCGGACGGACGTTGCAGACTCTGGCATTGGTCGCAGCCGAGATCGGGATGGATTGGCATGCGCACCAGACCGACATCCGCCTGCGCGAGATCGACGTGGGGCAGTGGGAAGGCCAATATTACCGCGACATCGCGCCCGATATCACGACGTTGATGAGCAAGGAGCATAAGCTGTTCATCCGCGCGGCTCCGGGTGGCGAGGATTATCCGGCGGTCGCGGCGCGGTTGCGCGATTGGTTGAACGCCCAGGATTTTGCGGCCGACATGCTGGTTATCAGCCACGGCATGACCGCACGGGTGTTGCGCGGATTGTTGTTGGGTTACCCGGATCTGGAAGGTTTTGGCGTCCCTGTCGCGCCTTCTTTGGCGCAGGGTAGCATGGTGATGATCCGCGACGGGGTCGAGACGCTGGTCATCGACGGTGCGGGCGCCGGGGAGCGGGCTTGATGACGTCCCATTCAGGCCCAACAATCTTTTCCCGTTCGTGTCGAGCGCAGTCGAGACACCCATCGGTAATGCCCGCCTTATGGGCATCTCGACTGCGCTCGATGCGAACGGGATTTTTAGGCATTGTTGCTCTGGGGTTTGTCGCCACGCCCCTCATCGCCAAGGACCGCCTTGGCGTTTACCAAAGTTGGGCCGCCTTCCGAGACCCGGAAACCCCGCGTTGCTATGCCATAGCAGCACCCGAAGAAACCGTCGGCACACCCGACCGCAACGCCTATCTATCCATCGGATTCTGGCCCAAACGCGGCGTCAGTCACCAAATCTATGTCCGCCTGTCGCGCGAACGCTCCTCGAACAGCGTCATCACCCTCAGCGCCGGGGGGCGCCGTTTCCGCTTAAGCGGGCAGGGCAGCAACGGCTGGGCCACCGACCGCCACATGGACCTCGCCATCATCGCAGCCATGCGGTCGGCCACTTCGCTCAGTGTTGAAAGCATAGGCCGCAACGGCCGGTCGATTGTCGATGCTTATGCGTTGAGGGGCGCGCCGAGCGCGATTGATGCGGCGGCTTTGGGATGTATTAGCGACAATTGAGGCTTTTCCTTGCAGCAATGCGTAATGACCGCGAATTGATGCAAACTAATACAAGCTGTATGCTACGATGTTTCTTATTCTGCTGCTTCGCGGACTGCGCGGCAATTCTCCTGGGGTACGACTTTCACTTTGCGAGTCTCCAGTTTATGACGGCTATGTGCCATGGAAAAAATGCTGACACGCTTACCTGAACACGCCGACTCGATGTCGACAGCGTTGATTTCGTCGTCATACGCGCCGCTGTTGCTGTTGAACGATGAGCTTAAAGTCATCGCCGCCAGCAAATCGTTCTGCAATGCGTTTGACCTGAATATGGCTGAGGTATCAGGCAGGCAGCTTGCTGATCTAGGCGCAGGTGAATGGAATGTGCCACAACTTCACTCGCTGCTACGGGCGACGGTCAGTGGTGACGCCACAATCGATGTCTACGAAATGGATTTGGTCCGCGAAGGCAAGAAGAAGTGCTGCCTGATGGTGAATGCACACGTGCTTGATTATTTTGAAGCAGAGAGCATCCGTATCGTTGTAGCGGTTACCGACGTAACCTCGGCCCGTCAGGCCGAGAAGGTCAAAGACGACTTGGTTCGTGAGAAGCAGTTGTTGTTGCGGGAAATCCAGCACCGCGTAGCGAATAGCCTGCAAATCATAGCAAGCGTTTTGTTGCAAAGCGCCCGCAAAGTGCAATCGCACGAAACCCGCATGCATTTAAACGACGCACATAATCGTGTAATGTCGATTGCGATGCTCCAGAAATATCTGGCCGCGGCGCCGCTAAACGATGTGGCGCTGAGCACATATCTGAAGGACTTATGTACGAGCATTGGTGCATCGATGATTCCTGATCCAAAACGCCTGTCGTTGAATACAACGGTCGATGACAGTGTCGTGGACCCCGATACCTCGGTCAGCCTTGGCCTTATAGTTACTGAGCTTGTGATCAATGGGCTGAAGCATGCGTTTCCGGGCCGGAATCAAACAGGCGCGATCAAGGTGGATTATCGTTCGGATGGCCCCGCTTGGACGCTGTCTGTGACCGATGACGGTGTTGGCATGCCAAAAGACATCGAGGACCGCAAACCGGGGCTCGGCACGGGAATTGTCGAAGCGCTGGCGGCGCAGCTCGATGCAACCGTCACCGTGTCAGACGAAGCGCCGGGAACGAAGGTGTCTATCGTTCATCTTTGATGTGGCGGTGTTGCTGGTAATTGGTTTTGAAAGCTGTTTAGCTATAAATCTCAACACCACCTAGCGTTCAGGTGGTGTCCAATGTGCAGGCGGGACATTGCGGCGTCTGAGCCGGAGCGCAAGGCCGACTGCCACGCCAACCCCGATCGCGACGCTCAAATCGACAATCACGGTCAGCAACAGGGTTAGTACCAATAATAATCTGTCCTCCATCGGCTCTGCGAGATAGCCGCGCCACTTATGCGGTTCGCTCATATTATAGGCAGTCAAAATAAGGATCGCGGCGAGCGCGGGCATCGCGAGATATCCGGCTATCCAGCCAACCGTCATGACAACCAGCAGAATCACGAACGCATGGATGATGCCGGCAACCGGTGTTTGTCCACCGGCGCGGACATTGGTTGCGGTGCGGGCGATGGCGCCGGTCGCGGGCAGTCCGCCAAATAGCGCAGAGCCTGTATTGGCGATGCCCTGAGCCAATATTTCGGCATTGGAGCGGTGTTTGCTGTCGATCATCCGGTCCGCCACCATTGCCGAGAGTAGCGATTCTACCCCTGCTAGAAACGCGATGATGAACGCGGAGGGCAGGAGTTCGATCAGCCTCACGACTGATACCGCAGGCAGCTTTGGCCAAGGCAGATGGTCGGGTAATGCCCCGTAGCGCGAAAAAATCGTATCGACGGGAAGGGCAAAGATGCCAACCAAGGCCGAGGTGATCGTTACCGCCAGTATCAGCCCGGGAAATCTCGGTGCCAATCGCCGTAAACCGACTATGCCAACCATTGTAAGTGTGGCGATGCCAATCGCATAAAGATTTATGCCGCCGCGCGCCGCCCACAACACCGGGAGTTTTTCGATAAAATCGGCGGGGATCGATGCGATATTCAGACCCAGAAGATCCTTCAACTGGCTGGTCGCGATGATGATGGCGATGCCAATCGTGAATCCGTTGATCACCGATTCCGGGATATAAACGATGAGGTTTCCGGTGCGAAGTAACCCGGCGATGAGCAAGATAATGCCCGCCATCAATGTGGCCAGGACCAGCCCGTCATAGCCATATTCCGCGATTATCCCGAACACGACGACGATGAATGCGCCGGTGGGGCCGCCAATTTGTACGCGGCTGCCACCAAAAAGCGAAATCAGAAAGCCCGCGACGATTGCAGTAATCAGCCCTTTGGCGGGGTCAGCGCCAGATGCGATGGCGATGGCAATGCTTAGCGGCAATGCCACCATCGCGACGGTTATTCCCGCGATCAAATCGGCCAGAAATAGCGCGCTTGTATATTCGGGTAAGGTGCTGAGTATTTTGGGCTTCACGATATGAGCGTAATTCCCCAGACGCGCAGTTACAATATCCAAGTGCATTTTAGGTGGCATCGGCTTATAGGCGCGGCCATTATGCAAATCCCCGGCCATATCGATCCCGTTACCATTCCGCGCGCCATCACCCCCCGTGCTGACGGCCGTATCGACCTCATGGGCCTAAGTCATTTGCAAATCCGGCAGTTGTTCCTCGAATCGCAGCTCGATGAAAAGGCGGCGAAGTTGCGGTCGAAGCAGGTGTTTCACTGGATTTACCACCGTGGCGTCACCAGCTTTGATACGATGACCGACATATCCAAGACTATGCGGCCCTGGCTAGCCAACCGCTTCGTCATCGGCCGTCCGGAAGTGGTGCAGGCGCAGGTTTCGACCGATGGGACGCGCAAATGGTTGCTGCGTGCCGATGATGCCCAAGAATATGAAATGGTATTTATCCCCGATGCCGATCGCGGGACTTTATGTGTTTCGAGCCAGGTCGGTTGCACGCTCAACTGCCGGTTCTGCCACACCGGCACGATGCGGCTGGTACGCAACTTGACGCCCGGCGAGATTGTCGGACAGGTGATGCTCGCGCGCGATGCCTTGGGCGAATGGCCCAAGGGGAATATGGCAGTCGCCAGCGATGATGACCTTGATGACGAGGATGATGATACCGGTCATTATACCGCTGATGGCCGGATGCTCACCAACATCGTGATGATGGGGATGGGCGAACCACTTTATAATTTTGACAATGTCCGTGACGCGCTGAAAGTGGTGATGGACGGGGACGGGCTTGCGCTGTCCCGGCGCCGGATCACGCTGTCGACCAGCGGTGTTGTGCCGATGATGGAGCGTGCGGGTGCGGAAATCGGCGTGAACCTGGCGGTCTCGCTGCACGCGGTTACCAAGGAAGTGCGGGACGAAATTGTCCCGATCAACCGCAAATATGGCATCGACGAACTGCTGCGCGCCTGTTCGGAATATCCCGGCATCAGCAATGCACGGCGGATCACGTTTGAATATGTGATGCTGAAGGACAAGAACGACAGCGACGAAGACGCGCGCGAACTGGTGCGGCTGATCCGCCAATATGGCTTGCCAGCAAAGGTCAACCTGATCCCGTTCAACCCCTGGCCGGGCAGCCCTTATGAATGCTCGACGCCCGAACGGATCAAGGCTTTTTCAAAACTGGTGTTTCAGGCCGGCATCAGCGCGCCGGTGCGTACGCCGCGTGGTCGTGACATCATGGCGGCGTGCGGGCAGTTGAAGTCTTCGAGCGAGAAGACGAGCAGGGCGGAACTCGACCGGATGGCGGAAGAGAAGCTGGCGGCTTTGGGCTGACTATTCTGTACGCTTGATGATGCCAATCTTGCCTAGCTTCGCTTTTGCGAGAAACCTCTCTTTTACTTCGGCAAATAGCTTTTCCGGAATTGCTCCGTAGAGAGGCGTCAGCCCGCCCTTGTTGGTGATCAGCCTGATATCGGGTCCCGGCCATATAAAACGATTGAGTTCGCTGGTGACAATCCAGCTACGTTCTGAATCCAGACCTAAATGCCGTTTTACCTTCGAAGGTATTTCGATAGCTTCGTCGGCCCGTATAGGCGGACTGTGGGTGACAGGAGCCACCAACAACTGCAGACGATCATTGACCAGAGATTGAGCAACCACCACCACCGATGGCCGGTCTTTCAAACCTTCCTCTTGTCCCGACTTTGCCTCTCTGTCCCAAAGATAAGCGTAAGACAGAACGTCGCCCGGTTCAGGCGTCGTCCATGAGGTGATTGAGGGCTTTGGAGCGTTCGGAAGGCTGGGCGGCTTCGATTGCCGAGATCGTGTCATCATCGAGTTCCTGAGTTAACAGAACCTGCCGGTCTCGTGTTAAAAGCCGCTCATATTCTTTCAGAGAAATCATCACGACACGGGTTGTCCCATGGCGCTGAATTCCAACCGGACGAAGCATTGCCTCATCAGTATAAAATCCAAATTTCCCAGCAGCTTCCTTAGCCGAAACAGCCAAAAAAGGTTCTGACATAATTAGTTCCTCGATGCTACCGTGGCAGAAGAAGGGAGGAAATCAATCCCACTGCGTCGATAGTGATAATCCGGATAATCAGTATTATATCTATTGTCAATACAATTCCTGCCCTCGCCCTCGCCGCCCTGCGGGCGTCTTTCCCTCTCCCGCAAGCGGTAGAGGGGTTTGCGACGCACTCTGTAATGTTCTTATTTTGTTCTTACAATAATAATACTCATGCCTAGGCAAATATCGCCACCGACTGCATCCCGGTCAATACCGGCACGCCATCGCTGTTCCACGCGGTCATATATTGGCTGCTCGCCCCGTTTGCAGCTTGGTGGGTTTCGCTTTCGAGATACCACCAGCCATCATTGGTCGCGGGCGCGTCGGTTAGCATGTTGATCTGCCAGTTCATTGAACTTATCATGCCTTTTTCGGTCATCAGGCCCATGGCCGACGGAGGCAACGCGTCGCCGATACAGACCAGTTCGGCAACCGGATCAAGCCCCTGATATTCTGTAAGACGGTGCCAACTCGCCAGCCGCGATGTCGCACTACCCAGTTCTATCCGTTTGTCGGGATATTGCATATGGCCGGTGAAAAATTCGGGCGGGCCGCTGCGCACATTTTCGGCACTGGGAACCGGGGGGAAATCGGGGCGGGTTAGTCCTTCATAATCGAGGTGGCTGTCGCGGCGGTTCATGAAGATGAAGGTGCCGCTGAGGCCGATGCCATCGCTACCCCTGATCTCGCTTTTGACAAACGCGGTATTCTTGCCCCGGCGCAGGATAGTTGCGGTCACATCGACCTCGCCCGCCAAAGGCCCGACAAAGGCGATCTGCGCCGATTGCAATGGCGGCAGATCGGCATCCGCCAGTTTTGCTGCCTGGTAGGCGAGTACCGAACTCAGCCCGCCATAGGCTGTCCGGCCCTGATGCCAGCTAGCCGGAATGTTGATGTGGTGGGTGTTGGTGCCAGCGTCAAACTGGTTCAATAATGAGGGGAGATTCATGCCCGTGGCTTAGCGGTGCCGGGTTGCCCGTGCAAGGCATCGTCATTTGCGGCTTGTGCTTGACGCAGGCACGTGATTGTTGGTGGCAGAAAATACCAGTCAGGAGCCGTACGATTTACGAGTGGGTGGAAACGTTACTGCAATATGGCGATCCAATCCCTGCGGATACCGTATCGGCGAATGTGCTGGTTCGTATATTGCGCGCTGCGGTGGCCGAAGGGGCAAGTTTTCCCGCGCTTCTGGCCGCGATCAGTGTTGACGAGGCGCGGCTGCGCAATCCATTCAGCCGTTATCCGTCGCAACTGGCGTTGCGAACATTTGCAACGCTGGAACGACAGTTCAGCGATCCAGCGATCACGCTTAGAATTGGCGAAAAGGCATCGCCGCAAAATTTCTCCGACCGGGGCTACGCGAGCCGGATGTCGGTCAATCTGGGTGCAGCAATCGACGCCAATGTGCGTATCCAGATAGTGCAGCAGAATATTTTCCAGATCATATTTGAAGCAACGGCCAAGCCACCCACCTTGCGCTGGGTCGTGCATCCCGACAAAGCGCACGTTCATGCTCCCTTTATCGAATTTTCGGCCGCTACTTATGCGCGGCTGGCGCGACAGATCCTGGGAGAGCCGCTCTTGTTGAGGCGGGTTGATTTCCAACATGCAGCCCGGTTTGAACCGACCAGATATGAACAAGCATTCGGTTGCCCGGTACATTTCTCTATGCCCGAAACGCGTATGGAACTGACCGCACGGCAGCTATTCCGTCCGTCCCCCCATGCCAATCCCGAACTGTTGAATGCAGCAAGCGGACGATATCGCCAACCCGCCAAGTGGCTGGCGCAAGGGCAGCAAAACTCGGTATGTGGCTATCTCTATCTCTCCAACGAAATTAACAAGTCACCACCCACGCTTGACCGGATGGCATCATCATTTGGCATGACCGAACGAAGCCTTCGCCGGAAACTGGTCGAAGAAGGGCACCCGTTTCGTGAATTGCTCGACACCGTGCGACAGGATCTATGCGCACTTTATCTCCTGGAGGACAAACGCTCGCTGGGCCAGATCGCATTGCTGCTGGGGTACAGCGACCTCAGCGCCTTTACCCGCGCCTATAAACGCTGGCACGGAATTGCACCAAGCAAGGCCTGATTTGGAAGGAAAATGGTGGGCGTAGCAAGGATTGAACTTGCGACCCCTGCGATGTCAACACAGTGCTCTACCACTGAGCTATACGCCCACGCTGCGGCAGCCTCTAGCGACGACCTGGCATTCATTCAAGTCTATTTCAGTTCGCCATAACTTTCTTTGGCAAACAGGCGTTCGACCTCGGCCACCAGATCGCGCAGATGGAACGGTTTGGACAGGATTTTCGCGTTCGGCATTGCTTCGCCAGCGCGAAGTGCGACGCCGGAAAATCCGGTGATAAACATGACTTCTGTACCCGGCGATACTTTGCTGCAATGCCGCGCAAGCTCGATCCCGTCCATTTCGGGCATGACGATATCGGTCAGGAGCAAGTCGAAATGTTCACGCTCCAACAGCGGGGCAGCCTCGGTGCCACGGTCAACCGCGACAACGTCATAACCCGACTTTTCAAGAGCACGGGTCAGATATTCGCGCATCGCCTGTTCATCTTCTGCGAGCAAGATACGGGTCATTCGAAATCCTAAAAAGTAGCAGCTTTTGATGTCGCTGCGGTCACCCGACGTCGACGTCGGCATCCGTTATAGCTTTAGAGATTTAATTTTTTACACCAAGACTGAAAAATTCTGGCAAAATTGTACAAGAATCGGGTCGGATTGAAAGGCCCATGGAGGATGGCGATGCGGCCTGCGGAAAATCCGGGATTTGCAGTGCACTGGGATGCCTCTCCCCGTGTCCCTGTGCTGGTATCCGTGCCGCATGCCGGGCGCGATTATCCCGATGAGGTTTTTCCGGCCTTGCGTTTGCCGCCCGCGTCATTGGTGCGGTTGGAGGATCGCTATGCCGACCTGTTGGCGCGCGATGTGATTGCCGAGCGCGTACCCACGATCATCGCGCACCGGGCACGGGCCTGGATCGACCTCAACCGGGACGAGCGCGACATCGATGTCGAGATGGTAAGCGGTCTTGACCGTGCAGATTATCCAACACCGGGAGCCAAGCAGCGCGGCGGGTTGGGGCTGATCCCGCGCCGACTGTCAGGGGAGGGCGACATTTGGAAACATCAGATTTCTGCAGCAGGCCTCGAGCATCGCATAGCCAGTTTCCACCGGCCCTATCATCAGTCCGTGACGCAAACTTTGGCAAGAATGCGGGACAAATTCGGGGTGGCAATCCTGCTTGATTTGCACAGCATGCCGCCAATCCAGCCGATGAAGGGACCTCCTCCGCGCTTTGTTATCGGTGACCGTTTCGGCCACAGCGCGTCGGGCCGTTTTGCCGAAGTCCTGATGGCTCAAATTGGTGCACGGGGATTCCCCGTTGCGCTCAACCATCCCTATTCGGGCGACCACATGTTGCGGCACCACGCCGAAGTTCGTCGGAATGTTCATACCCTGCAACTTGAGGTCGATCGCTCACTCTATCTCGACTCGGGGCTGCGCGAACCCGGTCCCGGTGTCGCTATGGTTTCAAGGCTGATTGCCACGCTGGTCGCTGTGCTTGCCGATCATGCACTGGGTTCGGAAACCCTGCTCGCCGCAGAATAAGCGATCATTGTGCATAAAAAACCACCCCGAAAAACAAGTTTCGGGGTGGCCTAGGTTCAGGGAGTGGTGCCGCCTTACGGCACCGGTAGAACGGAAAAGGGAGGGGATATTTCCGCTCTGTTATTGGAATGGGGGCAAGTTGCGTCAAAATCAATAGCCCAGAGATAAATTTTTGCTGTGTGTGCGATGAAAGGTGACTGATTTACGGGCAGTCGCAGATCGGGCGTCGAAGCAAGCCATTAGCATTACAAGGAAAATTTATAAAAATCAGCACTGTGTTGTTCGGAAACAAAATATATATTCCCCTATTGCTAATGCGAATGATTCGTAATGCTTCCTTTTGAAGAGGAGTTCGCACGATGATTGCCCCGCTTTTTTCAACCCGACCGGTCCGGTTAATGGAGATCGACTCGCGCGACGCCAGCCTTATCCTTGCAGCGCGGAGCTGCTTGATTTTGCGCCGTGCCCGACAATATCCTTTGCCCCGCCTGCGCGGTTATTTATTTTCACAAGTGATGGCGATGCGCTTTGCTCTGCTGATGGATGTGGTTCAACAAATCTGGCCAGAGCCATTCGGTATCCACCGCCCGTGCTGCCCCACCGCCAGCATCGATGAGGCGCTGCTGAGCCATGCGGTACAATATGCCAGCCTCGATGCACGCCCCGCTTTCGATGTCCTGTTGCATGAAATGCTAGGAAACGAGGCCCGCGATCTGCTCTATACACGGGCCCGCAATCTATCTGGGAATATCGACTTTCCGGATCAGGGGAACATACGTTGAATGAATGGCAAGCGATCAATAAATTGATGCTTCAAAGCGCCGATAACGTGGAGGAATATCAATATGACCAAAGGCTTGGTCAGTATCTCGTGGCCCTCATGCCCGAAATCGGACAGTGCTTTGCTTTCGCCAACCGGCAGATCAACCGTAAACAACCCGAAATAATCGACCGGCGGTGCGCCTGGGTGAGCAGATACCATCAACCAGCCAGTAAATGGCACGGCTATGATCAGAAAATAGAACAGCGCATGGACGGTGCGGCCAAGTTTCGCCTGCCAGCGCGGAACAGCATCCGGCATCGGCGGCGGCTGATGGCTAAGCCGCCATAACAGGCGTAGCAGCGACAATGATAAGATCGAGATGCCAATGGCTTTGTGCGGCGTCATATAGAGGCCCTTGGCCTCGCGCGGCAAGTCCGCCGCCATGCTTACCAGAACAACATTGGTGATCACCAGAATCGCTATTAACCAATGCAAAGCAATGGCGGTTTTGCTGTATTTCGACAAATTCGGGCTGCTCATGCCGTCACTTCCTTTCCAGGCTGATGACGGCAATGGGCAATATCCTGCTAGCTCAGGATTTCGGCAGTTCCGTCACCAAAGGCACCTTACCTTGCTGAACTTGAATAGCAAATATGTCGCGCATCAACTGGAGCGAGAATAAATGTGCATAGATCAGTGCCAAAATGCCATTCTGGGTGATCTTGCGCAGCGTATCGCCGCGTAGTTCGCGGAGCTTGTCTTCGTCGACCATTTTGAAACCGCGATAGACATAAGGCGCTTCGACGCCTTCTTGCTGGATCGAAACTTCGCCGTCCATCAACAGGTTGAGCTTCTGCAGTTCCTCAACAAAGCCATAAGTTTGCGAACCGGCATTTTCAAAATCTTCGCAGAATTTCAATATACCCTGCGTAATTTCGCTCGGTTTGCCAGCGTCGAACAAGGCCGTACCTTCTTCAAATTCACCCACAGCGCCAGCGGTTGGGTCAAAACAGAGCGATAACTCGTCGGTGTCCGGACGCAATTTTGCCAGCAAGAACGGGTAACGACGGATATAGGCAGGCACATAAACCTGTTTGGTGAACATCCCTTCATCATCCATGAAGGTGTTGACGCCTTCATTCATACCCATAAGCACCAGCGGTACCGGTTGCTCGGCCGCAGAAAAGATAATCGGATAATGGCGCGAGGCCGGAACGAACTCTTCAATCGTCAGCGGAATCGCATGCTGGCCATCCATGAATTTGGCGTTGGCAAGCCCCTTGGTTGTCCACGTGCCATGTTCGTTGCTGTTTAGCGGAATAAGGTCGTTATACAGAAGCGGCATATTTGCTGCCTGTGGGGCGCTGGCCATGGGAAACTCCATATTTGAGGTTGAACGAACAGGTTGCGCGCGGCTTTAGGCGGACGGCCGCGACTAGGCAAGCGGAACAAGCTTGCCAGGGTTCATTATGCCATAGGGGTCAAATGCCGTTTTGATGGCGCGGAGTGCCATCATTCGTGCCGGGTCAGCCAGGCGCGCGAATTCGTCGATTTTGGCTTGGCCGATGCCATGTTCTGCCGACAAGGATCCCCCATAATCATGAACGCGGTCATAGATGTGGCTGGTGATGGCTTTGCCGTCGCCGGCATACCAATCGGCAATGTTGATGCCGTCTGGTGCTTTCACATGGAAATGGATGTTGCCATCGCCCAGATGGCCAAAGGCAACGATTTTGGTGCCGGTGTAGCGCGATTCAATTACCGGCGATTCGTCGCTGATGAAGCGCGCCATGTCGGCGACCGGTACGCTGATGTCATGCTGCAAAGCCGGGCCTGCGGCACGTTCGGCCTCGGCAATGGAATCACGGATTTTCCAGAACGCCTGCGCCTGCGTCTCGCTCGTTGCAAGCACAGCGTCATTTGCCAAGCCAGCCTGTATAGCGTCAGTGAGCAATGTCGTTGCAAGGTCAGCGGGCGATGATTGTGCGGGATCATCCTGCACCAGTTCCATTAACGCGTGCCACTGGTGGTTGCTATCCAGGGGCGTGCGTGTTCCATCGATATGGCGAAGCACCGCATCCAGCGCGCGATGCGGTAATATCTCAAAACCCTCTAGCCGATTACGGGCGCGTTCTTGCATGAAGAGCAACAGCCGGTAGGCGGCGTCCGGGCTATCGAGACCCACCCAAACGACGCAGCGGTCGATCAATGCTGGCGCGGTTTGCAAAACCGCAGCCGTGACAACACCAATCGTCCCCTCGGCACCGATCAACAGATGCTTCAGATCATAACCGCGATTGTCTTTTTTCAGTGGAGTCATGCCGTCAAACACCGAGCCGTCGGGCAATACCGCCTCCAACCCTGAGACCAATTGCCGCATCGTGCCGTGGCGCAACACTTGCGTGCCGCCCGCATTTGTTGAAATCAATCCACCGATGGTCGCTGATCCTTTGCCACCCAGCGTCAGCGGAAAGCGGCGGCCTTTTTCGGCAACCGCGTCATGCAGATTTTGCAGGATAACACCAGCTTCACAGCGAATCAGGCCGCTGTCTGCGTCTATGGCTTCTATGCGGTTCATGCGACGCAGCGACAAAATCAGCTGGTTGCCGCTGGTGTCGGGCGTAGCACCGGCGACCATACCACTGTTCCCGCCTTGCGGAACCAACGCCACCCGGTGGTTGGCAGCAATTGTGATGGTACCGGCCACTTCGGCCGTATTTGCCGGGGATAACAACGCCGCTGCATTGCCGGTAAAACGTCCGCGCCAGTCGGTCAGCCATGGTGCCATGACATCAGGATCGTTGGTAAAGCCCTTTGGCCCCAGCAACCGCTGTAATTCGAGAAGGGCAGAAGTATCAGGCACTGTAATTTTTCCAAATAGTTGACACTTTACGGCAGACCTTCAATTAATGCCCCGTTCAACCCTATCGGCTAAACCTGATAAAACTTCAACTTGTCACCGGATTGATTCTTGCGCGCAGCTTTCGGCCTATTGCTACTTGCGGTCGGATTGACGACGCTCTCCGGGCATGCGTCGGCGCAAATTGATCTTGCAAACATGAGGCGATGGGCCGGCCCCATTATCGGTTTTGACGAAAAATCATTTCAGGTTCGCGTGGAACAGCGGATAATTATCCGCATTCCGCGCCAAACCTCGATCCCGGTTGGCATGGGCAATCGAACAAATGGCAAAACAACACCATCCCGGTTCAAGGAAGAAAAGATCGGCAAATGCCTGTTGATGGACAAGCTCGTCGGCTCACGCCCCGGCCCTGAGGGCAGTCTGGACATCGTGACCCGGGACGGGGCGTTGATCCGTGCATATTTGGGCGATGGCTGTCTTGCTCGGGAATTTTATGCCGGTGCTTATATGGAACGGGCTTTGGACGGGAAATTGTGCATCGACCGTGACTTACTCCATGCCCGCACGGGCGCGAAGTGTGAGGTCGACAAATTCCGGTTGCTTGTGCCCCGCTAGAACTAGGTAGCAACCCGCCAATTTCCTTGACATTTGCTATCTGTGCGGTCAAAGCGCCCGCGAGCAAGGTGGTCGTGTCATCGATCTGCCCTGCACATTTCAATTTCCGGAAAATTAATATGCGTTTTGCCGATATCGGCCTATCTGATGAATTATTACGGGCCGTGACCGAGGCTGGTTATGATGTGCCGACGCCGATCCAGGCGCAGGCGATCCCCTCCGTACTGATGATGAGGGACATTATCGGCATCGCCCAGACCGGCACCGGCAAGACTGCGTCGTTCGTGTTGCCGATGATCGACATCCTCGCCGGCAGCCGCGCCCGCGCCCGGATGCCGCGTAGTTTGATCCTTGAGCCAACGCGCGAATTGGCCGCGCAGGTTGCCGAGAATTTTGAAAAATACGGAAAATATCACAAGCTATCGATGGCGTTGCTGATCGGCGGCGTGCAGATGGGCGATCAGGTCAAGGCCCTGGAAAAGGGCGTCGATGTCCTGATCGCGACGCCCGGGCGGTTGATGGATCTTTTTGAGCGCGGCAAGATACTGTTGAATGGCTGCGAATTGCTGGTGATCGACGAAGCTGACCGGATGCTCGACATGGGTTTCATCCCCGACATCGAACATATCTGCACCAAATTGCCCGCAACACGGCAGACGCTCTTGTTCTCGGCAACGATGCCGCCGCCGATCAAGAAGCTATCAGACCGGTTTCTGTCGAATCCGAAATACATCGAAGTGGCGCGACCCGCTTCGTCAAACCTCAATATCGAACAGTTTTTGGTCGATGTATCGCCCACAAAAAAACGCGATGTATTGCGGGATCTGTTGCGCCAGGAAGAAGTCGCCACCGGCATCATATTTTGTAACCGCAAAACAACCGTGCGCGAGCTCAACAAGAGCCTGCGCCAACAAGGGTTTCGTTCGGGCGAGATCCACGGCGATATAGATCAAGCATCGCGGCAGCGCGAACTCGAGGCCTTCAAATCGGGCGAAATTAACTTGCTGGTGGCGTCGGATGTCGCGGCGCGCGGTCTCGATATCAAGGGCGTAAGCCATGTGTTCAATTTCGACGCGCCTTGGCATCCCGATGACTATGTCCATCGCATTGGTCGCACCGGTCGCGCGGGTGCAAAAGGCAAGGCCTACACTTTCGTCACCAAAGCTGACGAAGAAGCGGTCGATAGTATCGAAAAGTTGATCGGTGTGAAGATTACGCGGGTAGGTAAAGCCGAAGCGCCTACGCCGGAAAAGGCTGCACCTGAAGAGCGTGCTCCGGCTAAACGGGAGCGTTCTCCGAAACCGGAAAAGCCGAAAGCCCAACGTGCTCCTGCTGAAAAGACACTCGACCGCGAAAAGCCTGCGCCCAAGCAACAGGCCAGTACCGAGTCAGCCGATGATGGTTGGAACGGACCCATGCCTGGTTTTTTGAGCGTCGGGTTCGGCCACTGACAGCCTCCAACTCAGGGTAGCCCCCTTGATTTAAGGTCGCATCGATGGAGGATTGACGCTAGGGGGTCGCCATGGCTGATGGTTTGAATCTCCAACACACAGCGCATCGGGCGCTATTAGACACGATAACTGCGCAAGGTCGCTATCGGCGTTTGAGCGGACGATCGGGCGTAGATTTTTCATCCAATGATTATCTCGGACTATCGATCGCCCCGCGAATGCAGGCGGCGATTACCGATGCCTTGGCGCGGGGTGTTCCGGTAGGCGCAGGTGGCTCTCGCTTGTTGCGGGGCAACCATGCAGAGCATGACGCGCTGGAATCCGAGGCTGCTACGTTCTTCGGTGCGCAGTCGGCGCTGTATTTTTCAACGGGATTTGCTGCCAATGCGGCATTGTTCGCGAGTATGCCGCAACGTGGGGACCTGATAGTCTTCGATGAACTGATCCATGCCAGTGTACATGAGGGAATGCGCCTTGGCAGGGCGGAAACCCAAGCCGCGGTGCACAATGATGTGGAAAGCTTTGCCACAGTGATCCGCGACTGGCGGGCGCTAGGGAACCGTGGTCGGGTCTGGATCGTGGTTGAAACGCTTTACAGCATGGACGGTGATACCGCCCCGTTGCCCGATCTGGCAGCGCTGGCGGATGCGAATGACGCCTTTCTGGTCATCGACGAAGCGCATGCAACCGGTGTGTTCGGGCCGGATGGCCGGGGCTTCGGTGCGCATCTGGTGGGGCGCGACAATGTCATCGCGTTATATACTTGCGGCAAGGCATTGGGGGTGGAGGGCGCTTTGCTGTGCGGGCCGGCCATCGTTCGTGAATTCCTCATCAATTATGGACGCGGCTTTATCTTTTCCACCGCCCCCTCGCCATTGATGGCAAGCGCGGTGCGAGAAGCGCTGCGGATATTGGCCGATGAACCCGAACGGCGGGATGCGCTTGCCTTGTTAGTGGCCGATGCGCGCGCAAGGTTGGGGCGGTTCAGCAATTCAACCGGCGCAACGCAGATCATTCCGGTGATCCTGGGTGATGACGCGCGGGCTATGGCAGCCGCCGCAGCAGTGCAAGCGGCAGGCTATGACGTGCGCGGTATCCGTCCACCGACGGTGCCAGCGGGAACTGCCAGATTGCGCGTGTCAATCACGCTGAATGCCAGCCATGAAGATATTGCCGGATTGGCGGACGCGATAGCGGCGGCAATCGCGTGAGCCGGACGTTCATCATTACCGGCACCGACACCGATGTCGGCAAAACGGTATTTGCCGCCGCATTATGCGGTGCGCTCGGCGGATATTATTGGAAACCGGTGCAGGCGGGATTGGAGGATATTGGCGATGCGGCCCGTGTGGGAGCGCTTTCGGAACTGCCGACAGATCATATCCTGCCAGAAGCCTACCGCCTGACAACACCGTGTTCGCCACACCGTGCGGCCGCAATTGACGGTGTTGAAATTGATACCGCACGACTGAAACTGCCAAAGGTGGACGGCCCGCTGATAATAGAGGGTGCGGGCGGTGTGCTGGTGCCGTTGACGAAAAATTGGCTTCATGCTGACCAGTTTTCGGTTTGGCAGGCACCTGTGATTGTCGTCGCGCGAACGGCACTGGGCACCATCAATCACAGCTTGATGACGATAGAAATATTGCGCGCGCGAGGCGTGCCCATCCACGGCATCGCATTTGTTGGTGATCCGCATCAGGATAGCGAAGACATTATAATGGCAATCAGCGGTGTTCGCCGGTTGGGTCGTTTGCCGTATCTGTCTGTGCTCAACGCCGAAACGCTGAAAATTGCCTTTGCCGAGAACTTTGCGCTTGGGGACTTCCGATGATGAGCCCGGTTTGGCACCCGTTCACGCAGCACGGACTGAATGCCCCTATTCCGTTGGTCACGCGCAGCGAGGGCGCGGCGCTCTATACGGACAACGGACGGCGGATCATTGACGGCATTTCATCCTGGTGGGTCACCACGCACGGCCATAGCCATCCGCGCATCATGGCGGCGATCGCCGAACAAGCCGGAAAGCTGGACCAGATCATCTTTGCCGGATGGACTCACGAACCCGCCGAAATGCTAGCGCGCGGCCTAGTCGCGATGATGCCGCGTCCGCTTGATTATGTGTTTTATTCCGACAGCGGCTCGACCAGTGTTGAGGTCGCGTTGAAAATGGCGCTCGGCTATTGGACCAATCGCGGTGAACCGCGCCACCGGATATTGGTGATGGAACATAGCTATCATGGTGACACTATCGGGGCGATGTCGGTCGGCGCGCGCGGTGTGTTCAATCGGGCTTATGCCGAGTTGCTGTTCGATGTCGGGCAAATCCCGTTTCCGGTTGCGGGCAGCGAACAGGCAACACTGGATGCACTGGAAGCGGCGTGTCGCGCCGAAAAACCGGCGGCCTTTATTGTCGAACCGTTGATCTTGGGCGCGGGTGGCATGCTGATCTATCCGGCATGGGTATTGACCGAAATGCGCGCGATTTGTTCGCGCCACAATGTGCTGTTCATTGCTGATGAAGTGATGACAGCCTGGGGTCGGACCGGAACATTGCTGGCGTGCGAGCAAGCCGGGATCGTGCCGGATTTGCTGTGCCTTTCAAAGGGCTTGACCGGCGGGGCGATACCGCTTGCCGTGACAATGGCGACCCCCGAGATATTTGAAGCGCATTATTCACAAGACCGCGCCAAGCAGTTTTTTCATTCGTCGAGTTACACCGCCAACCCTATCGCTTGCGCCGCAGGCAATGCCAATCTGGCGATCTGGCGCGAGGAGGCAGTGCGCGCCCGTATTGCCGATCTGGCACGGCGACAGACCAATGCGTTGGCTCAATTGACAATGCTGCCCGGCATATCAAATGCCCGGCAATTGGGGACGATTACTGCTATTGACGTTGACGTACCGAGCGGGGGCTATCTGTCCGATATTGGCCCTAAACTTTTGGCATTTTTTGCCAGCTGCGACCTGTTGCTGCGTCCATTGGGCAACACCATCTATGTCATGCCGCCTTATTGTATCGACGACACCGACTTGGCCGCACTTTATGATGGCATATCAGAGGCTGTGGTTTGATCTTTAACGACTTTCGCTGTCATTCGGTTTGGCTCCAGCATCGTTCCCGTCACGTTTATATACCGGGCGTCCGCCCACCCATGTTTCGCTGACTTTCGCGTTGCGGATATCGGTAGGCGACGCCAGTAATGGATCGACCTCGATCAGCACAAAATCAGCGCGGTGGCCGGGAGTGAGCGAGCCCACTTTGTCCTCTGCAAATGCCGCATAAGCAGCACCTATGGTAAAACCGGCCAAGGCCTGTTCGCGCGTCACCCGCTCTTCGGGTCGCCAGCCGCCAAAGGGCTGGCCATCGGCGTCCTCACGCGTCATGGCGGTGGCAAGACCGGCAAATGGATTGGGTGACTCCACTGGTGTGTCCGACCCGAAAGCAAGCTTGCCGCCTGCGCTCAAAATCGAGTTCCAGGCGTAGGCACCCTTTAGCCGATCCGGCCCCAGGCGCGCTTCCGCCACCGTGCGGTCGGATGTCTGATAAACCGGCTGCATCGACGAAATAATGCCATGTTTTGCAAGGCGCGGCAGGTCGGCCGGGTCCACGACCTGGACATGCTCAATTCGCCAACGCCGGTCTTTGGGATAGGTTTCGGCCAGTTCCTCCACTGCATCAATGACTTCAGCATTAGCCGCATCGCCGATTGCGTGGACTGCGGTTTGGAATCCGTCCATCGACGCACGGACCATCAAGTTGCGGATTTCGGCGCTTGCCAAAAATTGCAGGCCGGTTTGCCCCGGTGCGTCGGTATAAGGTTTTTTCAGCCACGCCCCCCTGCTGCCCAATGCGCCGTCCAGATACAGCTTTACTCCGCCCATGCGCAATTTGTCGTCATAAAGCCAGGGCGTAGGACGTGGCCCGGCAATCGCGACCATATTGTCAATGCCGTCCGCATATCCAAAAATCCGCACCGACAACCAGCCATCATCACCCGCCCGCCGATAGCTTTGCCAGTCCTCGATGGTGGTTCCCATATCGGCAATCGCGGTGACACCCATCGACAGCAGTAATTTCTGCGCCTCCGCCAGTGCCAGATCACGTTCGGCCGGGCGCGGGGCGGGGACATGCTTGCCAATGAGTTGCGAGGCTGCATCGACAAAAATGCCGTTTGGTTTGCCACCGATGGCTTCAATTCGTCCGCCCGCCGGGGATTTGGTTGCGGAGGTGACCCCTGCAATTTCCATAGCTCGCTTGTTCGCCCATCCGGCATGGCCATCGACCCGTTTGAGCCAGACCGGCCGGTCACTGACCACCGCATCCAGTTCGGCAGCGGTCGGGAAACGGCCAAGGCCCCATTTTTCCTGGTTCCAGCCGCTCCCGATAATCCAGCGCCGGTCCGGATGTTTCGCCGCATAGGCCTTGATTGCAGCCTGTGCTTCGGCCAGTGAATTGGTCGCCGACAGGTCAAGCGTCAGCTGCTGGAAACCCAGCGCCATAACGTGACCATGCGCATCAATCAGTCCGGGAAGCATTGTCATCCCACGCCCGTCATGGCGGAAATCGAGCTGCTTCGGCGGCTTGTCCTTGCTGGTCAGGAGTTGCGTTACTTTGCCGTCCCTACTGACCAGTAGGCCCGAAAAGCGAATGACTTTGCCGTCTTTGTCGAGCGTGACGCCGTTGACATTTTCAACAAGACCATCGGCGAAAGCAGGCGTGGCAAGCGCCAGCAAGGCGATTGCGAAAAGCTTCTTCATCCTTTGGGCAGCCTGCGTACCAACACGCTCGTATCCAGCCGTCCGCCGCCCATATGCTGGATATCAGCGTAAAACTGGTCGATCGTGGCGGTCAGCGGCAGGCTTGCGCCATTGGCGCGCGCTTCATCAATCGCCAGCCCCAAATCTTTGCGCATCCAATCAACCGCGAAACCGAAATCGAACTTATCTTCGGCCATAGTGTGCCAGCGATTGTCCATCTGCCAGCTTTGCGCCGCGCCACCCGAGATCGCTTCGAACACTTTGTCCAGATCAAGCTCCGCGCTTTGCGCAAAGCGCATGGCTTCGGCCAGGCTTTGGGCGATCCCCGCAATACAAATCTGGTTGGCCATTTTGGCGGTTTGCCCGTCTCCCGGGCCGCCAACATGGACGATGCGTTTGGAATAGGGTGCCATGATCGGTCGCGCGGCTTCCAACGAAGCCTCGCTACCGCCGCACATGAGCGCCAGTGTTCCGTTTTCCGCACCCACTTGTCCGCCGGTCATCGGTCCGTCGACGCATAAGAGTCCGCGTGATTTTGCCTCGACCCCCAATTGTCGGGCAATCCGTGCCGATACCGTGGTGTGGTCGATATAGAGCGCGCCCTTCGTCATGGCCGCAAACGCACCATCGCGGCCCAATGTCACGCCCGCGAGATCATCGTCGGTGCCAACACAACTGATGACGACCTCTGCGTCTTTGGCGGCCTCGGCTGGGGATGCCGCCAATGTTCCACCATGCATTGCGATCCACGTCTCGGCTTTACCGCGTGAGCGGTTGAAAACGGTCATGTCGTGTCCCGCGACGCTTAAATGCCGCGCAATCGGGCCGCCCATGACGCCCAAACCAATAAAAGCAATTCTAGCCATGCACTTGTCCTTAAACGCTGTTTCATCGCTGCGCCAGATGCGTTAGGGCCGCAATCTATGTCTGACCTATTGACCCTTGATCACATCCGCGCCGCCCATACGCGCATCCGCGATTCCATCGTCGCTACGCCGACGCTGCACAGCAAGACCTTGTCCGATTTGACGGGCGCGAACATTTATCTGAAGTTTGAAAATCTCCAATTCACCGCAGCCTATAAAGAACGCGGGGCACTTAATGCGCTTTTGCTGCTGACCGACGAGCAACGCCAACGCGGGGTGATTGCGGCATCGGCTGGCAACCATGCGCAAGGGCTGAGCTATCATGGCACACGGCTTGGCGTGCCGGTGACGATTGTCATGCCGGTGACGACACCCACAGTGAAGGTGATGCAGACCGAAAGCGTCGGCGGCAAGGTGGAGCTGTTCGGCGAATCCTTCGACGACGCTTATAAACATGCACGCCTGTTGGAGGTCGAACGCGGTCTAACCTTCGTCCATCCGTTTGATGACCCCAATGTCGCGGCCGGGCAGGGGACGGTCGCGCTTGAAATGCTGGAAAGCATCCCGTCGCTCGATATGCTGGTCGTGCCGATTGGCGGCGGCGGCTTGTTGGCGGGGATGGGAACAGCAGCGCGCGGGTTGAAACCCGATATCGGGCTGGTCGGCGTACAGGCGGAGCTTTACCCGTCGATGTATGCCCAGCTTTATGACAAACAGATGCCGTGTGAGGGCGACACTTTGGCAGAGGGTATCGCGGTCAAGGCACCGGGTGTGTTTACCTCGGCAGTCATTCGCGAGCTGGTCGATGAAATCGTGCTGGTCACCGAGGCGCAGCTGGAAAGCGCGGTCAGCCTGTTGTTGCAGATCGAAAAGACTGTGGTCGAGGGCGCGGGTGCGGCCGGCCTTGCCGCAGTTTTGGCGAACCCTGAACGTTTTGCCGGAAAGAATATCGGCATCGTGCTGTGCGGCGGCAATATCGACACGCGCCTGCTGGCGAATGTATTGCTACGCGATCTTGCACGGTCGGGCCGTTTGGCCCGGCTCAGGATCACGTTGCAGGATCGTCCGGGTGCCTTGTTCAAGGTGATGCGGCTGTTCAACGAGCATAATGTCAACATCATCGAAATCTACCATCAGCGGATTTTTACCACGCTGCCTGCCAAAGGGCTGATCACCGATATCGAATGCGAAGCCCGTGACGCCGCACAGTTACAAGGCCTGGTTAACGGGATGCGCGCGGCGGGTTATCAGGTTGAACATGTGGAGCTGAATTAGAGCGTTTTGCGTTTTGCCAAAGATCTTTTACAATCATGGTAAATGCTCTTTTCAGATTCCTTGAGGCGGTGCATAATGTTGGCTCACATTAAGTCTGTGGGGATCATCGATGAGCGCACCAGTCCGGTTTCCCCGGTTTTTCGTAACCAACCCCGGTCCCTGTCCTTATCTGCCGGGCAAGACCGAGCGTAAGGTCTTTACCGAACTGAACGGCCCCCATGCCGATGAACTCAACGACGCTCTGGGCCGCATTGGGTTTCGCCGCAGCCAGAATGTCGCATATCGCCCGAGCTGCATCGACTGCAAATCCTGTGTGTCGGTGCGGGTCCTGACCGACGAATTCGAACCAAACGCAACGCAGCGCAAGATATTGAAACGCAATGCCGATCTGGCGGTTAGCGCCTGCCGTCCTTGGTCCACAACAGAACAATATGATCTGATGCGCCTTTATTTGTCGCAGCGCCATCCCGAGGGTGGCATGGCGACAATGGATGACATGGACTATGCTGATATGGTGGAACAATCGCCGGTCAAAAGCCATGTTGTCGAATACCGCACACCGGCCCGCTTTGGCCGTCTGGGCGAACTTGTCGGCGCCTGCCTGACCGACCATCAGGGTGATGGCCTGTCGATGATCTACAGCTTTTACGACGCGGAGGCCGCAGGGCGTCCAGGCCTCGGCAACTTCATCATCATGGACCATATCATGCGCGCAAAGGCCGCAGGGTTGCCTTATGTCTATCTCGGCTATTGGGTCGAAGGCGCGGCACGGATGCAATATAAAGTGCGCTATCGCCCGATGGAGCGGCTTGGCCCTGACGGCTGGGAACGGTTTGAACCCGTCGACGCGACTGCTCAAGCGGTGCGCGCCTAAGTTACAAAGCCCTGGTTCTGGGCGCTCTCCTCAGTCATCGCGGCACTGCCGGATGGCGTCCAAAATTCAATGAAATTCAGGCCATGGCATGGGTGTTTTGCGGGATTCTGCATGTCCAACAACGCCTCCGATTCATCGATGCTCCGAAAATATCGATCAACCGAGCCGAGATGGTGGTGGTGGACATAGGATTATAGTGAAACTTGTTAACCATTGTAACGCTATAAAACCTGATTGCGGACCAGCACCAAAACTGACTTTGACTTGCACTTAGGACGGCTAGGATCATGGGTACGCTGGACACAGACCACTCCACGAGGGATAATCATCATAACGCACGCCAGTATGCGCGGGGTAATGTAACGATTATCGCTGACATTCGCGCAAGGGGGCGCGCGCGCAATAAAAACAGGGTTGTCGACCTGTCTCAAACCGGCTTTCGCATGCACTGTTTGGATGACTATCCCGTTGATAGCGTTGTTTTTTTGACAATACCCGGTTTTGCGCCGTTAGAATCCCGGATCGCGTGGCGAACAGAGTGGACTTATGGGTGCGAATTTGTTCAACCCTTATATGCAGCGATATACGAACATATTTTGAATACCTACCCGGCTTACGAGTTACGGACCGCGCACAATAACCACTAAATTACGGCACAGACAACGGCCACAGTATGGCCTGTAACCTTCAGCGGCAGACGCAGCGTGGTTTGGGTTTCGGCTTCCATTTGCGCACCGCTTTCTTGCGGGGTGCCACAGGGATGGTTTCGTAGGTGATTTCTTCTGTTACCGTTGTCGTTGTGCTGCCGGGGATCAACATGACTGTCGTCACCATCGGCGCGTGCGGATAGTAATAATATCCGCCCTGCCAGCCATAGCCATAGCCTTGATGCGGGTAAGGCACGTGCGCTTGTTCGTCGTAACGTGGCGCATGGCTCCTGCACTTGGCTGTCGCCTTTTCGATAGCAACACCGGCGATGCCGCCAATGCCCGCGCCGATCAGGGTGCCACCCAAACGGTCGCCACGCCCGGCGATGCGATTACCCGCTATGCCGCCTAGGACTGCGCCAATGGCTGCACCGGTCAGGCCGTTGCTTTTCAGGCAACGCTCATAGCCTTCATAGCCGTGTGGCACATCGTAAGCGGGATCGGCGGGGTAGGGCGCACCGGCATGTCCCGGTCCTGCCGGATGTCCGGGGCCTGATACACCGTCGTGCCGTGTGACCGTGCCTTCCCATTCGCCCTCAAACACGCGGCCTTGGGGATCGACATATTCGCCCTCCCATGCCCCGTCATAGCTGTAGCTTGAGCCATCGGGCGCAGCGAAGGCGACATTGCCGTTTTCGCCCCAATTATATGCCTCGGCATCGGGGCGGATCGAAGGGCCATAATCCGGTTCGGTATAGCCACCGTCTTGCGGTGCGTAACCGGCGCCCCAGTCGATGTCCGACCGGTAATCCTGCACATAGCCCCGGCTGTCCATGAGCACCGCGTCGTCATAATAACGGCTCCAGTTATAACCATAGGATGGTGCAGAGAGGCCATAATTGCGGAAGTTATAAAGGTAGAAGCGCGGCTGGATCCAATAACGGGGCACGAAAAAACCGAGAAATGGACGGCGGTAGACGTCGTGGGGTGGAATACCATGAAATCCCGGACGAGGCCTGTTCATCATCGGCGGTTTAGAACCGCCATGATGGCCGCCGGCCATATGGGCGACGCCAGGTTTCGGCATTCCCATTCCAGGCATGTTCGGCATCCCGCCACGGGGCTTGGCACCATTGGCAACCGTGCCCAGATCCAAAGACGTACCCGCTTTGCTAACCGCCGACCACGAGTCGCTCGCGCTCGCGTCGGAGGGAGAGAAAAGCAGCGCAGTCGCTGCAATGCCTGAAAATAGGACGGTCTTCATGGTTAATCGCTCCCTAAGCATCGCCAGCCCCTGTTTGCGCAGCGGCAAGTGGTTAAGAAGTCTTTAACATTTTTCTTGAGGGTTAGCCAACGAAGCGGATGTAAATTGCGCCATGGAACAGGGGCTTGTTCCAAAATGAAGCAGTTTGATTATATGCGGTCCGCAAGCAATACCGCCAAAGCCTCCACGCCAGCCACATCGTCCGCGTCGAAGCGGGCGGGCGAGGGGCTATCAAGGTCGATGACGGCGATGACCTTGCCATTGCGTTTGACCGGAGCGACCAGTTCGGACCGGCTGTCGGCGTCGCAGGCGATATGGCCGGAGAAGGTGTAGACGTCGTCAACCCGCTGGGTTTCGCCAACTGCTGCGGCGGTGCCACAAACGCCCTTGTTCAAAGGGATGCGGATACAGGCGGCTTTGCCCTGAAACGGCCCCAGCACAAGTTCTCCGCCCACCAGTCGGTAGAAACCCGCCCAGTTAAGGTCTGGCAAAAACTGCCAGAGCAACGCGCTGATGTTTGCCATATTGGCTATGCAATCGGGTTCGCCTGCGGTCAAGGCTTCTGCCGACTGGAGCAGTTCGGCGTAGAGCGCCGGTTTGGGAGCGCTCTTATCAATGGTGAATTCAAACATCGATGCAATTTACTCCATTCGAATAATCGAGTCCCCGCCTTGTGGTTACCAAATCAATCCAAACTCACCCTGCCGCGGTTTTTCTTGACCGTAGCCCGCCCCTTTTTCGTATCGACCCGGCGCGCCTTTGCCGCCTTGCTCGGTTTGGTCGCGACCCGGCGCGGTTTTACGATATGTGCACGGTCGATCAGGTCGATAATCCGCGCCCGCGCATCTTCGCGGTTTGCTTCGCGGCTGCGGTGACGGCGGGCGGTGACGATCAATTCGCCCGAGAGGGTCATCTTGCTGCCGGCCAGCACTTTCAATTGCCGGAACGCATGAGGTGTCAGCCCCAGCGCATAGACATCCACCCGCAACTGGCAAGCGGTCGCAACCTTGTTGACATTCTGACCGCCGGGTCCGGTGGCGGCCAGGAATGTCTCTTCGATCAGGTTTTCGGACAGTTCATAGGCCATGCCATGCCTTTAGCGCGGAATGTCAGATGCTGTCGACCATCACCAGTTCGGCATCCTCGATGGCCTGTATATCGAGCGTACCCCCGCCACTGATTGCAATGCCATCGCGGGCCGCATATTCAATGCCATCGACCCTGATCCGCCCGGTGGCCGCAACCAGATAGCCAAAATGTCCATCGGCCAGATCATATCGCACACTTTCGCCCGCACCAACCGTTGCGCCAAGGACGCGGGCATCGGCATTGATCGACAGCGCACCGTCGTCTCCATATCCGCTTGCGAGTACATTAAATGCGCTGGATCTGTCTGCCTTGGGGAATTGGCGCTGATCCCAACCCGGGGCAACACCGTGCTCACGCGGCATGATCCATATCTGGAACAGGCGGCATGGCCCGTCCTCCAGATTATATTCGCTATGGGTGACGCCGGTGCCAGCGCTCATCACCTGCACGTCGCCTGCCTCTGTCCGGCCGACATTGCCCATGCTGTCTTTATGCGTAATCGCGCCCTCGCGGACATAAGTGATAATTTCCATATTATCATGCGCGTGCGGTGGGAAGCCCGATTGAGCAGCAATCTCGTCATCATTCCAAACGCGAATCGCGCCCCAGTGCATCCGGGACGGATCGTAATAATTAGCAAAACTGAAATGGTGATTGGCGTTGAGCCAGCCGTGGTTTGCGTTGCCTAGAGTATTAAATGGCCGCGCCTCGATGTGGAGGCGTTTGATAGTTTCGGTATCGGTCATGAAGATGTCCGCATCAGCGGGGAAGTGAACCGCTGGAATGAGGGCTACGTGGTGATCGCCCATTGAGAGCACAAGGGGGCACCCATGGAGTTGTCAAAAAGGGAGGGTCTCCACCCTAAGCCGCGTGGCTCCTCTTCCGCTCGACCAGTGGATAGAGATGGTCGTTTTCGCGCCCGATCCGCTCTGCAAGCGCGTCGAGCAGGTCAGCCGTCTCTTTGCCGAACTGCACCCACTCTTTGCCTATTCTGTCGGCCGTCCACCGTGCCGACCAGGACTTATAGTCATTCAACAACCCGCCCATCTCGTCAATGAAGGTTTGGGCGGTGGAAGAGATGACCGGATCGGAACTCTGAAGGAGCGATGGATATAACAGCCAATCCTCCCGGGTAAGGTGTGCGAGTAGCTGTTTTGAAAAATCGTGACGAAATTTCAGCAGGTCGAATCCCGCAGGGGGAACGGGTTGAGCGACAATGTCATGGAAAGCGGCGACAAGGCCCAAAAGCCCGTCATGATCGTCGCGCAATTTGATCGTTATACTCAACTGACAACCTCCCATGATCGATCAGCAGGTCCGTTTGATCAACTCTGTTGATGGAGCAAAAGGCTTAAAAAAGGATGACCACCCGATTACCGCGATGCGTCGAAATATGCCGAATTAGGGCACAGTGGGGACACCGATCCGACCCAATTCCGTTGCCCAGCGGTTTTGAACCAAAATTCGTCAAATTTTTTCCAATCCCCAAAAGACTCCGAAACCCGCAGAAATGAGTCACTTTCCGGCTCAAACAGTCCCCGCGACTCGCCGGAATCTCTGCGTTAAGACGAAATTAACCTTTTCAGTTCATTTCCCTTATGGTTAATGAATACAACGGCTGCGTCGCAAGGGGTGTGGAACGGACGTTGGGTTTGCAATAAGCAAAGAGGGGTTTGCCCAATGCGTGTGCTTTTGATTGAAGACGAACCAACCACGGCGAAAGCCATCGAAATGATGCTCGCAACCGAGGGGTTCAATGTCTACACCACTGATTTGGGCGAAGAGGGCCTCGATCTGGGTAAGCTCTATGATTATGATATCATATTGCTCGATCTGAATTTGCCGGACATGCACGGCTATGATGTGCTGAAGAAACTGCGCGTCGCCAAGGTGCAAACACCGGTGCTGATCCTTTCGGGGATTAGCGAGATGGACTCTAAGGTCCGTTCATTTGGCTTTGGTGCCGACGATTATGTCACCAAGCCCTTCCACCGCGAAGAACTGGTCGCCCGCATTCATGCTGTTGTGCGCCGTTCCAAGGGGCACAGCCAGTCGGTTATCCGCACTGGCAAGCTTGCGGTCAATCTCGATGCAAAGACCGTCGAAGTCGATGGCAGCCGTGTCCACCTGACCGGCAAGGAATATGCGATGCTGGAGCTGCTTTCGCTCCGCAAAGGCACCACGCTCACCAAGGAAATGTTCCTCAACCACCTATATGGCGGCATGGACGAGCCTGAACTCAAGATCATCGACGTTTTCATCTGCAAGCTGCGCAAGAAATTGTCGCTGGCCTGTATGGGCGAAAATTATATCGAAACCGTGT
Organism: Sphingorhabdus sp.; assembly: GCA_040007915.1. Taxonomy (GTDB): domain Bacteria; phylum Pseudomonadota; class Alphaproteobacteria; order Sphingomonadales; family Sphingomonadaceae; genus Sphingorhabdus_B. Next base: position 121,295 of record JBDTUD010000005.1, read on the forward strand.
GGGGGCGTGGCTATGTGCTACGCGATCTCGACGATATGGAGCAGCCGCTGGTTGCTTGAAGTTTTGCCCGAATACACCCGGGAGTAACGCAGAGGGCGGGGCCAGAGGAGGCTCCGCCCTTGGTTTGTCAGGTTTGCAAATACCAGCGCTCGCCGCCTTCGAGCCCGAGCGCGGTCAGTTTGTCCGATGCATAAGCACCGGTATCAATCCCAATCCGCGATCCGCGCTCCTCGACGTCGGTATAGATCGTATGGCCGTAAACGATAACTTTTTCCAGATCGCCGCGCTGGCCGACAAATCCTTCGCGTATCCAGCGCAGGTCACTGGGGGTCTGTTCGGACAGGGGAACGCCAGGGCGAATCCCGGCATGGACGAAGGCGTAATCGCCAATGATGATCTGGTCCTCGAAGCTATCGATAAATTCGAGATGTTCCTCGGGAACAAGATCGGCCAATCGTTGGCTTAAACGCTCCATATCCATCGAGAGATATTCAGCGCGGGGGATCGGGTAAGACAACACGGTCGCTTCGCCGCCGATGCGCAGGAAGAAGCGGGTGACCTTGGGGTCACGCTTGCGGCACGCGCTGACGAAGACCTCTTCGTGATTGCCCATCAGGAAGCGAACTTGGCGGCCCTCGTTGCGCAGGGCCATCGCGGTTTCAATAACCCCGGCGCTGTCGGGGCCGCGGTCCATCAGGTCGCCGAGGAAAATGATGTGCGTGTCGGCGGGGTTGCGCGATCCATCATCGCCGTCAATTTGCGCCAGCAATTTGACCAGCAGATCATTGCGTCCGTGAATGTCTCCAATCGCATAAACGCGCATGCCTTCCGGCACACGTGCGCTATCGAGGGGGCGCAAACCGGCAGATTTTTTGAAAAGGCGACCTAACATGTCTCGACCCATATAGGCGCTGCGGTGATTCGGGGGAAGGGGCTAGCCCTCCACCGCGAATATCAGTCCGGCGTTTGCTTGCAACCGCTCGACCAGTATTTCGCCTAAAGCCGCGCCCGGTGTGGTGACGCCGCCGGGTGCATCGCTGTCGAGCAAGGCAATTGCCGTTTCGCTGATCATCTTCGATGTCGAGCCATATCCAGGGTCTTTGTCACCCTTGACCGACAACCGCACGGTCCGCCCGTCCGGATATTCGCCGATGAACAGGACATCATAGTATCCGGTTTCGCGCGCTTCTTTAGTGGGGCCTTCACCCGGCTTGGGGTCATCTGCGCCACCCATCATCGGCGTTGATGCGATATGCTTGGCCATCGCTTCGCCCTGTTCGCCTTTGCCGGTCAGCATCATCTCGTCATAGACAAAATCGGTGCCGTAACGGTGACCGAGCAACGCGTTGGTGCGGTGGACATTCTTGGTGTTGATCGCCGCCATTACAAAACTGGTGGCCCAGCTTCCAAGGCTTTCATCATATTCGGGCTTGCTGCCGGGCGGTTGCGGCGGACCTTCAAAACCGGGCGCAAGGCTGAACGGGTCGGTGAGGTAACCGATAACTGCCGGGTCTTTGGCAACAGCGGCCATCGTTGCCTTCAAACTGGCCGCCGTGCCGCCGGAGAAGGTGCCCTTCATCGCGCGGACGCGGCCCTTGACCCGCGGCGCCGGAGCACCATGAACGGCGAGTGCCTGCTTTTGCAGCATCAACACGCCGAGGTCGAAAGGGATTGAGTCGAAACCGGCCGAAAACACAATCCGCGCCCCCGATGCCTTGGCAGCGGCATCATGCTGGTCAATCTTCTGCCGCATCCATGCTGGTTCACCGCACAGGTCGGTATAATCGGTGCCGTTGGCGACACATGCCGCGACCAGTTCATTGCCGTAGAGCTGATACGGGCCGACCGTCGTCAAAATGACTTTGGCACGCTTTGCCATCGCATCGAGCGAAGCCGGGTCGGACGCGTCAGCGACCACCAGCGGCGTATCGGCAGGCGCACCGATTTCGTTGCGCACTTCCGCCAGTTTGGAAAGGCTGCGCCCCGCCATCGCCCATTTAGGCGCGTCGGATCGTTTCGACAGATATTCGGCGACCAGACGCCCGGTATAGCCGGTTGCACCGTAAACGATGATGTCGAACTCGCGGATGGATTCGGTCATGGGCTCTCCTGTTTGCCCTTTTCCGGGCCTTTAAGTTTAGTATCGGCACTGCTGCGAAGGTGTTTGCAGCGACTCTAAGGCACAAAGGATTTTGAGAATTCACGGGAGCTTTGTGGGAGCATGCCCCCGCAATTCCGCAGAAATCGAGGCAGTTCACGGCGAAAGGTCTCACTAAAGTCACACCTGAACGGCAGCTGAGGTTTAGTAACCGGTTGCGGTGCGGGAGGAAGGTGGCGTTCGCTGATTGCAGGCCCGGGCAGCGATAGGGCGGTGGGTGATGTCGCGAGAAGGGCTGGCAGGGGATTTCCTATTTCGCAAGAGCTCATTCGGGGATTGTCGGCAGTGTCACCGGAACTCCCATACACCATCCCCGGCGTATTCACCCCGCCCCTGTCCCCGGATGATCACTGGTCGTTGCAACCCGGGCTGCGGCTTCGTCTCTCCGCCGCCGACGATAGGAATCGAAGCTCCAGCTTTTCTGGTCATAAGCAAAGAGGCACAAAAAGCCGCCTGCGATTGCGACATTTTTCAACGCCATTGCCGCCTGCACCGGATCGGCGGTTTCACGGTGGAACATCAACGCGGTCAACAGGCAAAATCCGGCAAATACAAACGCCATCAGGCGGGTAAATATGCCGAGCGCGATCGCGATGCCGCCAATGAGTTCAAACAATGCTACAGGAAGCGCAAGACTGGCAGGCAAACCGACGCTCGCCATATAGGCACCGGTGCCGGTGATATCGCCCAACTTCGATGCGCCCGCGACTATAAAAATTAGCGCGAGCATGATCCGACCTAGAAACGCAAATAATCCTGAAAGCATGATGCGGTCTCCTCTTCCCGTTAGTAGCCTAGGTAAATATGCGTCCTCACAGCTTCGGCAATGTCACCCCGCGCTGGCCCATATATTTACCGGCGCGATCAGCGTAACTGGTCTCGCACGGTTCGTTGCCTTTGAGAAACAGAAACTGGCATGCGCCTTCGTTGGCGTAGATTTTTGCAGGCAGCGGTGTGGTATTGGAAAATTCCAGCGTAACATGCCCTTCCCAACCCGGCTCTAACGGGGTCACGTTGACGATAATTCCGCAGCGCGCATAGGTCGATTTGCCAAGGCAGATCACCAGCACATCACGCGGCACACGGAAATATTCCACGGTGCGGGCGAGGGCAAAGCTGTTCGGCGGAATGATGCAGACATCGGTCTTGCGGTCGACAAAACTTTTCGGATCGAACTCCTTGGGATCAACCACCGAGCTGTCGACATTGGTAAAAATCTTGAACTCGTCGGCAACGCGCGCGTCGTAGCCGTACGAACTGAGGCCGTAGCTGATGCAGCCGTCGCGCCTCTGCGCTTCGACAAACGGCTCGATCATATTATTGGTGTTTGCCTGTTCCCGAATCCAGATGTCGGATAATATCGCCATGCCTGTTTTTTAACCGCTTCGATGATGAACGTCGTTGGAGGTCCATGCAATGCGGCCTCTGGCCAGCCAATGCAAGTGCATTGAAACTGAACGAGGATACAGGAGCTTGAGAGGTAACTATTCGGGGGGGCAAAAGTGGGACGTGCAAAGCAAGTGGACCAGAACCGACCCTGCACGTCCCGCAATTGCCAAGAGCATTCGGATGGGCTCTTGACCAAATTGTTGTGGCGCTTGCCGTTACCCGATGGCTTGCGCGCCTTACCGTTACATCGCCCGGGCCGCCGTGTGGATGGTGTGGGGTTACGGCGTTCCTGACGATGTTACGGTGATACGGTACATTTTTCCAATACAGCAGTATCAACCGGTGAAAGAAACGGTGCGGTTGAAGCTAAAATATAAAAATGTCGTAATTTCAATGGTTTGACCAAAATTCTAAATTTTGCGTTGAGCAAATATTAAAGAAGTGTGTATGTATTCGTCACTGTAAAAGCAATGGTCGCAATGATATACGGTGTATCGAACTCCAACCTTCACTTGGAGGTGAAGTTATGGCAGTGCCTGCAAATGTTGCTGTGACCATGAAAGAGGAATGCGTGCATATAATGCACTCGCCAGACTTTCGCCGTTCTCCAGTCATGTCGAATCTACTAGAATTTCTGGTCGACTTTTGTGTGAACCGTGATTCCAGGGGGCCAAAGGCTTATACCGTTGCAGTAGAAGGTCTGGGCCGAAACTGCAATTTTGATCCGAACATCGATAGCTATCCCCGGGTGCAGGTCGGGCGTTTGCGAAAAATGATCGCTGCATATTACAGCCACCACCCCCGCTCGCATCGGTTGCAAATTCCGGTGGGGCATTATCAGGTCGAGCTCGTCGAATGCGATGAAAAGCTGGGCATGCTTGCCGAGGACGAAGGGGCCAGCAAACAACCACCCAGCGACAGCGCCGTCAGGGCCCCCGCATCTGTTTCCTCTTTGCGGCGTATTGTCTGGGCTTTGTTGCTCGTCGCTATCGGCGCGAGTATCGGCATCCTGGGCTTCTTGAACTTCAAGCCAGAAAAATCCCATCTGGCAACGCCACGGATTGAGTTTGCGGTGCCCGAAGTCAAGGTGGGCGCTGAGGACCCAAAAATACGGAGGGAGGTGCTGGATTTTTACCGCGACAGCTTTCGACGGTATGCCAACGTAGTCACTGACAGCGACGCATCAACCGTGGCGAATGATGCCCGACCAAACTATATTCTGGAAACTTCCATTTCGGCGGCGGACAAGGATTTGCAGGCCGTGGTCATCCTCAGCCGTGTGGAGGATTCCACCATAATCTGGTCGGACAGGTTTACAGTTGATCCGCAAACGCTTGCCGAGGGGACGGCTTTGGACAAGGTCGTGGCGCAAGTTGCGGGCGATTTTGGTGTTATCGCGAATGATCGTCGTAGGGTTCTGTCCGACAATTACGCGCCGGGATATCCTTGTCTTTTACAATATCAGCAGTTCAAAATTCAACGCGATTATACAAAGGCACCGTTGATTACCGATTGTCTGGATAAAATGGTCAGTAAGGAACATGATCTCCCCGGAGCATTGGCTGCCTTGTCCTTTGTCAGCTTCGCCCAAGCGCAGGTTAGCGGTGACAAGGTCTTGTGGAATAAAGGCAGTGATTATGCCGAACGGGCATATCGGGCGGGGCCGACAAATCCCGATGCCATATTCGCCGAGGCACGTTCGCGACTTTTTTTGGACGATTGCAAGGCCGCAGTACCACTCGCCGAAAAGGCCCTGTCATATAGGCGCAATGACCCTGGAATTTTAGGTCATTACGCAATTTATCTGGCAAGCTGTATGGATGCGCGATCAGAGGACATGTTGCGCAAAGCAATCGCGCTTGACCCGAATTATGGTGTCGAGGCGCGGGCCACCTTGGTATTTTTGCTGTTCAGGGAAAAACGCAACGCCGAAGCACTGGAAATTTTTGCGGGTCTGCCACCTGCATCAGCCAATGATCAACGAACCGCGCTAGTCGAGGTGGTAGCACTGGCGGCGATGAATGATTTGCCCGCAGCACGGAAGCGGTGGCGTGAACTGGCGAAACAAATGGATGCGCCTGCGTCCAACACTCGGATAGTGTTGAGCAAAATTATCACCTGTCCGCAGATCAGACGGCAAGCGATCAACATGCTCGCCGAAATGCGCGTAACGACGACTTAGTCCATATCTTGAGCGAGATTATGTTTGAACGAACCCCGGGAAAGGGTTCAACCAAAATCATAAAAGAGGTTCATTTGAGGCTGGCGGGGCCAAAGCCATAAGGCAGCAGTTCCGACAACAGGTGGGTGTCATATCCACCCTCGCGCGCGCAATAGACGGGCAGGTCGCGATCAGTCAGATCTGCGACTTCCTTGATGATCCGCCGACAGCGCCCGCACGGTGTGACGGCTTCAACGCCCGACGCAACCTTGCTTTCGGGGCCGCCCGCAACCGCTATGGCGACGATCTCGCGCAACTGCCCGTCGCTGTTGGCTTTGGCGATGGCGACGGTTTCTGCGCAGAGCGCCATGCCGTAGCTGGCATTCTCGAAATTGGCTCCGGTCACAATATCGCCGTTGGCAAGCAGCAGTGCCGCGCCGACATGGAAGTTGGAATAAGGCGCATAAGCGTTGGCCGCCGCCGCAATCGCCGCATCGACGAGTTCTTTAGCAGCGACGCTCAATTGCGCACCACGACCCAGCGGACTGGCCCTTCGATGCCGTCAACACGCCGTGCGTCGTTCGCGGTCCAAAGCACCCAGGGCCGCGCTGAATAATCGGGAAGGAACCAGTCGCCCTCCAGCCAGACATTGCGATCAATCGCACTGCTCACCTTATATTCCTCCTCGAACTCCTTGGTTAGTAGCAAGATAGCAGGCACACCGCTATGCGCCTCGATCTGGTTGAGGAATATCGCGAGCTCGGACAGGATCAGGGCACGGTTAGGTCTGCCTGTACAGGTGTCGGAGAAGTCCAGCTGAACGACGGGTGGCAGTGCCCGTGGCGAGCGGGGGACGGTGGTGATGAACAATGTCGCCTGATCGGACGCCGGTCGGCAAATGTCGAAATGGTGGAGCGCGCCGTAGCGGATGCCCGCTTGCTGCACAGCTTCAAGATTTGCCCCGAACTGGCCGTCGCGGCGGGCCGCGCCCTCGCTCGCGGTCAGGTAAGCAAAATCGACGCCGGTTGCGCCCAAAGTGGCCCAGTTGGGCATGCCATTGGCCTCGCTTACCAATATGCCCTGCACACTAAATTCGTCCCGCGACGGCGCCCAGCCGGTGACGTAGTTCCAAATGAAGAACACCACAAGCAACGGCACCAGCGCAGTAGCGCCCCAGCGGAAATATCGGCTTCGTCCCGCAGCCATTTTTGCTCCCGAATCAGATTATTGCTCCGGCGTCTCTTTACGCCTTGATGTGCAGCACGCAAATCAGCGTGAACAGACGGCGGGCGGTGGGAAAATCAACTTCTATTTTGCCTTCCAGCCGTTCTATCAACAACTCGGCGGCCTCATTGTGCACGCCGCGCCGCGCCATATCGATGGTTTCGATCTCGGCTGCACTCGCCTTGCGGATGGCTTGATAATAGCTGTCGCAGATGGCGAAATAGTCACGGACGATGCGGCGAAACCGGCCAATGCCTAAAATGAGCGTTTCGAACGGACTGCCGTCGTCACGCCGGATGTCCCAGATCAGACGGCCTTCAACGACGCTTAAATGCAGGTGATACGGCCCCGCATAATTGTCGCCAAAATCCCGTAAGGGTTTGAAACTGTTATCCTCGATCAAATCAAAAATCGCGACGCGCCGCTCCTGCTCGATATCGGCATTGCGACGCAGAATCGTGGTTTCGTCGAGTTCGACTTTGGTGATGCGGGGGTCCGACATGCTGCTGTGTTAGCTGGAGATATTTTTCGGGCAAGGGTGGAAAGGGCTTTTGTCCACAGTCCTGTCCCCCATCTTCTTTTTCGCGCCCCTTGCATGAGGCGCTGTGCTAACGGATAGGGAGCCATGGCCGAACCGATCAGATTAGCAACAGCCCATGAGGCTGAACCCCAACGCCTGCCGCGCAATATCGAAGCAGAAGCGGCATTTTTGGGGGCGATTTTGATCGATAACCGGATTATCGAGGATGTCTCGATCAAGTTGCAGCCCGATCATTTTTTTGAACCGCTGCACGGCCGGATCTATGAGCAGATTTTGCGCCTAATCGACCGCAATATGCTGGTAACGCCGGTGACGTTGAAGCCGTTTTTTGAAGCTGACGAGGCGATGAAGGAGCTGGGCGGGCCGGGCTATCTGGTCAAGTTGACCGCCGATGGTGCCGGGCTAATCGGCGCGCGCGATTTTGCCCAGCAAATCTATGATCTGGCGTTGCTCCGTGAACTGGTGACGGTCGGGCGCACACTGGTCGATAATGCGCTCGACACCAGCGAGAGCGTTGACCCCAAGGGCCAGATCGAGGCCGCCGAAAGTGCGCTGTATAAAGTCGCGGAGGGCGAAGGCGAGACCGGCTCGATGAAGAGCTTTTTGATGGCATCGACCGAGGCAATCAAGAATGTCGAAAAGGCTTTGCAGTCAGGCGGTCATTTATCGGGGGTTACGACCGGTCTGGATAGCATTAACTCGAAATGTGGGGGGCTGCACAACAGCGACCTTGTGATTTTGGCCGGCCGTCCGGGCATGGGCAAAACCTCGCTCGCCACCAACATCGCGTTCAACGCGGCGCGGCGGTGGATACGCGACCGTGAGGACGGGATTGAAGAGGCCAAGGGTGCAGGTGCGCGGGTTGCTTTCTTCAGCCTCGAAATGTCCGCCGATCAGCTCGCCACGCGTATCCTGGCCGAGCAATCGGGCATCAGCTCCGAATTGCTGCGTATGGGCAAGATTAGTCGCGAAGATTTCCGCGAATTGTCGCGCGCGTCACGCGAGTTGCAAGAGTTGCCGCTCTACATCGACGACACGCCAGCGCTGACTATTGCGGCGCTGCGTACCCGCGCGCGGCGGTTGCAGCGGCGGCACGGGATTGGCCTTATCGTGGTCGATTATTTGCAGCTGCTACAAGGCTCAGGTCGCGGGAATGATAACCGGGTCAACGAAATTTCCGAGATTAGCCGTGGCCTGAAGACATTGGCCAAAGAGCTGGGTCTGCCGGTGATTGCGCTGTCGCAGTTGAGCCGCGCGGTCGAACAGCGTGAAGACAAACGCCCGATGCTGTCGGACTTACGCGAGTCTGGTTCGATTGAGCAGGACGCGGATATGGTGTGGTTCGTCTACCGTGAGGATTATTACGAGCTGATGAAAAAGCCCGATGAGGGTACGCCCGCATTTGACGCTTGGAACGAAAAAATGGAGAGAATCCACGGTGTTGCGGAACTGATCGTCTCCAAACAACGGCACGGCTCGACCGGCCGCGTGCGGATGAAGTTCGAGGCGAAAATTACGCGTTTCAGCGATCTAGCCGACGATGCCTATGCCGATGCGGGATATGATTGAGGTCGAACCTAAACGACTTTGTGCACCGTCATGCTGAACTTGTTTCAGCATCCATCGTGCCAAATGACCGGCGGTTGAGGCTTAGAAATGGACCCTGAAACGAGTTCAGGGTGACGGTAGCGGGGTGCGCTACATCAGCCACCAAACCGCGCGCTCAATATATAATTCAACCCCATATTGTCGCTCACATGCAGTCCCGTCAGCGGCGAAAAGGCAATGCCCTGGGTTTCGATGACCGCCAGCCCTGCATCGGCCAACAATGCGCTCAATTCCTCTGGCGTCAAAAACTGATGCCAATCATGCGTCCCACGCGGGACTTGCCCCAAACGCTCGGCTGTTTCGACCAGAACCAGCCGCGAGGCCAGAGTGCGGTTTGGCGTTGACATGATGAGCAGTCCATCGGGCTTCAAATGTCCGGCCAAGGCTCCGACAAAGGCGCCGGGGTCGGAAACATGTTCGATCACCTCCATCGCGGTGATGATGTCATATTTGCCCAAGCCTTGTTCTGACAATTCGCCGGCGCGATAGTCAATTTCCAACCCCGACTGACCCGCATGCGCCTTGGCTGCCGCAATATTCTCTGGCGCGGCATCGACGCCGGTCACCTCCGCCCCCAGTCTGGCCAGCGGCTCGCACAGCAACCCCGCCCCGCATCCGACATCAAGCGCCGACTTTCCCGCCAGCGGATGCCTGGCCGTTTCATCGCACGCAAAATGCACATTAATCGCCGCGCGGATAAAACCCAGCCGCACGGGATTGAGCTTGTGCAACATGGCCGAACTACCCTTCGGGTCCCACCACTCGGCCGCCAGCGCACCAAAATGCGCGGCTTCCGCAGCATTTATTGTCTTTGCTGTGCTTGCCTTTGCCATATCCTGTCCCTATCAGGACGCCCGATTGTAACATAGCAATAATTGCAGGGAATCTATGGCCCGGATTGTAATGAAATTTGGCGGCACGTCGATGGCTGGGACCGAGCGAATCCGCCGCGTTGCCCAGATCGTGAAGGCGCAGGCCGAACGCGGAGATGAAGTGGCGGTCGTCGTATCGGCGATGGCGGGTGACACCGACCGGCTGGTCAATTTTTGCCGTGAAGCGAATGCGCTTTATGACCCCGCCGAATATGATGTGGTGGTAGCGGCCGGTGAGCAGATCACCTCAGGCCTGTTGGCGATGACGTTGCAGGCTTTGGGTTGCAAGGCGCGTAGCTGGCTTGGCTGGCAACTGCCGATCCATACCGATAATGCCCATGCCAAGGCCCGGATCGGGACGATTCAAAGCGATACGCTAGCGGCCTCTATGGCAAACGGCGAAATTGCCATTATCCCGGGCTTTCAGGGGCTGACCGAAGAAAACCGGATTACCACGCTCGGCCGCGGCGGATCGGATACCTCGGCGGTTGCGGTGGCTGCGGCCATCAAGGCAGATCGCTGCGATATCTATACCGATGTCGACGGGGTTTACACGACGGACCCGCGTATCGTTGCCCGCGCGCGCAAATTGAAGGCCGTAACTTACGAAGAAATGCTCGAACTTGCGAGCGTCGGGGCAAAGGTGTTGCAGACCCGCTCGGTCGGTCTGGCGATGAAAGAAAAGGTCCGCGTGCAGGTGCTGTCGTCCTTTACCGAGGAAGGCGCGCCCGATGCCAACAGCATCCCCGGTACGATGATAGTGAGCGATGAAGAATTGGAGGAACAACAAGTGGAACGGCAACTGATCACCGGCATCGCCCATGACAAGAATGAGGCGAAAATCACTCTGACCCGGGTGCCAGACCGTCCCGGCGCTGTGGCTCATATTTTTGCGCCGCTGGCCGATGCCAATATCAACGTCGACATGATCATCCAGAATGTCGGCCGCGACAAGGGCGAAACCGATGTGACCTTCACCGTGCCACAAGCCGATCTGGCGCGCTGCACCGACATATTGGAAAACCAGCGCGAGGCGATCGGGTATAATCGCGTGATCGCCGACACCAAGGTCGCCAAAATTTCGGTGGTCGGTGTTGGTATGAAAAGCCATGCGGGCGTGGCCTCGACCATGTTCTCGGCCCTCGCCGACCGCAAGATCAACATTCAGGCGATTTCGACGAGCGAGATCAAGGTTTCGGTGCTGATCGACGAGGATGAAACCGAATTGGCGGTGCGGGTGTTGCACACGGCCTATGGGTTGGATGCGGAGTAAAGAATTTTTTTCACGCAGAGGCGCAGAGGTCGCAGAGATAATGGCATGAAAGCAATTGATGAGATTAGCGGTGACGTGATTGGCGCTGCTATGGCAATTCATCGCGAAATTGGCCCCGGCCTACTTGAATCAGTGTATGAAGCTATTCTGGCCAGAAAGCTGGCGCGGTTCGGTTATGAGGTCGAGCAGCAAAAGGCTCTCGGGTTTGCCTATGAAGACATGGAGTTTCCATCGGCCTTCAAGGTCGATTTGATTGTAGACCGTCGTTTGATTATTGAGTTGAAATCAATCGACCGGCTACAGCCGGTCCATTCCAAACAGTTATTGACCTATCTTCGATTGATGAAGCTCCCTGTTGGTTTGCTCATCAATTTTGGATGCGATACTCTGAAAGAGGGTATCAAACGCGTGGTCAACAATTATGAGGACTGACATGTCCTAACGCTCTATTCCTCTGCGATCTCTGCGCCTCTGCGTGAACAAAAAATGGCACCTACATATGACTAAACTCAAACACCTCATGCAACGCGGCACCGATTTTCTAGGCTGCGATGTCGCTATCATGTGCGGTGCGATGTCTTGGGTGTCCGAGCGAAACCTTGTGTCCGCGATTTCCAATGCGGGCGGGTTTGGGGTGATTGCTTGCGGGGCGATGACGCCGGAATTGCTCGATGCGGAGATTGCCGCGACCAGGGCTTTGACCGCAAGGCCGTTTGGCGTGAACCTGATCACTATGCACCCGCAGGTCATGGATTTGATCACGGTGTGCGCAAAGCATCAGGTTAGCCATGTCGTGCTCGCCGGTGGCCTGCCGCCCAAGGGCAGTATTGAGGCGATCAAGGAATTTGGCGCAAAAGTCATCTGTTTTGCGCCTGCGCTGACGCTCGCCAAGAAATTTGCGCGCTCGGGCGTCGATGCGCTGGTTATCGAGGGTAGCGAGGCGGGCGGGCATATCGGGCCGGTGGCGACCAGCGTTTTGGCGCAGGAAATCTTGCCCGAACTGGGCGAGCAACTCCCCATTTTCGTCGCGGGTGGCATTGCGCGCGGTGGGCTTGTTGCGAGCTATCTCGAAATGGGCGCGTCGGGTGTGCAGCTTGGCACGCGTTTTGTCTGCGCGCATGAAAGTATCGCCCATCCCAATTTCAAGGCGGCGTTTCTGCGCGCCAACGCCCGCGATGCCGTGGCCAGTGTGCAAATCGACCCGCGTCTGCCGGTGATCCCGGTCCGTGCTCTCAAGAACAAGGGTACCGAAGAATTCACCCGCAAACAGGTCGAGGTCGCGGCACAGCTCAATGCGGGCGAAATCGATATGGAAGCAGCCCAACTTGAGATCGAGAAATATTGGGCAGGCGCGCTCCGCCGTGCGGTGATCGATGGCGATGTGGAATATGGTTCGGTTATGGCCGGGCAGTCGGTTGGCATGGTGCACGCCGAACGATCTGTGGCAGATATCATCGCGAAGCTGACCGGTGAAGCCGAAGAGGCGTTGGCGCGATAGCACTCCTCGCTCACCGGAAGGGAGAGAGGAAGTGAAACCGTCTTGCCAATGCAACACAGTGTGCGCATATCTGCGCAATGACTGATCAAATCGCGCCTGAACTCACACCCTTAAACCCGGCTTATGTAACAACGTCGCGGATAGCGACAGCGTTGGGGTTGCTGCCGTTTCTGATCGGCGCGGGCGTGCTTGAGGGTGGGCAGCTGTTGCCGCCGGGGTCGATCATCGTGCCGATACTCGTGCTGTATGCCTATATCGCCTTCATCATTCCCGCGCGCAAATATCGCCATTGGGGCTATGCAATGGGTGCTGACCGGCTGCGCATCGTTCGCGGTTATATGTATTACCGCGATACCGTCGTACCGTTCGGACGCATTCAGCATATCGATGTCGAACAGGGCCCGGTGCAGCGTCGCTATGATCTGGCCACGTTAACCGTGCATACGGCAGGTAACCACAACAGCACCGTCAGCCTGCCCGGATTGCTCCACGCCGATGCGGTGGCGATACGCGAAACCATCCGCTCGCATATCCGGCAGGACACGCTTTGAACGACGCGGCAACTTCGCCTGTGGAATCCCGGCAAGAAGGCGAACGGCTGCATGTCCTTGGCCTGCTCGTCGGTTTTGTGACCGGCCTGCCACAGTTGGTGTTCCCGGTCGTCGCGGCGGTTTTTGGGGTACGGTCGGCTGACAATCCGGTCCTTGTCCCGATCATCATTCTGGTCGCGCTGTTTTTCAGCGTCTTCTTCCGCTGGCTCGCCTGGATGCGGTTTCATTATTATGTCGGTGACTACGATATCCGCATTGAAAAGGGAATATTGAGCCGGAATGCGCGGTCCATTCCTTATGAACGGATTCAGGATGTCAGCCTTGAACAAAAGCCGTTGGCGCGGATCATGGGGTTGGCCGAGGTCAAATTCGAAACCGGAGGGGGCGCGGGTGAAGACGCGAAGCTGAGCTTTGTCGCGGTGGCAGAGGCAGAGCGGTTACGTGAGCTTGTGCGCGTCCGCAAAAGCGGCACCGAGATTGCTGATGAAGCGGATGACGATGCCGCCGAAACGCCGCCGGTCTTTGCAATGAACGCACGGCGGGTTTTTATCCTGGGGCTTTTTTCCTTTTCGCTTTTCATCTTCGCTGTGCTTGGCGGCGCCGCGCAGCAACTGGATTTCCTGCTTCCGTTCGATTTTTGGGACCTCAGCGCGTGGGTTGGTATCGCCGAAGAACGTGGGGTCAATGTTGACCGGATCAACGGCGTGAGTCTGGCCGCGAGGATGATACTCACTTCGGTAGCACTGGCCGCTTTGCTGTTCATCGGCTTTGCGTCGGGCGTTTTTCGCACGACGCTGCGTGAATACGGTTTCCGGCTTGACCGCACGGCCAAGGGCTTCCGGCGGCGGCGCGGGTTGTTGACACTGACCGATGTGGTGATGCCCATCCACCGCGTTCAGGCGGCAATCATCCAAACCGGCCCGCTCCGTAAAATATGGGGCTGGCATGCGCTGAAATTTGTGAGTCTTGCGCAAGACAGCAAGGAAGAGAGCAATTATGTCGCTGCGCCGCTTGCGACTTTGGATGAGATTTGGCCGATTGCGACGGCAGCAATGATTGATGCGCCGGATACCGGAATTGCTTTTCGCAAGGGTGAGGGCGGGTGGTGGTTGAGCGGTTTTGTCGGCCTAGCTCTATTGGTCTTCGTCGTCATGGCGTCTATCATGGTTTTTGCCGAAGCGCCGTTGCGGCAGGCGGCTAATGTGCTGTGGCTTTTGCTGCCATTCGGTTTTCTTATCTGGTTTAATCGCCGCAATTATCGCGACGCGATCGATGACCGGCAGTTATATGTGCGCAACGGCTGGTGGCAGCAGAATCTGACCATTGCGCCGCAGATCAAGTTGCAAACGATCGAGATTTCACAAGGCCCGATTGCACGGCGGCAGGGGCTGGCTTCGCTCCGTTTTGGTATATCGGGTGGCGAATTGGAAATGGTGGCACTGCCAATTGCTACGGCCCGGGCGATCAGAGATGCGATACTGGAGCGTGTGACTGCGGTCGATTATTCGGCGATCAACCGCCCACTTTAAATTGTTGCACTGCACCCAAAAGCTGCCTATCGGCCTTTCCACGCATCGGGTCCCTGTGGAAACAGGGATAATAGGGAATGCGGTGCGGGTGCTTTTGTGCCCCAATCCGCAACTGCTCCCGCAACTGTGACCGGTTAGTCCGCGCCCCACATGCCACTGGAGAAATCCGGGAAGGCGGGGCGCAACGGATGACGACCCGGAAGTCAGGAGACCTGCCCGCCTGCGGTCGTCTTTTCACCCGGGCGGGATGCACCGGATGAACGGAGTCTGTGGGCCGGTGGCGCATGGTCTTTCGCATGACGGCGAAGTTAAACCGTTATGTGAAGGACAGTTGAGTCATGAAATATCTGAAATTTACCGCAGCAGCCCTGGCGATTTTGCCAACGGTTGCGTTTGCGCAAAGCAGCGACGAAGACATCGTCGTCTCCGCCAGTGGCTTTGAGCAGCCCCGTTCGGAAACGGGCCAAGCGATTGATGTCGTAAACCGTGACCGGTTAGAGATCCTGCAAGCGACATCGATCAGCGACGCACTGGCGACGCTTCCGGGTGTGAGCATCGCCAAGCGCGGGCCGGTCGGTAGCCAGTCCAGCGCGTTTATTCGCGGTGGCAACAGCTCACAGACGCTGGTGCTGATCGACGGTGTGCGGATCAACGATCCGTCGAGCCCCAATGCGGCCTTTGACTTTGGCACCCTCCTCACCGGCAATATCGGTCGGGTTGAGGTGCTGCGCGGTCCCAACTCGATCATCTGGGGAAGCCAGGCAATTGGCGGCGTGGTCAACGTCCAGACGCTAGCCCCGACCGAAGCATTGGTCGTGCGCGGCAATGCCGAATATGGCTATGCCAACAGCGCGCAGGCGAGCGCCAACCTTTCCGGCACGAGCGGAATATTGGAAGGCAGCGTCGGCGGTGCTTATTACCGAACCGATGGCATCTCCGCGCTGGCGGGTGGCACCGAAAATGACGGTTACGAGAATTTTGCAGGCAATGGCCGGTTGAAAGTCAATCTTGCCGACAATTTTGCGTTCGATTTCCGGGGCTATTATAACCGTGGCACCATCGAATATGATTCGCCCTTTGGCGCCGGGGCAGATGCGCTGCCGGTATCACGCAACCGGCAATTTGTCGGTTATGTCGGCGCGAATTTTGACCTCGCCGACGACCGTTTTCACAACCGCCTCTCTTATTCGCGGACCGACATAACCAGGCTGGGCACTGATCCGGTGGTTTTCAGTTTCAACAATTTCGACGTCGAAGGCACGATAGACCGCTTCGAATATCATGGCGCATTCGACGTCGTTGATGCCGTAACATTGGTCTTCGGCGCGCAACATGAACGCACTTTTGCCAGCACTTCGTTTGAGGGCGCACCAGCAGATATCGCACGGAATGAAGTGACCGGCGGTTTTGCACAGATCATATTGCGCCCGATCACCGGCCTGACGCTGACCGGTGGCGTGCGCCATGACCATTATAGCGATTATGGCGGGCAAACGACGCTGGGTGGCAATATCGCCTACACCCCCAATGACGGGCAGACG
Source organism: Sphingorhabdus sp. (assembly GCA_040007915.1). Classification (GTDB taxonomy): domain Bacteria; phylum Pseudomonadota; class Alphaproteobacteria; order Sphingomonadales; family Sphingomonadaceae; genus Sphingorhabdus_B. The sequence continues at coordinate 137,640 of JBDTUD010000005.1, forward strand.
GTTTTGCGCGCGACCTATGGCGAGGGTTTTCGCGCACCGACGTTGGTTGAAGGACAACCAGGTAACCCCAACCTCAAACCCGAAACCGCGCGCAATTTTGATCTGGGCGTCGAGCATTCCTTTCTGGATGGCAATGCACGGGCGTTTGCGACTTATTTCAACCGGAGGAGCAATGACCTGATCGCATTCTCGTTCGACACATTCCAGTCGGAGAATATCGACAAGGTGAAGACCGAAGGCGTGGAACTGGGCTTTGCCCTGCGTCCGGTCGAAACGCTGGATATCCAGGCCAATTATACGCTGACCGATGCGATCAACCGCTCGGCCACGAATTTCGGCAACCGCTTGGCGCTGCGTCCGAAGGACAGCGCCAGCCTCACTGTCGACTGGCAATCACCTTGGGCTGTTTCGCTGGGCACGACGATTTCACTGGTGGGCGACAGCTTCGACAATCCCGCTAATACGACCCGGCTCGATGGCTATACTCTCGTTGCCTTGCGGGCTTCCTTGCCGGTTGGCGATGCTGTTGAAGTTTATGGCCGGGTGGAAAATCTGTTCGACGCAGAATATGAAACCGTCGCGCTGTACAACACTTATGGCCGCAATGCGCATGTCGGCATCAGGGCCAAGTTCTGATGCGTGCGGGCTGGCTCTCTTTGCTTCTGCTTGCCGGATGCAATGGCCAGTCCGACATTGCCGCAGGCGGGATCGTTTCGAACAATCCGTGCATCGACGGGGTGCTTGCCGAGATTGCCGCACCGGGACAGATCGCGGCGGTGAGCAGCTATTCGCACAACGCGAATAGCGCCTCCGCCCCGCTCGACTGGGCTCGGACCATGCCTGCGATTGGTACCAGCGCGGAGGAGATTATCGCTGCCAAACCGCGATTGTTGCTGACCGGCAATCTCGCCAGCAGTGGCACCAATGCGGCGCTGACAAAAGCAGGTGTAAGGTTCGTTGCCGTCGGCGTTCCGGTCGATGTCGAGGACAACAAGATCCAGATCCGCGCCGTAGCATCAGCAATTGGACGGCAGGCGGCGGGTGAGCGGCTTATTACGCAGATTGATGACACGCTGGCACATAATGACAGCGATGCCCCTATCAGCGCAATCATCTGGCAAAATGGCGGCTTTGTGGCAGGTGCCGGTACGTTGCAGGACGCGTTGCTCGCCGCCCACGGCTTTGCCAACGCGAGTGCGACCTACGGCCTTAAATCATGGGATATATTGCCGCTGGAAACGCTGATCCGCAAACCACCGCAAGTTATATTCATGCCGACATCGGCAAATGGCGACGATGCCCGCGCATTGGCGGCGCGGCGGCAGTTACTCAAGCATTTGGGTGGCAAAACGCGGGTTGTGAATTTTCCGGACAAGTTGCTGTTTTGTGGCGGGCCGACCGTTATCAAGGTATCCGGGATATTATCGCAAACGCGGGAGGCCATGCAATGACGACCCGCTCGATTAACCTGCTTTTGGTATCGTTCACTTTGGCTGCCTTCCTGCTTTCGCTGACTGCGGGCAAGGTCTGGATCGGCCCCGCCGACTGGTTCGCCGATAATGCCAGCGGCTGGATCATGACGGAACTCCGGCTGCCACGCGCGGTATTGGGGCTGGCGATCGGGGCGGTGTTAGGGCTGTCAGGAGCCGTGTTGCAGGGCTATTTGCGCAACCCGCTCGCTGATCCGACGATTTTAGGCGTTTCCGCGAGCGCGGCCTTTGGCGGCGTGCTTTCCATCTATCTGGGTGCCACCGCCTTGCCACTCGGATTGTTCGGATTTGCAATGGCGGGTGCTGCGCTGAGCATAATCTTGCTGATCCTGCTGGCGGATCGCGGTGGTGGACCTTTGGGTTTCATTCTGGGCGGTATGGTGCTTTCGACACTTGCCGGATCACTCACCGCCTTTCTCATCAGCATTGCGCCCAATCCGTTCGCCGCGAGTGAGATCATCAGCTGGCTGATGGGGGCACTGACCGACCGGACTATGGATGACATAGTCCATGCGCTGCCGTTTATGGCCGCGGGCATGATCTTGCTCCTGACAACAGGACGCGCGCTCGATGTGCTAACGCTGGGGGAGGATGGCGCGCGTAGTCTCGGCATCAACCTCAAACGGCTGTCCTGGATGATCGTGCTCGGCGTCGGCCTCAGTGTCGGCGCGTCGGTTGCGGTGGCTGGCGTTGTCAGCTTTGTCGGGCTGATTGTGCCGCATGTGATGCGGCGACTGGTCGGTGAACAGCCGTCTGCGATATTGCTTCCGTCTGCGCTTGGCGGGGCGATATTGACGCTGGTTGCCGATAGTTTGGTGCGGCTGATGCCCGGCGCTGGCGAACTCAGGCTGGGCATTGTCATGGCGGTGCTGGGCGCGCCGTTCTTTTTAGTGATACTGCTGCGTCAACGAAAGAGGATGGCGTGATGGAGGCCCGCAATCTTGGCTTTTCGCACGGCGTTCGTCCCGCTTTGTTTGATATATCGGCGCGTTTTGCGCCGGGCCAGTTCAGTGTCATCTTGGGCCCCAATGGGGCGGGCAAGTCGACACTGCTATCCTGCCTTGCCGGTTTGCTAACCCCCGATAGCGGCGCTGCATTGCTGGGCGATGCAATGATAACCGCCATGCCTGCCAAATCCCGCGCTTGCCGCATTGGCCTCCTTCCGCAAAGCGCTCAAACGCATTGGGCGATTGCCGCCGAGACGCTGGTTGCTTTGGGTCGCTATCCACGTCAACGCGGCTGGGGATTGTCGCCGGACGACCGTGCGGCAATCGATGCAGCGATGCAGGCAACGCAAACGAGCGCGTTTGTCGGCCGACCGGTAACCGAACTGTCGGGTGGCGAACGCGCGCGCGTGTTGATGGCGCGAGTATTGGCGGGGACTCCGCAATGGATACTCGCTGACGAACCGCTCGCCAATCTCGACCCCGGCTACCAGATAGACATGCTCGCCTTGTTCCGCGCTCAGGCAAATAGCGGTACCGGCGTGATTGCCGTGCTGCATGACCTCCACCACGCCGCGTGTTTTGCCGACCATGTCGTCTTGCTGCATCAGGGCCGCGTGTTTGCGGCAGGCGATGCGGCTTCGGTATTGACCAGTGACAATCTCGCGGCGGTTTACGGGATTGACGCTGATGTGAGGACAGGCAAAGAAGGCGCAATCGAGCTCTTTATCAAGGGCAGGGTCGCCCTATGAAACGCGCTTTCTTCCCCCACTCAAAATCCTGATCACGCCTTCACCTGGTTCAAAATCGGCAATTGCCTTATCCGCTTGCCAGTCAACGCAAACAGCGCGTTGGCGAGCGCAGGGGCGGCGGGCGGTAATCCAGGTTCGCCGATACCACCCATCTTCGCGCCACTTTCGATGAAATGGACATCGACATCAGGCGCATCTGCCAGCTTAAGGATCGGATAGTCGCTGAAATTGCTTTCGACGACGACGCCTTTATCGATGTTGATCTGTTCGCCAATCGCTGCCGACAGCCCCATGATTATGCCACCCTCAATCTGCGCTGCTGCATTCAGCGGATTGACCGTGGTGCCGCAATCGACAACCGCCCACGCCTTGTGGATCTTTGGTGTGCCATCTTCGTTGACCGACGCCTCGACAACTTCGGCCACGATTGTGCCAAAACTTTCGACCATTGCAATTCCGAGCGCATGGCCTTCGGGCAAAGGCTTACCCCACCCGCTGCGCTGCGCAACGGTATCGAGTACCAGCAATTGCCGTGACCCCGCCTTCAGATGGTTGCGGCGGAATTGATAGGGGTCTTCACCTGCCTCATGCGCCAGCTCGTCAACAAAGCTCTCGTTGAAAAAACCGTGCTGGCTGGCATTGACTGATCGCCAGTAGGCATTGACCTGATTGGAGATATACTCGTGGTGCCGCGCTTCGAAATTCGGGATCGTATAGGGCACCGTCGCTTCAGCACCCGCATCGTCGAACTGCGCATAGTCCGACGTCCAGCCCGTCATCCGTTTGTTGCTGCCAAGCCCGGCTTGCAGTCCCGCTGCCACCTGCGGGCGGTAAGCGCCATGCTTCAATTCTTCTTCGCGGCTCCAGATCAATTTGACCGGATAGGGAACCTGCATTGCGATCTTGGCGATCTGATCGATAATCTGGCTATAGGGCGGGAAACGCCTGCCAAAACCGCCACCCATAATCATCGGATGGAACATGACATCGCCAGCGTCGAGCCCCGCTGATTCCGCCGCCATCATGCGCGCGGCGAGCGGGTCTTGCAGACCGCCCCAAATGTCGAGTCTTCCATCCTTGTGATGCGCGGTCAGAGCAAATGGTTCCATCATTGCCTGATGGAGGAACGGGGCCTTGTAATCGCCTGTCAGAACTTTACCGCCCGCAGGTGCCGTCAGTTTAGCACCTGTGGCATTGAGTTTGTCCTGCGCTGCAAAAATCGAGGCGGTGGACAGGTTGCCATGCCCGCCGTCGGTGAACTTCGGCGCCAATGCCTGCAATCCTTTGGTAGCCTGCCAATAGCCCTTGGCAATCACTACCACGGCGTCATCGAGTTTGATGACCTTTTCAACGCCGTTCACCGCCATAGCAGGTGCCGGATCAACCGAGGTCAATTTGCCATCGCGCACTGGTGCCATCATGATCGTTGCAACACGCATGTCGGGCAAAGTGAAGTCGATTCCATAAATCGCGCTGCCGTCGACTTTTGCCGGGATATCAAGTCGCTGCACGCCTTGGCCGATATAGCGGAATTCCTTACGGTCTTTCAGCTTGGCGTTGCTGTTCAGCGAACGCCCCGCTGCTGCTTGCGCCAATTCGCCATAGCGCAACGACTTGTTGCTTTTGGCGTGGATGACGCGGCTGTCCAATGTGGTCAGTTCAGTGGCGGGCACCTTCAACCGGTCCGCCGCCTCGGCCACCAGCGCCGCACGCGCCGCAGCACCCACCACGCGCATGCCGTGCTGGCCGGTGAAGCGCACAGCAGACGACCCGCCGGTGGTTTGCAGATTCATCGAGCGGGCCATCATCGAAATGAACGACGCGGGCATCGCTGCGGCCACGCCGGGATAGCCTACCATATCACTGATAAAACCACGGCCCAAGGCGCTATTGGCAAAGGCGGGATCGGCCGGGGCATGTTCAACCTTCACCTTGGACCAATCGGCATCGAGTTCGTCTGCCAACATCTGCGCCAACGCGGTTTGCGAGCCCTGACCGAAATCGATATGCGGCGAATAGACGGTAACTATATCATCTTCGCCAATCTTCATCCAGCCGAGGAAGGAGCCGTCCTTGCCCTTGGCGGTCAATTCAACCGCGCGTTTGCGGGCGGAGTTATCACCCCAATAGACTGCGAACAGGCCGCCACCCATTAGGGCGGCGCTGCCGACCAGAAATGCTCTGCGTTTCACACCCATCATGCGGCTCCTTCAACAGCGGTTGCCGCTTGGCCGGTAGCAGCGAGGATCGCTTTGCGGATGCGCGGATAGGTGCCGCAGCGGCAGATGTTGGTCATTGCCTCATCAACCTGCGCCGCGCTGGGTGTGCCGGTCGCTTTGATGAGCGCGACGGCAGCCATGATCTGGCCTGACTGGCAATATCCGCATTGCGGCACCTGCGCGTCGATCCACGCCTGTTGAACCTTGTGCAGCGTGCCGTCGGGTGCGGAAAGGCCTTCGATGGTGGTCACCGATTTGCCTGCAACCTCGCTGACGGGGACGCTGCACGACCGCGTGATTTCGCCGTCCACATGCACCGAGCAAGCCCCGCATGCCGCGATGCCGCAGCCGAATTTTGTGCCGGTAAGCCCAAGGTCTTCGCGTAAGGCCCAAAGCAATGGGGTGTCGGGTTCGGCGTTTATCGAGACGGCTTTGCCGTTGACGGTGGTTTCGATTGGCATTTTGGAGAGGCTCTCTTGCTGGATTGCGTTTCATATAGCAACTGGTAGCGGCCTTTGCTAGCAAGATAGGATATGAAAACCGGTAACGCCAATCACGACCGTATCCTCGCCAGCGCGCGCGATTGGGCGGGGACGGATATGGCGCTGGCGACGGTTATCCAGACATGGCGGTCGGCGCCTTGCCCGGTCGGTACGCATATGCTGGTTCACGCCGACGGCCGGTTTGTTGGTTCGGTTTCAGGCGGCTGTGTTGAGGGCGATGTGCTCCATTGTGCCGCCGGGGTAATCGCTGGCGCGCCAGCTACGCTGCGCCGTTACGGTGTGGCCGATGGTGCCGCGTGGGAAGTGGGCTTGCCCTGCGGGGGTGACATCCAGATATTCGTGCAGCCCGTCAAAGCAAACGGCTTTGCACCCGATTTATTTGACCGCATTATCGCTGCGCGGACATCGGGGCAGACCTTGTATGTTGGTACCAACCTCGACAGCGGCCACAGCCAATTGATCGATCCGGATGAGGACGCGCCGTTCATCAACGCCTATCCTCCACCGCGCCGGTTGCTCATTGTCGGCGCGGTCGAAATTGCCGCGTCGCTCGCCGCGATTGCCGCTTCACAGGGTTTTGCGGTGACCTTGTGCGATCCGCGCGCACGATTCCTGACGGCGGAGCGGTTTCCCGGCGTGACGCTCAATGACAGCTGGCCTGACCAAGCCGTTGCCGCGTTTGCACCCGACAGCCGAACGGCGGTGGTGACGCTCAGTCATGATCCGAAGATTGACGACCCGGCGCTGGTTGCTGCGCTCGCCAGCCCTGCGGCTTATGTTGCCGCCCTCGGGTCCAGGGCATCGCATGCGGCGCGGTGCACCCGGTTGGCAGCGGCGGGCGTTTCGGCGGACCAGCTCGCCCGGATTGAGGGGCCTGCGGGCGTCGCCATAAATGCGATCAGTGCCCCTGAAATTGCGCTGTCGATTGCCGGTGGGATAATCAGGGCCTTCAATGACGGACTGCGCTGATATTGCTGTAGCCGTGCTCGCCGCAGGGCGCGGGGCGCGCTTTGGTGGGGACAAGCTGATGGCCGATCTGGACGGCGTTCCACTCGGCCTGCATATCGGTCAGACACTGGGCGCGATGGGTTTCGGCTGGCGCTTTGCGGTTTGTCGTAAAAGTGGAGAATTGACCCGCCATTTTTCCGCAGCCGACTTTGCCATCATTGCCAATGACCATCCAGAAGCAGGGCAGGCGCATTCGCTGCATCTGGCGGTCAAAGCGGCCGAGGCGACGGAGGCCAATGCGCTGCTCGTTGTGCTTGCCGACATGCCTTTTGTATCGGCGACACATATAGCCGCTCTGGTCGCGGCTTATGTCGGTGAAATCACTGCATCAACCAACGGCGAGGCAAATATGCCGCCAGCAATTTTCCCGCGCGAAAGCTGGCCAATGCTGCTCGCAACCTCGGGCGATGCAGGCGCGCGGGAGTTGCTCAAGCGCGCGCGCCTCGTCCAAGCATCGGTAACGGAATTGCGCGACATTGATACCCCCGCCGATTTGCCCGCTTCAAAATAGCGCCAGGTTGGCTTAAACGAACCGGCGATGACAACCGATCTTGCCCAACAATCCATCGAATCCGGCCTTCGCAATCCGCAGCTGATGGCGGCTGCACTTGCGTTGTACGATAACCGGCTGCACGATGCAGAGCCTATTCTGAAATCACACCTTAAACGTGATCCGTTCGATGTGGCAGCAATCCGGATGCTTGCGGAACTGGCAGGCAGGATTGGCCGTTTTGCCGATGCGGAAAATCTTTTGCGACGCGCAGTTGAACTAGCACCTGGTTTTGTTCCTGCCCGTTCAAATCTGGCGCTGGTGCTTTACCGGCAAGGAAGGCCAGAAGAAGCCATTGCAGAGCTTGACCATCTGCTTGATCGCGACCCCGATGACGTTGGCGCAGCCAACCTGAAAGCTGCTGCTGCCGGGCGGATTGGAGACTATGCAGAGGCGGTTGCGCTTTACGAAATGGTGCTGAAATCAAAGCCTGCCCAAGAAAAAATCTGGATGTCATATGGCCATGTTTTGAAAACTGTCGGGCGGCTAGATGATAGCGTTGCTGCTTACCGTAAAGCAATTGAACTTAAACCGGAATATGGGGAAGCTTATTGGAGCCTAGCCAATCTGAAAACTATCAGATTTTCCGATGACGAACTGGCGTTGATGCAAGCACAACTGGCGCGTCTCGATATTGCAGTTGAGGATCGATTTCATCTCGACTTTGCGCTCGGCAAAGCGTTGGAGGATCGCAAAATATGGGGAAGGTCGTTTGCGCATTATGATGCAGGTAACCGGTTGCGCCGTTCAGAACTGGATTATGATGCTTCAGAAAATAGTGCGATGATCGCTCGTCGTGGAGCGCAGATGACGCCTGAATCTTTCGCAGCTGGCGCGGGTGGTTGCGATGCAGCTGATCCGATATTCATTCTTGGGATGCCGCGAGCCGGTTCAACGCTGATCGAGCAGATTCTTGCGAGCCATTCTCTGATAGAAGGAACACAGGAGCTCCCCGATATTGGCATGATATCGCAGCGGATTGCAGCGCAAGGTGGTGACATTGAACAAGCGGATTTTTGTAAGGGGCTTGCTGCACTGAGCGCTGATGATTGCCGCCGGATTGGCTCCGAATATATATCGCGCACGCGCATCCACCGCAAAACGGACAAACCTTTTTTCATCGATAAAATGCCGAATAACTGGCAAAATGTGGCGCTTATTCATCGGATATTGCCAAATGCGAAGATTATCGATGCACGGCGGCATCCGATGGATTGCTGTTTCTCTAATTTCAAACAGCATTTTGCCCGTGGTCAGAGCTTTGCATATGATTTGGTAGATGTCGGCCAATATTATGCCGATTATGTTGGCTATATGCGGCGCGTTGATAACGCGCTGCCGGGGCGGGTTCACCGTGTTATACATGAGCAATTGGTGGCGGATCCAGAAATTGAAATTCGTGCATTGCTGGCATATTTGGGGCTCCAGTTTGAAGAAAAATGTCTGTATTTCTGGCAGAATGATCGCGCGGTACAGACGCCAAGCGCCGAACAGGTTCGCCGCCCGATTAACCGGGACGGCATGGATCGGTGGCAGCATTACGAAAAGTGGTTAGCTCCGCTTAAGTCCGCACTAGGAGAGGTTTTAGAGGCCTATCCGTCGGTTCCTGCGTAAACATGTTGCATATTTGCTACAGGTGAGCCTTTTCGGACAATATATCCCCCTCTTGGACGATAATTATTTGACGCTGGCCTCGCAAATGACAACGAACTGATTATTCACTCCTAATTATAAGAGGTTCCGATGAAAACCGCTTGCAAAACTGTCCGGCCATCCGTTCGAAATGCTATTCTGGCTTTGCTGGGTTCAACAATACTCTCCACCGCTCCAGCATATGCGCAAGATGCACCGGCAGACGAGGATGTCCTGCCCGGCGACATCGTTGTAACCGCGACCAAACGCGAAGAGAGCCTGCAAAAGGTTCCGCTCAGCATTCAAGCGCTTGGCGAAGAGGCACTTGATCAGCAGCAAGTTAGCAGCGTCGATGATTTTGCCAAACTGTTGCCCAGTGTCAGTTTCCAGTCGTTTGGTCCCGGCCAGTCGCAAATATATTTCCGCGGTGTTTCGAGTGGTGGTGACGGTTTACACATCGGTCCCGCTCCCGCCACCGGCCTTTATCTTGACGAAATTCCCGTCACCACGATCGCCGGTTCGGTCGATCTTCATGTTTATGACATTGCCCGCATCGAAGCTTTGTCGGGTCCGCAAGGAACGCTGTTCGGAGCCAGTTCGCTATCTGGAACATTGCGGCTGATTACTAACAAGCCATCGACCGCTGGATTTGAAGGTGGCGCGGACTTGCAGGTCAATAAATTTGGCAAGGGCGACTTCGGCGGAAGCTTGGAAGGCTTCATGAACTTCCCACTGTCGGACAATGCCGCATTGCGCGTCGTCGGCTTTTACCGCCGTGACGGTGGCTATATCGACAATATAGCGGGCAGCCGCACGTTTACTTTGGACGATGCAGCAGGCGATCCGCTTGATTTGACCAATAAGACGGTAACCAACGCTGCACTGGTTGAAGACGATTTCAACGATGTCGAAACTTATGGCGGTCGAGCAGCGCTAAGGATTGATCTTGATGACAATTGGACTGTTACGCCCGCCATCATTTACCAGAATCAGGTGGCAAAAGGACCGTTCCTATACGACCCGCGCAAAGGCGACCTTGTGGTTACCGACTTTCAGGAAACACGCAATAAAGACCGCTGGTTCCAAGCCGCGTTGACCGTTGAAGGCAAGATCGGCAATTGGGATATGGTTTATTCTGGCGGCTATTTTGAACGCAAGGTCAACAGCAGGGCTGATTATTCTTATTATTCTGTGGCCTATGACACATATGGCTCTTATTATACTAACTTTCCAACCTCGACTCCCGGCGAGTATCTCGATCCATCAGAATATGTGTTTACCGGTGACAAATACACCAAACAAACTCATGAATTGCGCTTTGTTTCTCCGTCCGAAAACAGGTTTCGTGTGACGGCTGGGTTGTTCTTCCAAAGGCAAACCGATGCGATTGAAGCCAACTACGACATTCAGGGATTGAGCACAATTCCGACGCCGCCCAATACCAATCTTGTACCTGTTGGCGCTGCTTACGGCGACACCGTATTTCTGACGCGTATTGACAGGAAAGACCGCGACCTAGCTGCTTTTGTCGAAGCATCTTATGACATCACCGATACCGTAAAATTGACGGCGGGTATTCGTGGATTTGAAGCAAAAAGCTCATTGTTCGGATTTTCCGGATTCAACCGGAATGCCCTTGCAGCAATCTGCCTGCCAACAACCGCGACCAACCGGCCCTGCGACAATGTTGATAAAAAATACAAGGAAACAGGTGAAACGCACAAGGTCAATCTAAGCTGGCAAGTAACGCCTGAAAAGATGATCTATGCCACTTATTCAACGGGCTTCCGTCCCGGTGGTAATAACCGCCGTCCGGGAATTCTGCCATTCAAGTCGGATACGCTTACGAACTATGAAATCGGTTGGAAAACCAGCTGGCTGGACCGTAAGCTGCGACTGAACGGTGCGGTATTCTATGAAGAATGGAAAGATTTGCAATTCGGCTTGGTACCGGTCGGCAATAATGGCGTTACTAATACATATAATGCCGGTGATGCACGGATTTACGGGATAGAGGGCGATTTTGCGCTTTCGCTTGGCGGACTAACGCTTTCGGGGTCGGGCACATATATCAATGCCAAATTGACCACTGACTTCTGTCAGGTGGATGCGACAGGCAATATTGTCTGCGTTACAGGTGTGGCACCGGCGGCTCCAAAAGGCACGCGCTTGCCAGTCCAACCCAAATTCAAAGGCAGTATGACCGCGCGTTATGAATTCCCGATAAGTAGCTATGACGCGTTCCTGCAGGGTTCACTAAGTTATCAAGGCGGCACGCGGACGTTTCTTACTGACGCTGACTTTGCAGCGGTGGGGTCAACCAGTGGATTCGCGACCTTTGATTTCTCGGCAGGGACCAGCTTTGGCGCTTGGAGCGTTGAAGCATTCATTCAGAACGCTTTTGACAAGCGTGGTCAGTTGGGGCTTAATACCGCATGTTCGACGACAATTTGCGGTCCTTATTCGAGGGTTTATACAACCAAACCGCAGCTGTTCGGATTGAAACTTGGAACGAAATTTTAGTTTGTCACGAAGTGACAGGGAGGGGAGAGCCGGGCCAATTTGGTCCGGCTTTTTCCGTTTACGCCCGCCGTATTAACCGCCCCAAGACGCTGCGGTCCGCCAGTACCTCTGCCGCGCAATTATGCCCGGGCGCGCCGGTAACACCGCCGCCGGGATGCGTGCCGGCCCCACACATATAAAGGCCCTTTAATGGGCCGCGATACGCACCGTTGCCGAGCACGGGGCGCGCCGCCCAAAGCTGATCGAGGCTCATATTGCCGTGCATGATATCGCCGCCCACCAGCCCGAATTTGCGTTCCAGACCTTTGGGGCTGAGGATTTGGCGACCGAGGATCGAGGCGCGGAAGCCGGGGGCGTGCGCTTCGACGGTGTTGATGATGCAGTCAGCGGCCTTGCCTTCCTCGGCGTCCCAGTCCCGACCATCAGGTAGGACCGGAGCAAATTGCTGACAAAACAGGCTGGCGACATGCTGGCCCTTGGGTGCAAGGCTGTCATCAATGATCGAGGGGATGAGCATCTCGACAATGGGCTTTTTCGACCAGCCATGCTCCTTGGCATCCAGGAATGCCTTGTCCATATAATCAAGCGTTGGCGCGATGATGATGCCAGACTGTAGATGTTCACCCGGTTCCGGAAGGCAGGTGAATCTCGGCAGTTCCGACAAAGCGACATTCATGCGAAATGTCCCGCTGCCTGCTTTGAATGCCTTGATCCGGCGCCTGAATTCAGGCTCGAGATCGCCGTCTTCGAACATTCGTTCATAAAGCAGCTTGGGTCCGACATTGGCGATGACCCGGGGCGAGGCAATTTCCTCGCCGCTTTCAAGGCGAATGCCGACGGCCTTGCCGCCGTCAACGATTACACGGGAGACTGGTGCCTCAAGGCTGATTTCAACGCCGAGATCTACGCACACCTTGGCCATCATCTGCGTAATTGCGCCCATGCCGCCGATGCTGTGGCCCCAAGCGCCTTTCTTGCCGTTGACCTCGCCAAAGACGTGGTGGAGCAGGACATAGGCGCTGCCCGGCGTGTCGGGGCTGGCATAATTGCCGACCACTGCGTCAAAGCCGAACGCGGCCTTGATTGCTTCACTTTCAAACCAGCTATCGAGGAAGGTTCGCGCCGATTTGGTAAAGAGTTCGAGTACATCGCGCTGCTGGCTGAGGCTCAGCTTCATCAACCCGCGCGCCTGCAACGCGCCGTCAATCAGTGTCTTGATGCCGTCGCCGACATTGGGCGGCGATTTGAGCGCGAGATCACGCAGGACATCGGCAACGCCCTCCAACATTTCATAATATTCCGGCAACACGCGAGCATCATGTTCGGAAAATCGCGCAAATTCTTGTCTGGTTCGCTCCACCCCGCCGCCGAGTTTCAAATAACCACCATCCTCCTGCGGCAGGAAATTCGAAATCGGTCGTTCAATCACGCGGTAGCCATGGTCGACGAGCTTCATGTCGGCGATGACCTTGGGCTGCAGCAGGCTGACCGTATAACTCGCCACCGAGTTGCGGAAGCCGGGGTGGAATTCCTCGGTCACCGCCGCTCCACCGACAATGTCGCGGCGCTCCACGATGCGGACTTTCAGCCCCGCGCGCGCGAGGTAGAAGGCGCAGACTAGGCCATTATGCCCGGCACCGATGATGACAGCGTTATATTTTTGGGTCATAATTTGCTCCATCCGGCCTTGGGTCGTTGTTCTTCGCGTGCTTGCGGGATCAGGTCGCGCATTCGGCGGCAAAAGCTGCGCAGGCAGACTTCGCTCTCTCCTAAAGGCCCGATCGAGAAACTGCGCGAGGCCATGCCTTGCTGCACGCGTTGGATCAGCAATGTGTCTTCGGCATTGACCTGCCGGTTGATCCGCCAGTTGAGGTAGCGTGTGGCGCGCATTTCCCGGCGATCGTCGGGCAAGGCATAGCTGATTTCGCGGATCAGCGTTTCGGTCGGGCTGACGGGGAGGAACTGCATGAAATCGACTTGGTCGGGATAAATGTCGAACGCGATGTTGGGCCAGAGCTTGAAATACAGCCACCGCCGCTGGCTGGCCTCGGGCAGATGCGGGACGGGAGGCAGCAAATTCTGGTAGAGCCGTTCGGACAGGTTGGCGGAAGGCCATTTTACCAGATCGCCCCACATGCGGTCGACATGACGTTCGGCCTCTACACCGTAACTCCGCCCGAACAGGCGGGTGAGGCCGGGATGGGCTATGGGGATGTGCAGACCGTCCGAATAATTGTCAGCGACATTCTTCCAGTTTACATCGCGCGGCCGCAACGTGAGCCGACCGAGCGCGCGCAGGTCTTCGAAACGATAGGGTTGGATCTGCGTCTCATAGGGAGCCATCATGTCGGCGACCGATGCCCCTTCGCTCACCAACCGCACAAAGATGAACCCGTGCCAGATTTCCATGTCGACCGGCATCAGCCCGTGGCGGGATGTGTCGAGACCGGGATAATCGCTTTTCTGCGGTACGCCGGTCAGGCGGCCGTCGAGATCGTAAGTCCAGGCATGATAGGGGCAAACGAGCTTTTTCGCGCATCCGCTTGTGCCATCCAGCAACCGCGAACCGCGGTGGCGGCAGACGTTGGTGAAGGCGCGAAGCTGATCGTCGTCGCCGCGCACTACAATGACGCTTTCGCCTAGATAATCGAGGCTGTGCCAGTCGCCTTTGTCAGGCACATCGCTGACATGGCAAACAATTTGCCAGCTGGGGGCAAAGACGGATTCGGTCTCGGCAGCGAAGAAATCGGCATCGTCATAGGTCCATGCAGGCAGGCTCCAGCCTTCGAGGGGGTCGATGTTTGCGAAGGTGTTGCGGAGCGATGGTTCTGGCATGTTGATTCTCGTGTTATACGAGTGTATAACAAAGCCATGAGCGACCGACAAGCCTTTACCCGCGAGAGCGCCGACACCCGCCGCGAAGCGTTGATTGCCGCCTGCGCCGGCTGTCTGGCGAAGCACGGCGCGCAGGGCACGTCGGTTCGCAATATATGTATGGAGGCCGGTGTATCGCCCGGCCTGCTGCGGCATTATTTTGACGGCATCGATGCGCTGATCGCCGCCACCTATCGTGCCACCGGCGAACGCGTTGCCGAGGCGCTGAATGCCGCCGTAGAGGCCGCTCCAGCAAGCGATCCGCGCGCTCGCCTGCTGGCATTTGTCACGGCCAGTTTTCGCCAACCCGTTAGCGACCCGGAACTGCTCGCAACATGGCTGGCCTTCTGGAGTCTGGCCCGCATTGACCCCGTTATCGGGGCAATTCACGATGAAATCTACGCCGAAAACCGCCGCGACATGGAGGCGTTGATTGTCGTCTGCCCGGGCGCACCCGCAGACCCCCGGCTCGCCGCGATTGCGCTCACGGCGCTGGTTGACGGGCTGTGGCTGGAGCTAAGTCTCGGCAATACTCCGTTCAGCGCGGAGGAGGCGGAAGGTTTGGCAGAGCGCTGGATGTTCGCACTGTTGTCATAGTTTTCAGGAATCCCCCTTGCGCGGCCCTGGAATCAACATGCCAACTTCCAGCTTTACTGTTCATAATCCGGACCGTTCTGGATTTAGCCCGCACCTGCTGTTCCGCACAGTCCGCTTTCCCAAACGCTCCCCGGTCGCTATCCTGCGCCAATGACCGACACGCCCATGACCTATGCGCGCTATCTGGCGCTGGATACGCTGCTTTCCGCGCAACATCCGCAGTCTGATCTCGACGATGAAATGCTGTTCATCATCATCCATCAGACCAAGGAATTGTGGCTGAAACAGATGATCCGCGAACTAAAATTGGCACAAAACCAGATACGCGCCGATCAGTTGGTACCGGCCTATAAGGCGCTGGCAAGGGTGAGCCGGATTCAAGCGGTTATGACGCTTAGCTGGGATGTGTTGTCGACAATGACCCCGTCCGATTACACCCGCTTCCGGCACGTATTGGGTCCCAGCTCGGGGTTCCAGTCAGACCAGTTCCGCACCGTGGAATATCTGTTGGGCCTCAAAGATACGGGCTTCCTGAAATATCAGGATGACCGGCCAGAGGCACGCGCGCAGATGGTGGCGGCGTTGACCGAACCAAGCATCTGGGACGATGCAATAGGCGCGTTGGCCCGGGCGGGATTTGATTTACCGCTTGGGTTGCTGGAACGCGATTGGGCATTGCCGCATGTATTTTCCTCCGACGTCGAAGCCGGATTTCTGGGCGTATATCGCGAGCCGGAACGCTATTGGGAATTGTACCAATTGGCCGAGAAGCTGGTCGATCTGGATGATGCGATGGCGACATGGCGACACAAGCATGTTTTGACAGTGGAGCGGATTATCGGCGGCAAGCGCGGGACCGGCGGCACGGCGGGCGTGAGCTATTTGCAGGGGACTGTCGCCAAACGGGCGTTTCCGGAGCTCTGGTCATTGAGGACCGAGTTGTGACGACTTCCTTACCGAACGGATAAACAGCACGAACGGATCAGATGGCCATGACCTACAAACATGTTTTCTCCCGCTCGCTCACCGCTGCACATGACCGTCTCCATTTTGCCGCGCATAGCCATCATCTGTGGCCCGATGCCAGCCATGACGGGCAGATGCAGGCATGGACCGACGCCGCGCGGTTTGCCGACCAAAAATGGGACCGGGTCATGGGACCGATCTGGTCGGAGGCGCAGGATTATATCGCGCAGGAGTTGCAGTTGCCCGACCCTGCAACGATCACTTTCGCCCCGAATACCCATGACTTTTTGGTGCGGATCGTTTCGGCCATCCCCACGCGCCCGGTCCGCGTGCTTTCGACCGATGGCGAATTTCACAGCTTTCGCCGACAAATGGCGCGTTGGGTGGAGGCAGGGGAAGTTTTGCTCGAAATGGTCCCGCCGGATCAGCTGGTGGCAGCGGCGAAGCTGGGTCGGCATGACCTTATTTTTGCCAGCCATGTGTTGTTCAATTCCGGTGCAATTATCGAAGATCTGGAGGCACTGGCCGCACTGGCCAATCCCGATGGGCCATGGGTGGTGATTGACGGCTATCATGGCTTCATGGCGATTCCGACCGACCTGTCGGCGGTTGCGGATCGTATATTCTATCTCGCGGGCGGATATAAATATGCCATGGCGGGGGAGGGCGTGTGCTTTCTCCACGCGCCACCCGGTTTCGCCCCGCGGCCCGTTATTACCGGTTGGTATGCAGCATTTGACGACCTCGCGTTGCCGCCGGGCGCTGTGGGCTATGCGCCCGATGGACGGCGGTTTTTGGGGAGCACATTCGATCCCTCAGGCCTGTACCGGTTCTGCGCGGTGCGGGCTATGCTTGAGGTTGAGGGTCTGGCGACCGCCGATATCTCGGCGCATGTCACAAGGTTGCAACAGCAGTTTCTTAGCACGTTTCAGATGCCCGGCATGACACTGCTCAATCCGTTAACCGACGGCCCGCACGCGCGCTTTCTGGCGTTCAAAGGCGCCGGTGCTGCGATGCTGCACGACCGGCTGGCGGAGCATGAAGTTGTGACCGATGTGCGCGGCGATGTGCTGCGCATCGGTTTCGGCCTGTATCATAACGAAAGCGATGTTGAGCGGTTGTTGGAAATTATGGCTGCTGTCAAAAAGTCACTCAAGCGCAGGCTGGCTTGACGAGGTTTATTGCAAGTGTTCCCCGGCGAAGGCCGGGGTCCAGCCCCTGCAAAAGATTCTTTGTTAGGTCTGGACCCCGGCCTTCGCCGGGGAACATGTTCGGATTATATGATGTGAGGAAACTGGATTCTATGTCCCTGATAATTGATCGCCGCGCGCTTTTGACCACCGCAGGTTTCGGCATCGGTGCCTTAATGCTGCCCGGTGGACCGGCGATGGCGCAGGTGTTGCTTGGTCTCACCGGTTTCACCCATAATGTCGCCAGCGGTGAGCCGGGACAGGATTCGGTCCTGTTGTGGACGCGCTATGTCAACCCAACGGGCGGTCAAGCAAAGGTCCGTGTCGAGATATCCGAGAGCCGGGATTTCGCCAAAATTGCGGGCGGCGGGCAGATGGTGACCGGGCCGTGGCGGGACCATATAGTGAAGATCACCGTTGATAATCTCGCGCCCGGCAAATGGCACTGGTTCCGCTTCATTGCCCCCGATGGCAGTATCTCACCGATCGGCCGGACCAAGACGCTTCCGGTAGGCAAAGCCGCGAAGTTCAACATCGCGGTCTTCTCCTGCTCCAATCTGGGTTTTGGCGAGTTTAACGCTTATGGTCACGCTGCGGCGCGCGATGACATCGATCTCGTGCTGCATATGGGCGATTATATCTACGAATATGGGCGGGGCGGATATGACAATGGCGCGAAGTTTGCCGACCGGATTTTCCCGCCGGACGAAATACTGACGCTCGCCGATTATCGTCTGCGCTATTCCAGTTACCGCAGCGATCCGCAATTGCAGGCGCTGCATGCGGCGTTCCCGATGATCCCCAATACCGACGACCATGAAGGGGCGAACGACAGTTGGGAAGGCGGGGCGCAGAACCATACGCCCGACGAAGGCGACTGGAACGCACGGCGCAATGCCGCGATGCAGGTGTGGCGCGAATGGTTGCCAGTGGGCGAACAACCGTGGAAGGCTTACGAGAT
>JBDTUD010000006.1:0-138622 GCA_040007915.1 Sphingorhabdus sp.
GCACCGTTGCTCAGTAACCCATTGGTTAGGGGATGGATTCCCGCCTTCTCGGGAATGACGAAATGGTTATATTTCATATAGTTATGATCTGAATGTCAACACGACCTAGGGCACTTTCCGACCTCGAAACGATATTGTCGTTCATTGCCGACCGGAATTTGGCGGCGGCGGACAGTTTGTTGGTCGCTATGGAAGCCTGTACCGAACGCCTACCCGAGCATCCCTTCCTTTACCGCGCCGGTCGTGTGGACGGCACGCGCGAAGCCGTAGTGCACCCCAATTACATCGTGATTTATAGAGTTGGTGTGGATGCGGTAGAGATTGTGAATGTGGTTCACGCCCGACAGCAATATCCGTGAAAGCGGTGTCGGCGTAGATGGTATATGATTTTGTTAAACCGAGTGCCTGAAATACATCAAGTGATAGTATACAGGTAAACCAAATACTTGACTGGACATTAACGACGCGGCAAGATGCGCCTGTTGCCTGACGCTCAGCAGGGAGAGCCTTAATGTCCAACGATTCCATCATTCTTACCCGCCGTGAAATCATGCGCTTGTCTGCCATTGCGGGCGGCATCAGCGTTGCCTCGCCAGGCTGGGCGCAATTCGGCGGGCTCGGCAAGATAGTTGGTGCGGGCAAGGATATGGCGAAGGCCGAATCGATCACCGATGCGGAACTGAAAATCTATTTCGATGATGTCTCGAAAGAAACCGACCGGATGAACCCCATTGCTGGACCGAAAGATCCCTATGGTAAGCGGCTGGCTGCGCTGTCGAAAGGCCTGCAGAGCCATGACGGACTGACCCTCGATATCAAAGCCTATCTGGTCAAGGACATCAACGCTTTTGCCATGGGCAATGGTACGATTCGCGTGTTTGCGGGGCTGATGGACCAATTTACCGACGATGAAATCCGCTATGTCATCGGTCATGAAATTGGTCATGTAAAATCCGGGCACAGCAAGAAACGGATGCAGACCGCGCTTCGGGCCAGTGCCGCGCAAAAGGCGGTTGGGGCTGCGGGCGGCACCGTCGGCAGAATGGCGTCGAGCGAGCTGGGCGATCTGTTCAAGAAAGTCGTTGTGGCTCAGCATAGCCAAAGCAACGAGAATGAAGCCGATGATTATGCAATGAATTTCATGAAGACCAAAGGCTATCAGCCGATGGGAGCCGTGACCGCGCTTGAAAAACTGGCGGCGATGGATGGTAACAAGAAAGACCCGCTGCAATTCCTCGCCACCCACCCGAGTCCTGGCGCACGCGCTAAACGGATGCGCTCGTTGATTTAATCGCCATTCGAGAAAAATATCGGCCAAATGACAGCGTTTTATGCTGCGCTGCACAATGGCTATTGCGTATAGCATATCTTCCGATAATATACATATATGTCAGTAAATCAGCTCCTCCTCGAAGCCATCGCGCTCAACAAGTGCGTCGTTGCAACATATAACAATGTGACGATGACGCTCGCGCCCCATATCCTCTATTCCAAGCACGACGCCCTGTTCATCGACGCGGTAGCGCTGGAGAAGAATGGCGAACCTCCGCGCGAGAAGAAGCTTGGAGCATTCAATCTCGCGGGGCTGAAAGGGCTGGCGCTGGCCGAGCGGCATTTTCAAAATGAGCCGGTGTTTGATCCGAACGCGCCCAAATATGAAGGCAATACGTTATTTGCAGTGGGTGCTGAATAAGGTCGCCACATTTCATTTGCGATGTTCGTATTATGTTCTTAATTGGAAGCAGTGCCTCGCGAACCTGACTGTCATCCCCTGTTTTTTGCCTTGAGGCCGCCGGCTGATCGGTTGGCAGAGCTTGCCTGGCTCCGTGATACCGTTGCGCAGGGTAGAGCCGAGGCCAATGATCGCCTGCATGTCACGATGTTCCCTCTTTGACCAAAGCAAGGAATTTCAAGCCACCGTCGCAGAGCGGATAATGCAGGTCTTGGTTGGACAGGAGTTGCCTGGTTGGCGGTTCAACCCGCACATGACGCTCCGTCGCGGCAAGGCGTTGGGTGGCAGATGAAATACTCTTACTCGACAGTCTGATCGGGTTGACGCAATATGCTGTGATTGGTCGCTGGCCACTGGCGGTCATCGAAAACTAATCGGAAAACAGCATACGCAGGGTAAAATGCGCGATTGACGTTTACGCTAACGTAAAGTAATGCCGTTAGGGTAACCAAGAGGGAAGACGTCGCAATATGGGCAATGTTACGCAAGATTGCAAACGGGCCGACGCCACCATCGATACGCCAGACGCATTTAACCGCGAATCCTTCACCATTTCCGATCTTTCCGGCGAGTTCGACGTCACCGCGCGAGCGCTGCGTTTTTATGAAGATCAAGGCTTGATCGCACCGGAGCGGATGGGATTGGCCCGGATATATTCGAAACGTGATCGGGCTCGGCTCGCATGGATCCTGCGGGCCAAACGGGTCGGATTTAGCCTTGCCGAAATCCGCGAGATGATCGATCTCTACGATCTTAACGACGGTCGCAATATCCAGCGCCGTGTCACAATTGAGAAATGCCGTGACCGCATCAGCCAGTTGACCGCGCAGCGCGATGATATCGAAAGCGCGATTAAGGAACTGACCGATTTTGTTGCAACGGTGGAAAAAGTCGAAGCCTCAGAGACCACCAGCGCCGCTGCCTAAACCAAATAAACCAAGAGGATAATACATGCCCAGCTATCAAGCTCCCGTCCGCGATACGCAATTCATCATCAATGAAGTGCTTGGTATTGATCGTTTTGCCAATTTACCGGGATTTGAAAATGCCACTGCGGATATGATCGATGCAATTCTGACCGAGGGGTCGAAATTTGTTGAAGGCGTTTTGTTTCCGCTGAACCAGACTGGCGATTTGCAGGGTTGCACGCGGCACGACGATGGCAGCGTCTCGACGCCCGACGGTTTTAAGGACGCTTATGACCAATATTGCGCAGCTGGCTGGGGCACTTTGTCGGCTCCGGAAGAATTTGGAGGGCAGGGAATGCCCCATATTCTGTCGATGGCGTTTGAAGAATATATGTCAAGTTCCAACATGGCCTTCGCCATGTATCCGGGACTGGCCCACGGCGCGGTTTCTGCCATTCTTGTAAAAGGCAGCGACGAACAAAAAGCGAAATATGCGCCCAACATGATTTCGGGCAAATGGAGCGGCACCATGAACCTGACCGAGCCGCATTGCGGCACCGATTTGGGCCTGATCCGGACCAAGGCGGTTCCCAATGCCGATGACAGTTACGCGATCACTGGCATGAAGATATTCATCTCATCCGGTGAGCATGATCTCACCGAGAATATTATTCATCTCGTACTGGCCAAAACCCCTGATGCCCCCGATAATGTCAAAGGTATTTCGCTGTTTATTGTGCCGAAGTTCATGGTCAATGACGATGGATCATTGGGCGAACGCAACGCGGTTAGCTGCGGTTCGATTGAACATAAAATGGGCATCCACGGCAATTCGACTTGCGTGATGAATTATGACGGCGCGACCGGATATCTGGTGGGTGAGGAGAATAAGGGCCTCGCCGCAATGTTCATCATGATGAATATTGCGAGGCTTGGCGTGGGTCAGCAAGGGCTGGGCATTGCCGAGGTCGCGTATCAGAATGCCGTGCATTACGCGAATGACCGGCGCCAGGGCCGGGCGTTGACCGGGCCGAAAGACGTGGACCAGAAGGCCGATACGCTTTTCGTCCATCCCGATGTTCGCCGGATGTTGCTTGATGCCAAGGCATTCACCGAAGGGATGCGGGCGCTTTGCTTGTGGGGGGCTTTGCAGGCCGATCTGATGCACAAGGCGCAAACCGAGGAAGAACGGCAGATGGCGGACGACCTGCTCTCGCTGCTCACACCGGTGATAAAAGGTTACGGTACCGACAAGGGCTTTGAAGTCGCTACCAACGCGCAGCAAGTGTATGGCGGCCACGGCTACATCGGTGAATGGGGCATGGAGCAATATGTCCGCGATGCCCGCATCACCATGATCTATGAAGGCACCAACGGCGTCCAGGCGATGGACCTTGTCGGTCGCAAGCTCGCGCAAAATGGAGGGCGCGCGGTTCAGGCGTTTTTCAAGCTGGTCGATGATGAATGTACTTCGGCCAAATCCGGGCCATTGGCTAATCTCGCTGGCCGTTTGGAAAAAGCGAACGGTGAGCTGAAGGCTGCAACGATGTGGTTCATGCAGAACGGCATGGCCAATCCCGATAATGTTGGTGCAGGCGCGTATCATTATATGCATATCATGGGCATTGTGGCGTTAGGCCTGCAATGGTTGCGGATGGCGGAGGCGGCGCAAGCGGCCATGGACGGCGCTGGTAACAAGGCATTTTACGAAACCAAATTGGTAACCGCGCGATACTTTGCCGAGCGAATTATGCCCGACGCCGGTTCGTTGCGTCGCAAGATTGAGGCGGGTAGCGAAGCGATCATGGCGCTCTCGCCGGAGATGTTTGCGGTCGCATAAGGCCAAGCGAGATATCAGCGAGATGGAAAGAAGCGGGTTTTCGGTCAGCCTCTCGTTCGGCTCTTATGGACGCAAGCGACTGGAATCATTGCCGGCAATCAGGGATTGATGATTTTGACAGGGGGTGGCTTAGTAGGAGCAACCAGTGGCAAAGTTTGAAACCAGGCTCGCGCTCTCAATCGCAAGCGCAATTTCAATGCTGTCTTTAGCAGGTGGGGTGCATGCCCAATCCGGACCTGCAGTTACCGAAAAATTGACCGCACCTGCGCCCGAAGGTGAGGTGCCGCCCCCCACGATGGACACGAATGAGGATGGCATTCCCGACGCGTGGGACCGCGATGCCAATGGCATTCCCGACGCGTGGGATGTCAACGGTGACCGCAAGCCCGATGTTTTCGACAATGATGGTGATGGCACGCCGGATGACAAAGCGGCAAAGCCAAAGCTCAAGTCCTAACCAAAAACAGAGCGCCGACGGGTCGCAAACGGGGCGCACAATATGGGGTAACAAACTCGCCGGGGCCTAGACAGCCCCGGTGGTTTCTTTTGTTAAATGTTATGCTCCGAAGGCAGGAGCAGAAGTGCGTTATTCAACCGGGAGGAAATCCGGCACCGACAAATACCGCTCGCCAGTGTCATAGTTGAAACCGAGAATGCGACTACCCGCAGGCAGTTCGGGCAGTTTCTGCGCAATGGCGGCTATTGTCGCCCCCGATGAAATGCCGACCAGCATACCTTCCTCACGGGCGGCGCGGCGGGCGTTTTCTTTGGCGACGTCGGGATCGACCTGGATCACGCCGTCGAGCAAGGCCGTGTGCAGGTTGGCGGGGATGAAGCCAGCGCCAATCCCTTGAATAGCGTGTGGCCCAGGCTGGCCACCGCTGATCACGGGGGAGAGGGTTGGCTCGACTGCGAAAACCTTCAATTTCGGCCAAGCTTTTTTGAGCACCTCTGCACAGCCCGTGATATGCCCGCCAGTGCCCACGCCGGTGATTAACGCATCAATCGGGCTGCCTTCGAAATCGGCCAAGATTTCTTGCGCTGTCGTGTGCACATGGACGTCAATATTGGCAGAATTCTCGAATTGCTGCGGCATCCATGCACCGGATGTGCTGGCTACCAGTTCCATGGCCCGTTCGATCGCACCCTTCATGCCCTTTTCACGCGGTGTAAGATCGAAGCTCGCGCCATAAGCGAGCATCAACCGTCTCCGCTCAATCGACATTGATTCAGGCATGACAAGAATCAATTTATAGCCCTTAACGGCCGCGACCATCGCCAAGCCAACCCCTGTATTGCCCGAAGTTGGCTCGATGATAGTGCCACCAGGTTTCAAGCTGCCATCGGCCTCCGCCGCCTCGATCATCGCCAGACCGATCCGGTCCTTGATCGATCCTCCAGGATTTGATCGCTCGGACTTTACCCAGACTTCGGCATTCGGGAACATCCGGTTCAGCCGGATATGCGGCGTGTTGCCAATGGTTTCTAAGATCGATTGCGCTTTCATCGGGCTTTTTCCTTGAATTGCGGTTCAAATGTCCGGGCGTTTTTGAGTTCAGGAAACAGCCACGCCCATAGGCCTGTTACCATTATGGCACCAACGCCACCAAAAACAACAGCGCCCACAGGGCCGAGCAATGCGGCTGCAAAGCCCGACTGCAGTTCGCCCAGTTCGTTGGAGGCCGAAATCGCAAGGCCGGATATGGAACTCACCCGACCGCGCATGGCGTCGGGCGTATTGAGCTGGACCAACGACCCCCGAACAAACACCGATAGCATGTCGGACGCGCCGAGGATGGAGAGCATAGCAAGGGCAACCCACATGGATGCCGATTGGGTTATATCGCCGACTTTCGGGATGTAGATTGTCCAACTGGCATCGCCAAATATACGGACACAGATTTCATGCGACCAGCCAAAGCCGATCGTAGCCAGGCCAAAGATTACTACCGCCCACAACATTTTTGCCCCGACATTATGGCGCAGCGGCTTGAACGTCAGATAAAGTGCAACAATCGCTGCGCCCAACGCCGGCGCGGCGCGCAGCAAACCCATGCCCTCTGCCCCGACATGTAATATGTCGCGGGCATAGACGGGTAGGAGGGCGGTCGCCCCGGCAAGGATCACCGCAAAAAGGTCGAGCGTAATCGCCCCGAGCAGAAACCGTTCAGACCATGTGTAGTGTAACCCGTCGAGCATCTGGCGGACGGGATGGGGCCGCCCAGGATTGGCTGGCGGGTGGATAGGCGGGATGCGTGTCAGTGCGAGATTGGCGAGGCCGAGCAGAACTGCTGCGACCCAATACGGCATTGCGGCATTTTCAGCGTAGAGAAAACCCGCCGCCGCCGGACCGATAACCGACGCTGACTGCCAGGCGATTGAACTTAACGCGATTGCACGTGGCAACGATTCAATGGGCACCAGATTGGGCGCAATCGCGTTCATCGCCGGGCCGACAAATACGCGCGCCATGCCGTGCAGCGCCGCCATCAGGAACATGACCGGCAGGTTGAGCATGTCATACATCGTCAGCAGGCCGAGGGCCACGGCAATGCCCAGATCGATCATATTGGCAAGCCGCGCGACGGTGCGTCGTTCAAACCTGTCGGCGGCCCATCCGGCGACCGGGGTCAGGACGAACAACGGCACAAATTGCGCCAGACCCAAAAGGCCAAGTTGAAACGCGGCCGTCTTCGGCGACATACCGTAATCGCTGCGCGCAATGTCATAGACCTGCCAGCCGATAATCACGACGATCGACATCGTCGCGATTACCGCCACGAAGCGCGATATCCAGTAGGCGCGAAATGCGGGGATCGAGAAAGGATGTGGGCCGTTCATCTGCACCGTGGCCTAGCCCGTTGGTTTAACAGCGGCAATGCACCTTGCGTTTTGCGGTCGATAATTTTGCTTCGCCGGTCCCAGAATGCGTTTGTCGAAAAGCCGCTGGCCAAGACCGGAACTTGTGTGCCACTTTCCGCCATCAAAGGGCAGGGAGTCCAAGCATGAAAATCAAATATCTTTTGATCGCGGCATCGGTTGCGGCAATCAGTATTACCGGCGCTTGCAAAAAAGTTGATGGTGGAGAGACCGCGGCGGTGACCGCTAAAAACGATGGAAGTGCGTGGGGAACCTATGTGGAAACATTCCTCGAAGGTTATTTCAAGGTCAACCCGAGCTTTGCCGTCTATCAGGGCAAGCATGAATATGACGGGCAGCTTCCGGACTGGAGTGCCGAGGGGCTGAAGGCGCAAATCGATTACCGCAAGAAGGCGATTGCTGATGCCAAAGCGGTGAATGGATCCAACATGACTGATGCCCAGAAATTCGAACGGGACTATCTCGTGCATGTGATGCAGGGCGAGTTGTTCTTCCTCGAAGATGCACAAAGCCAGTATAAGAATCCCGCATTTTATGTCGGCGCACTTGATCCCAATGTCTATATCGCGCGTCCTTATGCCGACCCGGTCACGCGGATGAAGGCGTTTATTGCATATGCCAATAATGTCCCCAAGGCAGCGGAACAGATCGAAGCCAATCTGAAACTGCCGTTGCCCGCGAGCTATCTGAAGTTCGGGCAGGCTGGGTTTGGCGGCTTTGCCGATTATTACACCGGCGATGCGAAAAAGGCCTTTGCCGAGGTGAAGGATGAGACTCTGCAAAAGCAGTTTGATGAGGCCGCCGCCAAGGCCGCTACCGCCATGAAGGATCTATCCGCGCATATCGGTTCGCAACCTGCGACACCGGACGGTTATGCCTTAGGCGCAGACAAATTCGCTAAAATGGTTTTGAAGACCGAAGGCGTCGACGCTTCTCTCGACGAACTGGAGGCGATTGGCCGTGCCGACCTGAAACGCAATCAAGAGGCGCTCGCCACCGCCTGCGGCACTTATGCGCCCGGTGCGACGATGCAGGATTGTATGAACAAGATGAGCGCAAATAAGGCGGTCGACGGGCCCGTTGCCGAAGCTCGGCGCCAGTTGCCACCGCTCAAACAATTCCTGATCGACAAGGAGATCGTCTCCATTCCCGGAACAGAGGAGGCGCAAGTCGAAGAGTCACCGCCCTATAACCGGCAGAATTCGGCGTATATCGACATCCCTGGACCTTATGAGAAAGGCCTGCCATCGGTCTATTACATCTCGCCACCAGATCCCACTTGGGACAAAGCAACGCAAGATGGTTTCGTCCCCGGCAAGATGGATTTGCTTGGAACCAGCGTGCATGAGGTTTGGCCCGGCCACTTCCTCAACTTCCTCCACGCCAACCGGTCCGAATCGATCTTTGGCAAGCTGTTCGTTGGCTATGCTTTTGCCGAAGGCTGGGCGCATTATACCGAGGAAATGATGATGGATGCGGGGCTGGGCGCGACCGTGGGCAAGGATGAGGCCGAGATGAAGGTCGGCCAGTTGTCCAACGCCCTGTTGCGCAACTGCCGCTATCTGTCCGCCATCGGCCTCCATGCACGGGGAATGACGGTCGCGGCGTCCGAAGAGCTTTTCAAGAAGGAATGTTATCAGGACGCGGGCAACAGCAAGCAGCAAGCGGCGCGGGGAACTTATGATCCGGCTTATCTGAACTACACGATGGGCAAGCTGATGATCCGCAAATTGCGCGATGACTGGACCAAAGGCGACCGCAAAAAATGGAAGGCGTTCCACGACGAATTCCTGTCCTACGGCGGTCCGCCAATCCCGATGGTGCGCAAGGCGATGATGAAAGAAGAAACGGCGAAGGCTGTTTTCTGACGAGGGAGGAGGGTGCCTTAACCGGCATCCTCCGGTATGCCTTGATAGTCATTGATAGTTTCAAATATTGCCGTCAGTGCGTCGCTGCGTTCGGCACCTCGGTATCGAGCCGATGGACAGGAATGGCGGGATTGAGCGTCATCGGCGTCAAAATGTCGGCGGCATGACCGGCAGAACATGCTGATCATAAACATGGTCAGCCACCTCGGGTTTGGCGTCCCGTCCGCCGATAAAGTCCAGCAAATCCTCCACCAGCCGGTCACGGTCGGTTTCGAACAATCCGTGGGGTGCGCCGTCATATTCGATCAGACGGACGTCCTCGATTTGCGCTGCGGCCATTCGTGCGGTTGGGTCGATCGGGACGGTCTTGTCCGCCGTGCCGTGGATGATCAACGTCGGCACCTTGAACGCGGGCAGGTCATGCCGGAAGTCTGTGCCCGAAAACGCGGCGGCACATTTCAATGTCGGGTGCAGTCCGGCCTGCATCGTTTGCCGCCACGCCCAATCCAGCGTCGCATGGCTCACCGGTTTTGAAATCAGCCCGACGCCAAAGAAATCGTTCAAAAATGTACGCATGAACGCCGGACGATCCGCCATGATATCCTGCGTCATCTGGTCGAAGGCCGCTTGCGGAACACCTTCGGGATTATCATCGGTTTCCAGCAAATAGGGCACAATCGAAGCGATCAACGCAGCGCGGATCACGCCCTTGCCCTGATGCCGCGACATATAGCGCGCCACTTCGCCGCCGCCCATGGAAAAGCCGATCAAAGTGACGTTTTCGGTGGCTCCGGTCGCCGTCATCACCTCGGCGAGATCGTCGGTCAGCGAGTCATAATCATATCCGCCCCAGCTTTGGTCGGACCGGCCAAAGCCGCGTCGGTCATAGGCGATAACGCGGTGTCCGGCATGCGCCAACGCGTCGGTCACCGGGTCCCAGCTGTCGGATGATAACGGCCAGCCGTGGATGAGGATGACGGGGTCGCCGGTACCCCAATCCTTCACATAAAGTTTGGCTCCGTTGCGGGTTTCTACATAAGCCATGTTTCATACTCCTCGGGGAAAGGGGGGAGTAGAGCAAACCATTGAGGAACAGCGGAGTTCCATTGCGCGAACGGACGAAATTGGCCCGATAAGGTAATAAAGGTAAGGCAATGTCAGCGCGAAAACACGACGAAGCGTTGCGGGTAGATTAGGCGGTCATTCGCCGTCTCCATTCAGAAAAGTTGATAGAGCATCCATATCAACCGCCTCGCGTCGCTTGGCGTAAAGCCTGAGCGCTGTTTTCAGCAACCCGTTACCATAAACCCGTCGCTCACCTACCTGCCGCCCGCGATAAAATACCGGCCGCGCCTCGCCTTCAATTGTGCGTTTGAGTGCGAGGGAGAACGCTGCTTCCTGCCCTATCTCGATGGCGCTGTGCCAGGCCTCGGCAAAATTGGGAATGTCGTCACCGCCAGCACCCTGACATTCCTCCGACCGTTTCAACAAAGCATAAGCCGATTTCGGCGACATCCCCACGGCACGCGCCGCCGCCGACACCACGCCAAGCTGTTCCAGATGGATGAGAAACAGTTCCTGCCGCGCAGCAGTCCACCCGTCATGCCGGTTCCGCCGCGAAGGCACGGGGATGAAGAGGGCCTGAGGGCAGGACGGCGGCGGCGGCGGCGGGGGAGAGAGGGGCGATTCGTTCATCTACAAGTTTATGCTGGAAAGCGGGGTTTGTAGGAAAGAGGTTTTTATCTTCGCCCCCGATGCGATATAGCTGACATTCTTTCGCGTCGGAAAAATGGGGGCGGTGAAGCTGATGATTTTTGAACAAATCAGTGCTGGCGGTTGCAAATCCTATCTGGTCGGTTGCGAAACGACACGCGCGGCGGTCATCATCGACCCCGAACTTTCGCAGATGGACCATTATATCGGCCTCGCCAGCCGGAACGGCCTGCATATCCGCTTCATTGCCGAAACCCACACCCATGCTGACCATTTCTCCGCCGCCTGCGAGCTACGCAAGGCGACAGGGGCCTCCATCGTCATGCACCAGCTGAGCCCCGCGCCTTATGCCGACATGCGGCTGGGCGATCATGAGATGCTCATTGTCGGCGACCTGCGGCTGAAGGCGATGCACACGCCCGGGCACACGCGGGACTCGCTCTGCCTGGTGATGGAGGACCGCGTATTTACCGGCGATACGCTGCTGATCGGCGGCACCGGACGCACCGACCTGCCCAGCGGAAACCCGGATGCGCTGTACGACAGCCTGTTCGACCGGCTGCTGACCCTGCCGCCGGAAACGCTCGTCTACCCCGCGCATGATTATAAGGGCCGCACGCATTCGACGATCGGCGAGGAAATCGCCAGCAACCCGCGCCTGCAAAAAACCGCGCGCGCCGAATTTGTCGAGATGATGCAGCAACTCGATCTCGCCGCGCCGACCCACCTGACCGAGGCGCTGCGCACCAACATGACCGGCGGCAAGACCGTCCTGCAAATGCTTTCCGAAGCCGCCGCCAAAGTGCCGTTCATGTCGCTGGCCGATTTGAACGAATGTATCGGCAAGAATGACCAGAATCTGGTGATATTGGACATAAGGGAAAAGGATGCGTTCGATGCCGGACATGTGCCGGGTGCGATCCATTTGCCAAGGGGGCAGCTGGAATTGCGCGTCAATTCGGTCCTGCCCGACCCGACCGTGCGGATATTGACCTGTTGCGAATTTGGCAAGATTTCGACACTGGCTGCGGCCACGCTCTGGGAACTAGGCTTCCGCCGAGCGGTGGCGCTGGACGGCGGAATGCACGGCTGGCGCGAGGCGGGTTATGCGATGGAGGGGGTGTGATTTTCTCCTTCGGGGGAGAGGAACTTATTGGAACGACGCTCAAAATTGTATTACTCAGATGTTGTCATTCCCGCGCAGGCGGGAATCCATGGTCTGATCCTTCGGCGTTGCGCAGCCTCGAAATGGCAGGCCATGGACCCCCGCATGCGCGAGGGTGACAAAACTTTGAATAACGAGCGCCTTTGCACCTCTGCGCGAACCAAGCCACGCATCTGGTGTAATCAAAAAAAGCCACTAACAACGGCCATCGCAGGAAAAGCCAATGCCCCTGAAAATGCACCCCAGTTTTGCGGTCCACGCCGACGAATGGTTGCGCAGCGAGATTGTCGAGCCTTACGGCCTTTCGGTCACCGAAACGGCGGCAAAGCTGCACGTCACGCGGCAGGCGATGGGTACGTTGCTTAACGGCCATGCAGGCCTCTCCGCCGAAATGGCGATCCGCTTTGAAAAGGCGTTCGGGCTAAAGGCCGACACGATGCTGCGGATGCAGGCTGCCTACGATCTGGCGCAGGCAAGGGCGCGGGAGAGCAAAATAGTGGTGGAGCGGGTCGCGGCTTGAGCTTCGCTTGGTAACCTCCAAATTCACACAGATTTGCCAGCTTTCACGCCGCGTTTTGAAGCGCGGTCAATGTGCCATTTGTAGGTTTTTTCAGAGTCCGTATGGGGACCACTGTTTCCAAAAGACTCTGACCAACCGCGCCATCTTGGGCCGTGCATTGCTGCAAACTCATCCTGAAAGCGACGAAGTGTCGCCGACTCCTTGTCAAAACGCTTATCGTCTTTGTACCCTTGTTCCCAAGGTCGCTGGCCATACTCATTCCACGCTTCTGAGCGGCCATTGTCGTATCCTACAAAAATTTCGCCACCCATATGGATATCGCGAGGCTCAGGCATAAGCAGATACCCCTGACCTAGCTTGCTCCAATGCGTGGAGGGTAAATGATGCTCGGGAAAAAGCCATTCGCGTTCGCCGGCGGCGAGATAGCGCATCGCTCTCTGCTTCATTATGTAGTTTATTTGACGGACTTCGCTTTCGCTTAACATCCTTCCCTGTTGGATGTCGGCGCCGTTAAACATCGTCGAGTGAAACATCTTCTTGTTAGGGCCCCAATTTAATTCCTTTTGATAAGGGTTTCGAACCCACGACAAATTGGTCAGGATGAGCAACTTCTCTGGAGAAAGCGGAAAAACCGTATGTGTAGCTACGCGCCGGATGTCTGGATCCATGATTGGACCGCAGTGTTTTGAGCCGGGGAAACAGCCACGATTATACACCGTGACTGGGTGGTCTGTAATGATGAACTTCGTGCTGGACTTTCCAGCGTCCGCAATTTGCCAGATGCAATCGGTCCAAACTGCGCAGTGCATTGCCTGAAATCGCTGCAATTCGATAAGGAGGTCGTTGTGTTGACCAACGCGAAGCAGTTTTGCCAGTGCTTGCAGGCCTTTTGGTGTGCGCAGCTTCTGCACACTCATGTAAAGGACTAAGTCTTGATAGGCTTCGTGTAGGCCGTTCCGGACCCCATAATCGCAGAAGAAGTTGACCGCTGCCCTCCCTTTGGTATCGATTTTGCCAAAGAAAAATTGCTCAATATCGGTGTTTGTGAGCGGACCCCATTGCGTTGTATATAAGTTGTCTTCCGCAAAACAGCTTTTGGGTCCGACTTCTTTTACATCGTTGTGTTTAAACCTTTTGCCTCGATATTCAATAATGTCGGGAGCCAAATTCAGTCGGTGCAGTTTAGACTTGTTGGGACACAGAAAGCGCTTCTGATACCATTCCGGCACATAATGATTGTGAGTATAGTCGGCAGCGTTCATCTTACCCCACCGTCACAAAACTATCCATAACCCGCTTCCGCCCCGCCTGTTCGAAGTCGATCTCCAGCTTGTTGCCTTCAATCTCGGCTATTTCGCCATAGCCAAATTTTTGGTGGAATACGCGCATCCCCACGCTCAAGTCGCTGCGGCCTTTGTTGCCCAGGCTGACCGCGCTGCGCCCGCTTTCCGCCACGCGTTGCGGGCGCGCGTTGAATCCGCCGCTCGTGGCCGCGCGTTGCC
Source organism: Sphingorhabdus sp. (assembly GCA_040007915.1). Classification (GTDB taxonomy): domain Bacteria; phylum Pseudomonadota; class Alphaproteobacteria; order Sphingomonadales; family Sphingomonadaceae; genus Sphingorhabdus_B. The sequence goes on from JBDTUD010000006.1 coordinate 14,129, forward strand.
AGCCGGGGCCGCGGGCGTTGCTGCGGCCTTGGTTGGCTGCCGCCAGATGGGCGAAGGGGTCTTCGCGTTCGCTCCAGTTGGCGCGCCACAGGCTGGCGCCGCCGGTCATTGTTTGCTCGGCGTCGATATGGTCCAACGGGAGTTCTTCGATAAAGCGGCTGGGGATGCTGGATGTCCACTGCCCGTAAATCCGGCGGTTGGCGGCGTGGATTATGGTGCAGCGGCGCTTTGCTCTTGTGATCGCGACATAGGCCAGACGGCGTTCTTCTTCGAGGGAGGCCAGGCCGCCTTCGTCGAGTGCGCGCTGCGATGGGAAGATGCCATCCTCCCATCCGACCAGAAACACATTATCAAACTCAAGACCCTTGGCGGCGTGGATGGTCATGATCGTGACGCTGGCGTCGCTGGTGCCTGAATCCTTGTCCATGACGAGGCTGACATGTTCCAGAAATTCGCCGAGGGTTTCATATTCCTCCATCGCGCGCGCGAGTTCGTTCAGGTTTTCTAGGCGGCCCGATGCCTCGACGCTGCGCTCTGCCTGCAAGACGGCGGTGTAGCCGCTTTCGTCGAGGATCAGGCGGGTGAGGTCGGCAGGGGTTGAACGCGAGGCCTCGTCGCGCCAGCGGGCGATGTCGACGACGAGGTCCGCCAGCGACTTGCGCGCCTTGCCAGTCAGTTCATCAGTGCCGACCAACCGTGCGGCGGCGACCGATAGCGGCGACCGTTCGGCGCGGGCGACGATGTGGATTTTTTCCACAGCCTTATCCCCAATGCCGCGCTTGGGCACATTGACGATGCGTTCGAAGGCGAGATCATCGGCAGGTTGGTTGACGATGCGTAAATAGGCAATCGCGTCGCGGATTTCGGCGCGTTCGTAGAAGCGGAAACCGCCGATAATCTTATAGTTAAGACCGATTTGTATGAAGCGGTCTTCAAATTCGCGGGTCTGGAATTGCGCACGCACAAGTATGGCGACGCTATCAAGCGATTCCCCGCGATGCTGCAGGCTCTCGATTTCCTCGCCAACGCGCCGCGCTTCCTCTGGCCCGTCCCACACGCCGATGACGCGGACCTTTTCGCCTTCGTCAATCTCGGTCCACAATGTCTTGCCAAGACGGCTGCTATTGGCGTCGATCAGCCCTGACGCTGCGGCCAATATGTGCGGAGTGGAGCGGTAATTTTGTTCCAGCTTGATGATCTTCGCACCGGGAAAATCCTTCTCGAACCGCAGGATATTGGCAACTTCCGCGCCACGCCATGAATAGATCGACTGGTCGTCATCGCCGACGCAGGCGATATTCTTGCGTGCCTGCGCCAGCAGCCGCAGCCAGAGATATTGGACGGCGTTGGTGTCCTGATATTCGTCGACGAGGATATATTTGAACTGCTGCTGGTACTTGGCGAGAATATCGCGGTTATTCTTGAGCAGGGACAGGCTGTGCAGCAGCAGGTCGCCAAAGTCGCAGGCGTTGAGCGCGAGCAGGCGCGCCTGATAGATGCGGTACAGATGCTGGCCCTTGCCGTTGGCGTACGCCTCATTATCGGCGGCATCGAGGTCGTGCGGCGTTTTTCCCGCATTTTTCCATTTGTCGATCAGCCCGGCGAGTTGCTTGGCCGGAAAGCGTTTGTCATCGAGGTCCTCCGACTGGATGAGCTGTTTCAGGAGGCGCAACTGGTCATCGACGTCGATGATTGTGAAATTGCTTTGCAGTCCGAGCAGTTCGGCATGTCGGCGCAGCATTTTCGCGCCGATGCTATGGAACGTGCCGAGCCACGGCATGCCCTCAACTGCTTCCCCGACCATCGCGCCAATCCGCTCGCGCATTTCGCGCGCGGCCTTGTTGGTGAAGGTCACGGCAAGGATTTCCGACGGCCAGGCGAGGCGCGTGTACAGGATTTGCGCCATTCGTGCGGTCAGCGCCGCTGTCTTGCCCGTGCCAGCGCCCGCCAGCAGCAGCACTGGGCCTTCGGTCGTCAGAACCGCCTCGCGCTGTGGTGCGTTCAGGTCGCGCAGCCACGGGGCTTCGATTTGGGGCGGTTCGTTCTTGATAACACTGTCAGACATCAGCGAACAGTTAGGGAACGGTGCGCTGAACCGCAAGCGGTGATCGGCCAAGTGCCGGAACTATCCCCTGCCTGATGCATTAACCATCTACCCTAAAAAGGAGAAAGACCATGCGCAGCAAATTGCTGATCGGCGCGATCGCCTTTGGGATGCTGAGTTCCAGCCCCATAGTGTTCGCCCAAATTCCGCCGCCGCCGCCAGCGGATCCGGCAAATCCGCCAACACCGTCTACGGACCCCTTGCCACCGGAAATGCCAATGCCTGCGGACGAAGCGCAGCAAATTCCGTCTGCGCCGGATGCTCCGGTGGTGATCGACCGTTCGTTACCGCCCGGACCACCGGCTACGCCCCCGACTGCGGGTGCCGACACGGCAATCAGCGGTGCCACCACAACCGACATGATGACGCCGAAACCGGCGGTTAAGGCCTATCCGCCCTGCAGCAAAACCTTGCAGGACAATTGCCGTAACCCCGGTGAAGGGCCCAAGCGCCGTTAAGCTTTGGCGCGCTGGGGCACCAGCCGCCCGTCAATTGCGAGCAGGCCGAGCGCAATAAGCGCTGCACCCGCAATTTCGCGGGGTTCTACCGTCTCGCCCAAAGCCACGACGCCCAATATGATGGCAATAACCGGCATGATGAACGCGACAAGCATTGCGTTCGATGCGCCTGCGCGGTCGATCAGGCGGAAATAGAAGAAATAGGCGATACCTGTCGTCGGAATGGCAAGACCGATGGCGCCCGCCCATGCGTCCCAGCCGGGCATTGGCAGGGTCCAGGGATGGTCTAGCAGCAGCATGACCGGCAACATCAATATCGCTGCGGTTATCACTTGCCCTGTCGCCACCACCACCGGGGACATGGTCGATTGTGACAGCGTTCGTCCATAAATAGCGGCTAAGGCATAGCTGAGCGTTGCCGCCAGACAGGCGATCTGTGCCAGCACACTGCCGGTGATGCCGTCCAGAGCATCTGTGCCGACCATGACGATAATTCCCGCCATACCGAGCAATACACCCAAAATGCGGGCAGGATTAGCCTTCTCTTCGCGGGTCAGGAAGTGCGCGGTGACAACCCCCCACAAAGGCGTGGTGGCATTGAGAACCGAGGCGAGACCGCTGTCAATTTGTGTCTGCCCCCAGAAGAATAACAAAAACGGTAACGCCGCATTGATGGTTCCCAATATCAACAATTGAGTCCAGCTTTTGAGATCGCGCGGCAGCTTCTCCTTCAGATACCAAAGTACCGCCAGCATGAGCGGAGCTGCAATGGACATCCGCAAAAACACCAGCGTGATCGGTGTGAAGCCGCGCAGTCCCAATTCAATCAGAAAAAATGCACCACCCCATAACAGCGACAGCAGCATGATTATGCCCCAATCGGCGGCGGACATTTTGGGTGTGCCGGACATTTTAGCTTTCAGGTCGCAGCAATGTAATCCGGGCCTTGCCGACATTACGGACATTGTCGATGATGAAGCCCTTGACGTCGATATCTTCCTTGTTGCTGGTCTCGATACTGATCCATGCCGAGGGCGCGAACCAGCCCAAGCGGCCGAGTTTGTCGAGTGCAACCGACCCCGCGCCGCTGGCATAAGGCGGGTCCATCAGGATGAGGTCGAACGGTTTGATGACCGAACCGAGCGACAGCACCGAAGAACGGCGGATGTCGGACTGTGCCTTTGCGCCGAGTTTGTCGATATTGGTTTCGAGAGCCTTCAATGCAGCAGCATCATGTTCCACGAAGGTGCAGGTTGCTGCCCCGCGTGACAATGCCTCCAAACCCAACGCGCCGGAGCCTGCGAACAGGTCAAGCACCGCCAGCTCCTCGAACGAACCCAAGCGGCTGGCGAGCATGGAGAACAAAGTCTCACGCGTGCGGTCGGCAGTGGGTCTTGTGGCGTCGCCTTTGGGCGCGAACAACGGACGGGATCGCCAGTTACCAGAAATGATCCGCATTATTTGAGCGTCTTTCGAAACTCGATCAAATCCACGCGCCTGACTTCGCCGACGGTGCCCGGCGCCATGTCGCCGAGGACAAACGATCCGTAACGCGTGCGGATCAGGCGGCTGACCTCGAGCCCCAGATGTTCGAGCACACGCCGCACTTCGCGGTTCTTGCCTTCGGTCAGCGTCATCTCCAACCAGCCGTTGCGGCCGGTGCGCCGCTCCAGATTGGCGTCGATTTTGCCGTAGCGTACGCCGTCAATGTCTATGCCGTGGATCAACTCTTCAAGCTGCTCTTGCGAGACATCGCCAAACACCCGCGCGCGGTAGGTGCGCTCAACACCGGTCGAGGGCAATTCCATCTGGCGTTTGAACTCGCCGTCATTGGTAAGCAGCAACAAGCCTTCGGTGTTCAAATCGAGCCGCCCGATTGGCATCAGGCGCGGCAGGTCTTTGGGCAAAACGTCGTAAATCGTCTTGCGCCCGCTAAAGTCGCGCTCGGCGGTCAAGCAACCCTCGGGTTTGTGGAACAGATAGAGCTGGGTCGGCGCGGGCTGGCCAACGGCTTTGCCATCCACCGCAACACCGTTCAGCGATTTGAGCAAGGTTGCAGGCGTTTCGACCTTCTCGCCATTGAGCGTGATCCGCCCATCGGCAATCATCCGCTCGATCTCGCGCCGCGAAGCAATACCGGCGCGGGCGAGCAGCTTGGCAATGCGTTCCTCACCATCGGCGCGTTCGAGCGCACCTTTGGACGGCGCGGCATTGGGTTTCGGTTTGCGCACCGGTTTGGTGTCCCACCGTAGTTTGATGGGTTTTGCGGGACGGGCAGGGGGGCGTGAGGGAGGTTGAGCCATTTGCGCGCCATGGCGCAATCTGCCGTGAAAGTCACGTTCCAGTTATAGCCATTTGCCATTCAGAAAAATGCCGTTAGTCAGGTGGGCATAACGTTCGGGAGGGCCGCATGTCAGTCGATTTGATCCGTTTTCTAATTTTTGCCGCCATTCTTGCCGGTGTCGGATTTTTCGGGCTGACCAGCAAATCGTTCCGGCCCTATTTGCGCAAAGCGCCGATGGTTACGTTCCTGCTTGGCATATCGAGCGGATTTCCGCTGACTTTGCTTATTGCCACCATGACCTTCTGGTTGGCCAAAGTCGGGATCGATACTGCGACGATCGGCTTTGCGGTTGCCCTCGGCATCCCTTACACGCTCAAATTCCTATGGGCACCTTTGGTCGACAAACTACCTCTGCCATTTCTGACCAAAACATTTGGGCAAAGGCGGGGTTGGCTGTTTTTCATTCAGGCACTGCTGTTCGTCGCCGTATGGCAATTGGGTGCGAGTGACCCGCAGCCGGGACAGATGGGGACGTTTGCATTCTGGGCTCTGATTACGGCGTTTCTGTCGGCGACACAGGATATCGTCATCGATGCCTATCGCATTGAGATACTGGAGGAAGACGAGTTCGCGCATGGTACCGCGACCAACCAGTTCGGCTATCGCACGGGTAACCTGATTGCGGGTGCGGGAACGATCTATTTCGCTTCGAACGAAGGCCTTGGCCTTGGCTGGGCGACGGCTTACGGCCTGACGGCTTTTGCCATTATTCCAGCGATTGTCGGCGCTTTCTGGATAGGCCCAGGCAAGTTCGTCGACCGTTTTGCTGACGCATCGGGAATGACGGCAAGTCAGTGGCTGAGGGAAAGCGTCGTCAACCCATTTCGCGAATTTTTGACGCGGAATGGAGCGTTTTATATTCTTGGGTTCGTGTTGGTCTACAAAGTTGGTGACGCGATGGGGCAGGCGATGCTCAGCCCCATGATTGTCGATCTTGGTTTTGCCGATCTCGATTATATCTCGGCGAACAAGCTTTGGGGCTTCGGCGCATTGATCGTAGGATCCGCGCTCGGTGCGCCCTTCATCCTGTGGCTCGGCATGGGCCGGGCGCTGCTGATTTCCGGGCTGATGATGATGTTCTCCAACGTGATGTTCATGATCTTGGCCGCCACCGGCAATGACTACTGGATGCTGGTTGCAGCCATTGTCACCGAGAACCTGACCAGCGGCATCGGGCTAACGGTTTTCGTGACCTATTTGTCGGGGCTTTCCAGCCTTGCCTATACAGCGACACAATTTGCACTGCTGTCGTCATTTGCCGGAGTGGGGCGGACATTCATGGCGGGGCCAGCAGGCATTGTTGCAGAAAATGTCGGCTGGGTGGGCTTCTGGGGCTTTACCGTCGCCGCCGCTATCCCCGGCATGATCTTGCTCTGGATATTGTGGAGCAAAGGTTATGTGGTGCAGGGCATAAGGCAGCCCGGTGCCGTTGAGCATAAGATGCCCAAGGAGCCGGTCGGCCTGGTCCGTATATTGGGATTTGCGCTGGTCGTAGCGGGGCTGATTGGGCTTTTGCTATCGGGGCCACTTGAGTTTGCGAATAACATCACCGCAATTTTTGCGGCGTTGTTGGTGGCAGGCGGCTTGTTGGCTTGGAAGGGGCAGCCTGCCAAAGTCGCATAGCCAAACCTCAGCCACATTGTCATTCCCGCCTCGCGGGAATGACAATGTGGTCAGTCTGGGACCTGGTCGTTGGCCCGCAAAACTTCTCCGGCAAGATAGAGCGAACCACAGATCAGGATATTTTTCGGCTCACCACTTGCTGTCAATCGCTGTAAAGCACATGTCACATTATCGACAGGATCGGCAAATGTGATGCCAAGGCCTTCCCGCACCATCGCGCACAGATTTTTGGGATCGTGATGTTCATGCCCCGGTATCGGCACAGCGTGCAGCGACGCAATTTTGTGGGCGAAGGGTTTTAGGAAGCCGAGAGCGTCCTTGTTCTTCAGCATCCCTATAACGACATGGACAACCGGACCGTTCTCTAACGCCTTGGCAATCGCCGCACCCGCGTCGGCGTTATGCCCGCCATCGAGCCAAACTGTTGACCTGTCGGGCAGTAAATCGGTCAGCGGGCCTTTGGCCAGTTGCTGCAACCGTGCAGGCCAATGTGTCCATTCCATCGCCGCCGACAACGCTGCCTCTGGAACGGCAATCGCGGATTGGTGCCGTAACATCGCAACCGCCAGCGCCGCATTGTCCGCCTGATGCGCGCCCGCCATGCGGGGCAAGTGGAGGTTGAGTTTGCCGCCCTCGTCGCGGTAATGCAGGCGGCCTCCATAGGTGACGGCATCCCATGTTTCGCCACGCGCCATCAATTTTGCACCGGCCAGGCTCGCCTGCACGGCGACCGTGTTGGCCATTGAGCCTGCATATTTCTGCGTGACCAGCGGGACGCCCGATTTGGCTATCCCTGCTTTTTCAAACGCGATCCGGTCGAGAGGCGCCGCGGGGACATGTTCTTCAGGGGCAAGCAAAAAGCCCTCATGGTCGATCCCGAGCGATGCGATGCCGCATACTGCGGGTGCCGCGATGACGTTGGTCGCGTCGAGCCTTCCGCCAAGGCCGACTTCAACGATGCAGGCATCGGCGAGCGTTCGGGCAAAGGCCAGAAATGCGACGGCGGTGGTGACCTCGAAAAAACTGGCTTCCAATCCTTCCGCATGGTCGAGAACTTCGGAGAGCAAAGCCGCCAACAATGCGTCTTCAATGAGCTTGCCCGATACCCTGATCCGCTCATTAAACCGCACCAGATGCGGACTGGAATAAACATGGGCGGTCAACCCCGCCGCCTCAATCGCGGCGCGCAGGAATGCACAGGTTGAACCTTTGCCGTTGGTCCCGGCGACATGAAAAACCGGTGGCAGATTATGATGTGGATTGCCGAGGCGATCAAGCAGGACCGCAATCCGCTCCAAACCCAGCACATCGCGCCCGGGCGATAGCATAGTCAGTCGGTCGAGTTGGGTTTGGACCGCGGGGTGAGACGAAACGGCAAAATCAGCCATCAACCTAACCTTTGTCATTCCCGCGAACGCGGGAATCCATGGCCTGAACTATTGGTTTAAGTCGAACCATAAATCGCGCCATTCCGGGTTAGCTTGCTCGATCAGGTCGATTTTCCAAGCTCTGTTTCATTTCTTTAGCTGCTTTTCGCGCACTATCGCGTCTCTAACATCTGCGTATTGTTCATAATAGACCAAGCGTGTTGTTCGTTTCTCTTTGGAAAACCCGGAGTGCATTTTCTCCCGATGTTCGTAGGTCCGCCGGTACAAGTCGTTTGTCACGCCAATGTAGGTTGTGCCGTTCTTTTGGCTAGCCATGATATAGACGTAGTATGTTGGCGGCATATGTCAGGCCATGGATTCCCGCGTTCGCGGGAATGACAAAGTGATGGTGTTTGAACGCAGTTTCTAAGCCGCCTTCTTCCCCGCCATCAAATAATCCACCAGCTGCGACAATGTCTCGCGCAGTTCATGCCGGTGGGTCACCATGTCGATCATGCCGTGCTCAAGCAGATATTCGGCGCGTTGAAACCCTTCGGGCAGTTTCTCGCGAATGGTCTGTTCGATCACGCGCTGTCCGGCAAAACCGATCAGCGCGCCGGGTTCGGCAATCTGCACGTCGCCGAGCATCGCGTAAGACGCGGTGACGCCGCCGGTGGTCGGATCGGTCAGCACGACAATATATGGCAGCCCCGCATCGTGCAGCATCTGGATCGCCACGGTCGAGCGCGGCATTTGCATCAGCGACAATATCCCTTCTTGCATCCGCGCACCACCGGCGGCGGTGAAGATGATATAGGGGCATTTGGCTTTGATCGCCGCTTTGACCGCGTCGATGAAGGCCTCGCCCACCGCCATGCCCATCGATCCGCCCATGAAGGCGAAATCCTGCACGCTGACCAATACTAACTGGCCGTCGATGGTGCCGCGCGCGCTGATCATCGCGTCGGTTTCGCCGGTCGCAAGACGCGCGGCCTTTATCCGGTCGACATATTTTTTGGTGTCTCTGAATTTCAACGGGTCTTCGCCAACCACAGGCGGTGTCAGCACGTCGTAGCTGTCGTCATCAAACAACGCGGCAAAGCGTTCTGCGGGGCCGATGCGGCCATGATGGTCACATTTGGGGCAGACCGACTCGTTTTTCTCAAATTCCTTGAGGAAAATCATGGCATTGCAGCCCTTGCATTTGTGCCAAAGCGTTTCGGTTGTTTCGCGCTTGGCGATGAAGGGAATGGCGTTGCGGACGCGGGTGACCCAGTTCATGATTTAGCTCTTACCTTCAATTCCGTTCGTGTCGAGCCCGGTCGAGACACCGTGCAGTACCGAGGGGCATCTCGACGATGCTCGATGCGAACGGCAAAATGGTTCAATTTCTCGCCGTGACGATAGCTTGCTTGAGACTTGCCACATATTCGCGGACCGGGCCAGCAGCGTTCTCTCCATGCTCGGCGATGATTTCGACGATGGCCGAGCCTACAACCACGCCATCGGCCACGCGCGCGATGTTGGCGGCTTGCTCTGGCGTGCGGACGCCAAAACCGACTGCAACGGGCAGGTCGGTTGTGGCTTTCAGACGGGCAACCGCATCCTCGATGCTGGCTTGCGCTGCCTGTTGCAGGCCGGTGATGCCCGCGACCGACACATAATAGAGAAAGCCGGACGCGCCATCGAGTACAGTCGGCAAGCGCGCTGTGTCGGTGGTCGGGGTGGCGAGGCGGATGAGGTCGATGCCGGCCGAGCGCAACATCGGACCCAGCTCCGGGTCTTCCTCGGGCGGAATATCGACGCAGATGACACCGTCGACACCAGCCTTGTTGCATTCGGACGCGAACCAGTCCGCGCCCCGGATCGTCATCGGGTTGGCATAGCCCATCAGCACCAGCGGCGTGTCAGGGTGGCGCGAACGGAAGGCGGCGGCGATGGCGAAGATGTCGGCGGTGGTGGTGCCAGCAGCGAGGCTGCGGATATTGGCCTTCTGGATCGCCGGGCCGTCGGCCATCGGATCGGTAAACGGCATGCCGAGTTCGATGACGTCAGCGCCGCCCGCGACTAGTGCGTCTAGATTGGCGGCGGTGTCGCCGTCACCAGCGGTGATGAAGGTGACGAGCGCGGGGTGGGGCTTGGAAAAGGCGTTGGAGAGGCGGGTCATATCTTCGTCCCCAACGCTTCAGCCACGGTGAAGATGTCCTTGTCTCCGCGCCCGCACAGGTTTGCCAAAATAATCTGGTCGCGATCCATTTTCTTGGCCTCGCGCTCCACGGCAGCAATCGCATGGGCGGGTTCTAGCGCAGGGATGATGCCTTCGGTGCGGCACAGCAATTGGAACGCGGCGAGCGCCTCGATATCGGTGGCGCTGTCATAACGTACGCGGCCGATTTCCTTGAGCCAGCTATGTTCGGGGCCAATGCCGGGATAGTCCAGACCTGCCGAAATCGAGTGAGCTTCGGCGATCTGGCCGTCTTCGTCCTGCAGCAAATAGGTTTTGTTGCCGTGGAGGATTCCAGGACGTCCGCCCGCAAGGCTCGCGGCATGTTCCTTATCGAGGCCGTGCCCTGCCGCCTCGACGCCGAGCATCGCGACGTCGGCGTCATCGAGAAACGGATGGAACAAGCCAATCGCGTTCGACCCGCCACCAATTGCCGCGACCAATAGGTCGGGCAGGCGATTGATGCGGCTCAACATCTGCGCGCGTGCTTCGGTGCCGATCACGCTTTGGAAATCGCGGACCAGTTCGGGGTAAGGATGCGGCCCGGCGGCTGTGCCGATGATGTAGAATGTATCGTGGACATTGGCGACCCAGTCACGCAGCGCCTCGTTCATCGCGTCTTTCAGCGTGTTGGCGCCCGACGTTACCGGAATAACCTCCGCACCCAACAACTTCATGCGGAACACATTGGGCTGCTGCCGTTCGACATCCTTTGCGCCCATATAGATGACGCAGGGCAGGCCGAACCGCGCGCAGACGGTTGCGGTGGCAACGCCGTGCTGGCCCGCGCCGGTCTCGGCAATAATCCGCGTCTTGCCCATGCGCATCGCGAGCAGAATCTGACCCACGCAATTGTTGATCTTGTGCGCGCCGGTGTGGTTCAACTCGTCGCGCTTGAACCAGATTTGCGCGCCTTTGCCTGCCGGCGCAGTCTTGCGGACCTCGTCGGTCAGCCGCTCGGCAAAATAAAGCGGGGAAGGGCGGCCGACATAATGTTCGAGCAGATCGTCGAACTGGGCGGCAAAGGCGGGGTCTTGTTTTGCCGCGCGATATTCGCGTTCCAGATCGAGCACGAGCGGCATCAGCGTCTCGGCCACATAGCGCCCACCAAACTGGCCAAAATGGCCGCGTTCATCGGGCTGGTTGCGGAAAGAGTTGGCGTTTAAGGTCATAAAAAATGCCGTTGTTTCTAATACCGTAGTGCTGAGCGCTGTCGAAGCGCGCCTAACCGACAAGCGCCCTTCGACAGGCTCAGGGCTACGGTTTTTATTGCAGCCTAAGAGTCGCGCACCGCTTTGCAGAAAGCGGCAATCTTGTCCACATCCTTGACGCCGGGCGCACTTTCAACCCCGGATGATGTGTCGACCAGTGCCGCGCCGGTCACGCGCAAAGCCTCTGCCACATTGCCGGGGTTCAGCCCACCAGCAAGCCCCCAAGGCAACGTTGCCTGATAGCCGCGCAACATGCCCCAATCAAACCGCACGCCCATGCCGCCGGGCAAAGCAGCATTTTCGGGCGTTTTGGCGTCGAACAGAATCCGGTCCACGGCGCCTCGATAATTGTCCGCGGCTTTCAAATCGTTGCTGGTTTTAACAGGGATTGCCTTCCAGATTTCGAAGCCATGATCACGACCCATTTGCGTAACGAAGGCGGGGCTTTCATCGCCATGGAATTGGAGTGCGTGAAGCGCCACTTGCGCGCGAACGGTGTCGACAAACCCGGCATCGGGATCAACGAACAATCCGACCCCGGCAACATGTGACGGCAGGCGCGCGGCGAGGGCGGCAGCGGCGTCGATGGAAAGGTTGCGCGGACTTTTGGCGAAGAACACAAACCCGACATGCGAAGCGCCACACGCAACTGCCGCGTCCAGCGCTTTGGCATCCGTTATCCCGCATATTTTGATTTGGGTGTTCACTTCGCTCTTTGATTATTTGCCGCATCGCTGATCTGTGCAATGTGAGAATTTGCTGCCTCGGCCGATTTTATTTTGTCTCGTCTGCGTGTTTGTAACATTATTATCAGCACCCAAATTAACAATGTTAAAATTAGTATTGAGCTTAGGATGTAAAGGCTGAACGAAAGTGGGTTAGAAGCAAAAGTAGTCCCCTTCATAGTCCCAATCGGGATACTTCCCTTCACAATCACGTACCAAAGCTGCCAGATTAATCCGGGAACTAAAATAATCCAACCCGCAACGGCGGTAGCCCACTTGGTATATTCTGCTGCTTCCGTGTTTGACAGACGTCTGCGGACCATCACAGAGTTCCGACAATCGCCCGCGCGGCCACGCCAGGGTCTTCGGCCTTGGTAATCGGCCGTCCCACAACCAGTACCGACGCGCCATCATCACGCGCTTGTCGCGGTGTAACCGTGCGCTTCTGGTCGCCGCTATTGCCGCCCGCCGGACGTAGGCCTGGCACAACAAAGAAGCCGTCCTTCCAGGATTGGCGTACCGCCCGCACTTCATGGCCCGAACAAACTATGCCGTCCAATCCAGCATCCTGCGCCAGCGCCGCTAGCCTTGCCACTTGTGCGTCGGGGCTGTCTGCCACGCCAACCCGGTTCAGATCATGGTCGTCGAGGCTGGTTAGCACGGTCACCGCGATCACCTTGGTGTTCGCGCCTGCCGCTGCTTTGGCGTCCTCCATCATCGCCCGCCCGCCAGAGGCATGGATGGTGACGATGGCGGGTTCGAGCAGATTTATCGCCTGCATTGCCTTGGCGACCGTATTGGGAATGTCATGCAGCTTCAGATCGAGAAAGATCGGCAAGCCAAGTTTTGCCACCTCGTATACGCCGTGATGGCCATTGGCGCAGAAAAATTCGAGGCCGAGTTTGACACCGCCGACATGGTGTTTGACCCGCTGTACCAGCGACAGTGCATCGTCCAGATAAGGCGTGTCGATGGCCACAAATAGCGGGTTGCTCATGGCACATCGCCCGGCGCATATGCCGGCGGCGGCACCGACTGCGATGGAACAAGTGGCGCGGGGCGGTTGGCGCTTTCGAGCGCCATGATCCGTCGCTTCATCCGCCAGCTAATCGTGCGGTGGAAGACGTAAAGTGGCAAGAAACCGAGGGCGAATGATGCGATCACCAGCGCGGGCAATTTGGTATCGAGCCTGAGTCCGCCCCAAAGGCTGACCGATACCGGCACCCAATTGTTGATGGCAAACACCGTCAAGCCGACAATCAATGTCACCCACAACAGCGTTTTTAAAAATTGCATTGCCGCTTTGCTCCGCCGCTTTTGTTATTGTTGCATACCTTATGGCAAGATTTGCGTTTTTGCTAGAGGTAGGTCGATTTTCCCTAATACCGTCGCACCAGCGCAGGCTGGTGCCTATCTCGCGTTTCGATAATGGCTGAGGCCAGTGGTTGCTGATAGACGTGATTGGCTCCAGCTTACGCTGGAGCGGCATGGTGTTTAAAATAGATACAGACCCTAGCTGCCGAACACCCGCGCAAATATCGTGTCGACATGCTTGAAATGATAATCGAGATTGAAGCGGTCTTCGATCTCGCTTGCGCTCATCTTGGCGGTGACATCTGCGTCGGCTTTCAGCAGTTCCATCAGCGACAATGCGCCGTCCGATTCCCACACTTTCATCGCGTTGCGCTGAACGATGCGGTAGCTGTCTTCGCGGCTGATGCCGGCTTGGGTGAGTGCCAGCAAGACGCGCTGCGAATGAACCAGTCCGCCCATGCGGTCGAGATTCTTCTGCATCCGTTCAGGGTAAACCAGCAGCTTTTCGATAACGCCGGTCAGGCGGCCCAATGCAAAATCGAGGGTAATGGTCGCGTCCGGGCCGATATAGCGTTCGACCGATGAGTGCGAAATATCGCGCTCATGCCACAACGCCACATTTTCCAGCGCGGGCGTTACATAACCGCGCACCATACGGGCGAGGCCGGTCAAGTTTTCGGTCAGGATCGGGTTGCGCTTGTGCGGCATGGCCGATGAGCCCTTTTGCCCCGGAGAGAAATATTCTTCGGCCTCCAACACTTCGGTCCGCTGCAAATGACGGACTTCGGTGGCGAGGCGTTCGATCGACGAGGCAATCACACCCAATGTGGCAAAATACATGGCATGCCGGTCCCGCGGGATTACCTGGGTCGAAACCGGTTCGATCGCCAAGCCGAGTTTCGCTGCAACATGCTCTTCAACTTTGGGGTCGATATTGGCGAATGTCCCGACCGCGCCCGAAATCGCGCAGGTTGCAATCTCCGCGCGCGCCGCCACCAACCGGTCCCGCCCGCGCGAAAATTCCGCATAGGCTTGGGCGAGCTTCATCCCGAAGGTGACCGGTTCGGCATGAATGCCATGGCTGCGGCCAATCGTCGGCGTAAATTTATGTTCCAGCGCGCGGGCTTTGATCGCCGCCAGCAGCTTGTCCATATCGGCGATAAGCAAATCCGTTGCCCGCGCCAGTTGCACGGCGAGGCAGGTATCCAGCACATCCGACGAGGTCATGCCCTGATGCATGAACCGCGCTTCGTCACCAACCTGTTCGGCAACCCAGGTCAGGAACGCGATCACATCATGCTTCGTGACAGCCTCGATCGCGTCAATCGCGGGTACGTCAATCTTGGGGTTAGTCGCCCACCATTTCCACAATGCTTCTGCGGCCGATTTCGGTACCACGCCAAGGTCGGCCAAAGCGTCAGTCGCGTGCGCTTCGATCTCGAACCAAATCTTGAACCGCGCCTCCGGCTCCCAAATGGCGACCATATCGGGGCGGGAATAACGGGGGATCATGGGCGTGGCTTTCTTTGGAGGTGTAGAGTCGCGTGGCCGTTAGCAGAGGCCGCCGCTGATAACAAATCTGTGGATTGATGCATTCACCGCTTTGCGCAGACTCCTTCGCCCGCTATCGGGGCTGCAATGCCTGACATCATTGAAACACCGCCAGCAGAAGATCCGTTTGATGCCATAGTGGATTCGCCGTTCGACGCAGCATTGTCCGAGCGCTATCTGATCTATGCGATGTCGACGATTACTGCCCGGTCGCTGCCCGATTTGCGCGACGGGTTGAAGCCGGTCCACCGGCGGTTGTTATGGGCGATGCGATTGCTCAAACTGGACCCGTCGCAAGGTTACAAGAAATGCGCGCGTGTTGTCGGCGATGTGATCGGCAAATATCATCCGCATGGCGACCAATCGGTTTATGACGCGATGGTACGGCTCGCGCAGACATTTTCACTGCGTTATCCGCTGGTCGACGGGCAGGGGAATTTCGGCAATATCGACGGCGATAATGCCGCAGCTTACCGGTATACCGAGGCGCGGCTGACCAAGACTGCCATCGAGCTGATGAACGGGCTTGATGAAAACGCCACCGATTTCAGGCCAACCTATAATGGCGAGGATGAAGAACCGGAGGTAATGCCGGGGCTGTTTCCCAACCTGCTGGCCAATGGTGCCAGCGGGATTGCCGTGGGTATGGCGACATCGATTCCATCGCACAATGCCGCCGAGATTATCGATGCGGTGATGCTGTTAATTGACGAGCCGCAGGCGACGCATGAGCAGCTGATGCAAATTGTGCAGGGGCCTGATTTTGCGACCGGCGGGTTGTTGGTCGACAGCCGCGAAGTGATTAGCGCGGCTTATGCTAGCGGTCGCGGTGCGATGCGGGTGCGGGCGCGGTTTTCGACCGGTAGATTGGACGACGGTAATTGGGAACCTAGCGGTGTAGAAAAGCAATCGGGCGGCACATGGCAACTGGTAATTTCCGAAATCCCGTATCAGGTGCAAAAAGGCAAGCTGATTGAGCAGATCGCGCAGTTGATTGCCGACAAGAAATTGCCGATCCTTGACGATGTCCGCGACGAAAGCGATACGGATATCCGGATCGTACTGGTGCCCAAGAGCCGCAACGTCGATCCCGACGACCTGAAAAACGCGCTTTTCCGGATGACCGATCTGGAAACGCGCTTCTCGCTTAACATGAACGTTCTGGACGCTCACCGCACACCGCAGGTGATGGGCATCGGTACCGTCTTGCGTGAATGGTTGACGCACCAGATCGAGGTTTTGGTGCGTAAATCGCAGCATCGGCTGGAAAAAATCGATGCGCGACTGGAGCTGGTTGAGGGCTATATCATTGCCTATCTCAACCTTGACCGGATCATCGAGATTATCCGTAACGAGGATGAACCCAAGCCGTTGATGATGGCAGAATTTCAGCTTACCGACCGGCAAGCCGAGGCGATCCTCAACATGCGGTTGCGGTCGTTGCGCAAGCTGGAAGAAATGGAACTGCGGCGCGAACTGGATGAATTGCAAGCCGAGCGCGAAGAACTGTTGAAGCTGATCGAAAGCCCCGCACGGCAACGTACGCGGCTGAAGAAGGATTTGGCTGCACTGCGCAAAAGCTACGCCGAAGATACCGAACTGGGTCGCCGTCGGACCTCGCTTGAAGAAGCAGGAGCAGCCCGCGAAATTTCGCTTGAGGCCTTTATCGAGCGTGAGCCGGTGACCGTGATCATGTCAAAACGGGGCTGGATCAAGGCGATGAAGGGCCATGCCGATTTGTCCGCCCGCGCCGATTTCAAATTCAAGGAAGGTGACGGCCCGGCCTTTGCTTTCCATGCGCAGACCACCGATAAAATATTGGTCGCCACCGCCAATGGACGTTTCTACACCTTGGGCGCGGACAAACTGCCCGGCGCGCGCGGTTTTGGCGAACCGCTTGGAACGATGGTTGATATCGAGGCAGGGAACGATGCAGTTGCCGTCCTGCCGGTTACGCCGGGGGGGCGGATGCTGCTTGCTGCATCTACCGGTAAGGGCTTTATTGCCAAAATGTCCGATTGCGTAGCCGAAACCCGAAAGGGGCGCGGCGTGGTGACATTGAAGCCGGGGGCCTCGCTGAAAGTTGTGCGACCTGTGCCTTCGGAAACAGCGGACGAAGCGTTGCTGAAGGACCAATATGTTGCTGTTGTCGGTGACAACCGCAAACTTGTGGCTTTTCCGATGATCGAAATCCCCGAAATGGCCAAGGGGCAGGGTGTAACCTTGCAGCGCTACAAGGATGGCGGGCTGGCCGACGCCATCTGCTTCCGGATGAGCGAAGGCCTTAGCTGGGCGATGGGCGGTGACAGCGGACGGACGCGGACCGAAAATGATATGTCATTGTGGCGCGTGGCGCGAGGCGCGGCGGGCAGGCTTCCACCCCAAGGATTTCCCCGCAATAACCGGTTTGATTAATAATCGGTGCCCCGCCGTTAACCTTTTATTCGGCACGAAGTAGAGATAAATGTTTACTTGTTGCAGCTATGCCGGACTGCAATGAAACTAATGGGCCGCCAGGATTTTGCAAACGGGACACCCGTTGTTGTTCGCTTCAGTGGCGGGCAACCGCGATATTCTGTCGATCCGGAAGTCGAATTTGGTTGGCTGGCATCGCTGCCAATTGCGGGTGCGATTTTCTGCCTGATAGGCACCAGCGTTGAACATGTAATCAGCAATCGCCTGTTCGACGATCTGGCGCTGGGAGCTCGTCGGGATTCCGGGCTGGATATGGCAACGATTGCAGACCGCGTGATCGACATGGTGAGTCAAGGCCGCGACCGGCATTTTGAGTGCTGGCAATCGTCCGATATGGTCAACCGCCGTGAACTGGAAATCAGCATCTCGCGTTTTGGCGTAGATGCCGACATGCTGCTGGTATCGATGGTCGACCGCACGGCAGAGGCGATCAGCCGTATCAACTTACGGCGCGAAATGCTGAGCGACAGCCTCACCGGATTTTGCAACCGCACCGGCTTTGAAGAAGAAGTTGAAGGCGCGATTGCGGCGCTGGCCAAATCCTCCACGGCTACCGGCTATGCAATCATATTGGTTGATCTGGCACGCTTTAGCCGCGTGAATGAATCTGTCGGTGCGATGGCGGGGGATGAACTGATTATAACCGTTGCCCGTCGCCTCAATTCGCGCGTTCGCAGCAATGAAATTCTCTGCCGGCTTGGCGGTAATGAGTTTGCGCTGTTCGTTCATCTCGAAAATGGCAGTGATGATGTCGAACGGATTGCCCGGCGCATGATCGACACCTTCGCCGAGCCATGCCAGCTTTCCAATCTGGAAATTCAGGTCGAATGCGCGGTTGCCGCTGCAACGGGCGAAATAGGTACCGATGATCCGACCGACACGCTGCGCCATGCCCAAATTGCGCTGAAACGAGCAAAATGGACCAAGGCATTCGAGTTATATGCTCCCGGTGCCGTTGATAACGCACGCAAGCGTTTCTCGATGGAAACGGACCTGCGGCGGGCGCTGCAACGTGGCGAACTGGAATTGCATTATCAGCCTCTGGTTGATCTGGGCACCGGAGCACTCAGCGGATTTGAGGCACTGGCGCGTTGGCAACATCCCGACCTTGGTTTCATTTCACCAGTAGATTTTATTCCGGTAGCCGAAGAAAGCGGCTTGATTGTACCGCTGGGCCGGTGGGCACTGAACGAAGCCGCGCGGACGGTCGCGGCGTGGGATGCGCGTCTGGGCGGCAATACCGATTTCAAGATTTCGGTGAACATGTCGGCGGTGCAGATGCAACGCGATGATGTGGTCGAGGCGGTTTCGTCGGCGCTTTCCGGTGCCGATATTACCGGTGACAGGTTGACCCTGGAACTAACTGAAAGTGCCTTCATCAATGATCCGGATGGCGCGAAAAAACTGCTGGAGTCGTTAAAGGCACTGGATACCAATCTGGCGATGGATGATTTCGGCACCGGATATTCGAACCTCGCCTATCTCCAGCAATTGCCCATCGACGTTCTCAAAATTGACCGCAGCTTTGTGTCTGGAATGATGATCGACAAGGATAAGCGGGCAATTGTCCGCACGGTGCTGTCGCTTGCCCGGGCCTTGGGCATGAAGACGACCGCTGAGGGCATTGAAAGCGAAGAAATTTCCGAAGTACTCCGCCGTCTAGGCTGTTCGGTGGGGCAGGGCTATTATTTTGCCCGGCCACTCACGCCCGATGCCGCTTACGCGTTTTTGGAAGACAGCTTTGCGTCGGCTACCGCTTGATCGGCGATATTATTTAACCGGCCAGAGGACGGAAAGCCTTCGGAAATCCATTGCGCTTCGATCGTCTGCAAAGTTTTCGCAACTGACGGTCCTGCCGACAGGCCGCGCGCAATCAGGTCACCCCCTTTAACAGGAAGAGTTGGTACGGCCCAATCCTGAAGCGCGGCAAGACAATCCTGCAAATCACTATCGTCGGCATATAACATCGCTGCATCGCGGGCGCTGGCAATGTTGGTGCGATAGGCGAACGCACGTATTGTGTCAGGTTTTGGATTCTGCGCGGTGAGGCGCATCGCCAGGCTTTCGCGCATCTTGTTGGATAATTTCAAACGGGCAGCAATTTTGTCGACTGTGACCGCATCGGGCGGTAAAATTGCAAGCAAGCGCCCGGGCAAAGAGGGCGAAACGGCGAAACGGGATTCGCGTTCGACCAGCCTTTGCAGGTCATTCCCGGTAACTTCGGGAAGGAAAGGCAGGAATATACCGTGCTGTTTCATCAGCGTGACGGCACGCACCGGGTTTGCCGCAGCGAGCAACTTGAGCAATTCCTGCGCAATCCGCTCACGCGACAAAGCCGTGAGGCCATGTGCGCCTTCGGTGCAAGCATGTAGAGCATCGGTATCCGCTTCGTCGCAACCGAAACGGGCCATGAAACGGAAATAGCGTAATATGCGCAGATAATCCTCGCTGATCCGCCGGCCGGCGTCGCCGATGAAGCGGACCGTCCCTGCTTCCAGATCAGCCAGTCCTCCGAAATAATCAAAGATTTCGCCGCTCGCCGGGTCGGCATATAACGCGTTGATTGTGAAATCGCGCCTTGCAGCGTCTTCTTTCCAATCGGTTGAAAATGCCACAATGGCGCGCCTTCCATCCGTCGCAACATCCCGGCGGAGTGTGGTGATTTCGTAATTTTTGCCGTCCACAACTGCTGTCACTGTACCATGGTCCAGCCCGGTCGGGATTGCCCTGATACCGGCCCGATCCAGTCGCTCCATGACGACATCTGGCAATAACGTTGTCGCGAGATCGACATCGGTTACGTCAGCACCAAGCAAAGTATCGCGGACCGCACCGCCAACGATCCGGGGGCCACCATGGTCGTCGGCCAGTGCCGCGACGACGCGTCCCAAACCGTTCGATTTGCGCCATTCGGCATCGGGAAGTCTTGCGGCGGTCACGTCAATCGCCGTATCAGGTTGGCGATGATTCCGGCCGTAACGCCCCAAATCCGTCGTTCACCCCATTGGATGTCATAATAAGTTCGCTGCTGGCCGTTCCACATACCTTCTTTCTTCAGCGCGTTGGCGGGATCAAGCAGGAAGGCGAGCGGGACCTCAAACCAGTCTTCCACCTCTTCCGGGTTGGGGCGCAGGGGGAGGTCGGGGGGAATGATGCCGATGACGGGTTCAATGCGGTAACCGCTGCCGGAATAATAGGTGTCCGCCATGCCGATGACCTGCACTTGTGCAGGAGGGATCGAAAGTTCCTCATCGGCTTCGCGCAGTGCTGTGCAAATGGCGTCGGCGTCTGTCGCATCGACCTTGCCACCCGGAAACGCGACTTGCCCGGCATGGCTGCGCAGCCAATTGGGCCGCTGGGTCAGGATAACGCCGGGTTCAGCACGGTCGGTAATCGGAATGAGCACGGCCGCCTCGCGGTGGGGATTGTCGCCATCATGGAAATGGCGTTCATCCTCGATTGCTATCGTCCGTGTGGGATCGAGCGCTGCTTCCATTCTGGCAATCCAGGTCATGCAGAGGCTCCGATCAGGAAGAACTGCCTGCCGCTCCACAAACCGGGCGTTTCAGGATTTTCGGCCAGCGCGAGTTCGGCTAGTTCGTAATAAACTGATCGCGCCAGCTTTGCCCATAACCCGTCGCGAACGTGCAAATAAGGTATGGCATCGCGTAACGCCAACTCATGGTCCGGCCCAGCGATCACAAGATCGTCGGTGTTTAACCGGAACGCCAGACGGCGAGCTTCACCATCACCTTCATTCTGCATTTCAACGGCTAGAAGCGGCGCATCCTCCACAATGATCGAAAGCTTCTCATGCGGCGTTACCAGCCAGTGATTGCCATCACCGTCGCGCCGCAACAGGCTGGAAAATGCGCGCACCATTGCGGGACGCTTAATCTCTCCATCCTGGTGAAACCAGCGGCCATCGGCTGCAATCCGCATTTCGCTATCGCCCGACGTTTCCGGATTCCAATTTGTAACCGGCGGCAATTTCCGCGCCGCCGCAAACTCCGCAATTTGGGTAAGGTTCAGACTGGCAAGATCGGGTGCGTCATAGGGCATATTCAGCGATTAGCGCAAAGCCCCCGGTTTTCAAACCCGCGGTCCAACGATTCCGGTTTGGGGTAAATCCAGCGCTTGCGGATTGCGCAATAACAAACGCCGTGGCTCCCAAGGGCCGGGAAGCTTCCAGCCGCTGGTTTCATCCGCGACAAAGCCAAAGCGACCATAATATTCAGGGTCACCAATCATCAGCATTGGTGCATCGGCGGGCGCGGTGGCAGCGAGCATGGCGTTCATGAGCTGGTGGCCGAGCCCCATATTCTGCCGTTCCGGGCTGACTGCTACCGGGCCGACCAGAATCAGCGGAACACCATCGTTGCCATTCACGAGCGAGACCGGCCAGCATTGGATGCTACCGGTCAGGGCATTGCCTTCGACAATGCCGAAGGAAAGATGATCCACCGCCGCCATCCCTTCGCGCAGTCTATAGGCCGTACGCTGCCTGCGATCCGAGCCAAAGGCGGCATCAAGCAAGTCTTCCACATGATGTGGCGCGCATCCTGCCAAAGGAAGCAGGCGCTGCAAGGTCGGGTGGTCAATCATCGCCGGGCCTCCTGTCAGCGCAAGTTCGTTTTGTCCACGGATATGTCGGGGATATGAGATAATTCACCGCTCAAATTGTGTTCGCACCATTCTTGGGTTAGGCTTTTTGCGGGACATCAGATTGGAAGGCAAACCGATGGACGAACAGCAACCAGCAGAAACCATTGAAGAAACGCCAACTGCGGTTAAGGCCGATCCGACCCGTGCCGGAATCGTTGTAACCCAGCGAGGCGATTGGCAGGGCATGGCACTGTTCGTAGCAGGCGTTGGCGCGGCGATCTGGGGCCTGATCAGTGCACTGGGTTCGGGCTGGGGGCTTTGGAACTGGACCAGCGGTATCACGGGCGTAAAATGGTCATTCTTCCTTGCCCTCGCTGTGATCGTGCTGGGTTTGCTGCTCGGGCGGCGGGCAAAAATGGGAGGTGTCGCAAGGCCCCGTTTTCTGCGCTGGCTTGGGATGTTTGTAGCCATAGTTTATACCGGTTGGATCAGCACTTTTGTAATAGCAGAATGGCGTGTTCCGGCGATCCACGATATTTCGACCGATCTGGCTGACCCGCCATCTTTCCGGCAACTTGCGCTGCGGCCTGACAATTGGGATGAAATTCCCGGCGCTACTGACGCCGAAATGAAAAGTATGACCCCGCAGCAACGATGGGTCGTCGTCCATCAAAACGGATATGGCGACATTCGCTCGGTGCGTATCAACGAGCCGGTGCCAATGATCATCGCACGGGCCGACCGGTTGGCACAGTCGCGAGGATGGGATGTCGCACTGTCGCTTCCCGAGGAAGGTCGTCTGGAGGCCACCGACACCAGTACGTTCTTCCGATTCAAGGATGACATCGTGTTGCGCGTAAGGCCGACAGATACCGGTGAGGGCAGCATCGTCGACATGCGCTCGGTCAGCCGCGTCGGTGTGAATGACTTGGGCGTTAATGCCAAACGGGTGCGGTCGTTCATGGCGGATCTGTCGGGGGCGGTGACGGCTGGGCAATGAATGATGCGCGCAGCAAATACCGTTCGCCCTGAGCTTGCCGAAGGGCCTGAGAAACAAAACAGTGCTCGACAGGCTCAGCACGAACGGAATTTTTAAAACGCTGCCTACTTCTTGGGCGTAAGCTTCAACAAGCGCCCTTCCGAACCATCGTCCCCGTCTTCCAGCAACCAGATGGCACCATCGGGACCCTGTTCGACTTCGCGGATCCGCGCGTTCATGTGCCATTGGTCGGCCTTGGTTGCGGTTTCACCATCGAGCTTGACGCGCACCAACGATTTGTCACCGAGCGCCCCCAGGAAGGCGCTGCCTTTCCAGTCTTTGAACAGGTCGCCGGAATAAATCATCAATCCGCCCGGTGAAATGGAAGGATTCCAGAAAACTTTTGGCGCTTCAAAACCGTCGCCCGGCTTATGATCCGGGATATCGCGGCCGTCGTAATGACTGCCATTCGACACCTTTGGGTAGCCGTAATTGGCGGCTTTCTTAACGAGATTGAGTTCGTCCCCGCCCTTTGGCCCCATTTCCTGATTCCACAGTCGCCCTTGCGCGTCGAATGCAATGCCAAGCGGGTTGCGGTGGCCATAGGACCAGATTTGCGATTTTACGCGGCCCTGATCGTAAAAGGGATTGTCCGACGGGACCATGCCACCATCGGTCAGGCGGACGATCTTTCCCAGATTCTGGTTCAAATCCTGCGCCGGATCGAATTTCTGCCGCTCGCCGCTGCTGATATAGAGCATGCCATCGGGACCAAAAGCGAGACGGTGGCCATAATGGCCTTGGCCCGAGACCTTGGGTTCCTGACGCCAGATTACCTGAACATCGGTCAGCACCGGTTTGCCTGCCGCCGTACCCAGCTTGGCCCGCGCCACCGCCGCACCAAACCCGCCTGCGCCAGCTTCGGCATAGCTCAAATAGACAAAGCGGTTATTGGCAAAATCGGGATGCAAAATGACATCTCCAAGCCCGCCTTGCCCGCCATAAGCGACGGTTGGCACGCCACCCACTTCAACAACCTCGCCTTCAGCTTCCCAAAGCAGCAATTTGCCCTTCTTTTCGGTAATGAGCGCCTGATTGGATCCGGGCAGAAACGTCATCGCCCACGGCGCGTCAAAATCCGCGACGACTGTGGTATTAAACGGCTTATCGCCAGTTGCAGCGGTAGCCTCACTTTGGGCGACGGGTTTGCACGCAAGAACGAGCAAACTGGCGGCAACCAAGATTGTTGAGCGTGGCATGGCATCTTCCTAATTGTGCTGGATAGTGATAAACTACGGATACGGCATGTGGTTGCAAGCAGGCACGATTTAACCGGTTGCAATATTCGACCAACAGCACTATTTGCACCTCATCCCGACATTGTGAGACTTTTGAGGGGCTGGCGCCGCAAGGGGCTGGCGCTGACGTCCTGCATGTTACGACCAAGGAATATGTGTGCCCGATCTTGATGCCCTGACCGCGATTATCGAACCCGAAGCGAAAGCTCTCGGGCTGGTATTGGTGCGCGTTAAATGGTTCAAGGGCGATGAGCCTGCGCTGCAGGTGATGGCCGAACGGCCCGAAACCCGGCAGTTGCTGATTGAAGATTGCGCGGAACTGTCGCGGCGGATTTCCGACCGTTTTGATGAACTCGACCCGATTGAAGAAGCCTACCGCCTGGAAGTCAGCTCGCCCGGCATCGACCGGCCTTTGACGCGGCTGTCCGATTTTTCCGATTGGGCCGGGCACGAAGCGCGCGTTGTGGTGAACGAGGCCGTCGATGGTCGGCTGCAACTGCGCGGCGATCTGGCGGGCGTGGATGGCGAATTTATCGCGATTGACGATCGTAAGCACGGCCGGATCAACTTTGCCTTTGCGAACATCGCAACCGCCAAGCTGCTCTTGACAGACCGCCTGATTGCGTCAACTGCGCCCGTCAAGTCCGACGGTGCCGACGAGGTCGAGCAAGATGAAACAACCGAAGACTTTGAGGAAGACGTATAATGGCTAACCCGATTGCTGCCAACAAGGCTGAATTGCTTGCGATTGCGAATGCGGTTGCGACCGAGAAGATGATCGACAAGGCGATTGTTGTCGAGGCGCTTGAAGAAGCGATCCAGCGCGCCGCCCGTGCGCGTTATGGTGCGGAAAACGACATCCGTGCAAAACTCGATACGCAGACCGGCGACCTTCGTCTGTGGCGCGTGGTTGAAGTGGTTGAGGAAGTCGAAGATTATTTCAAGCAGGTTGACCTGAAGCAGGCCGACAAGCTGCAAAAGGGGGCCGTCGTTGGTGACTTTATCGTCGATCCGCTGCCTGCGGTTGATCTGGGCCGTATCGACGCGCAATCCGCCAAGCAGGTGATTTTCCAAAAGGTCCGCGATGCAGAGCGTGAGCGCCAGTTTGAAGAATTCAAAGACCGTACCGGCGAAATCATCACCGGCGTCGTCAAGTCGGTCGAGTTCGGCCATGTCGTGGTCGACCTTGGCCGCGCCGAGGGCGTTATCCGCCGTGACCAGCAAATCCCGCGCGAAGTTGTTCGTAACGGTGACCGCGTCCGGGCGCTGATCATGAAGGTGCAGCGCGAAAATCGTGGCCCGCAAATCTTGCTCAGCCGCGCGCATCCTGACTTCATGAAGAAGCTGTTCGCGCAGGAAGTCCCGGAAATTTATGACGGTGTCATCGAAATCAAGGCCGCCGCGCGCGACCCCGGTAGCCGTGCGAAGATCGGCGTTATCAGCTATGATAGCAGCATCGATCCCGTTGGCGCGTGCGTCGGCATGAAGGGCAGCCGCGTGCAGGCCGTCGTGCAGGAAATGCAGGGTGAAAAAATCGACATCATCCCATGGTCGGACGATGCAGCGACTTTCATCGTCAACGCATTGCAACCGGCAACGGTTAGCCGCGTTGTCATCGACGAAGATGAAAACCGGATCGAAGTTGTTGTTCCTGATGACCAGCTTAGCCTTGCTATTGGCCGTCGCGGGCAGAATGTCCGTCTCGCGTCGCAACTGACCGGTCGCGGTATCGACATTATGACCGAGGCAGAATCGAGCGAGAAGCGGCAGAAGGAATTCGTTGAACGCTCCGAAATGTTCCAGAAGGAACTCGACGTCGACGAAACGCTGGCGCAATTGCTGGTCGCTGAAGGTTTCGGCGAACTGGAAGAAGTTGCTTATGTCGACCCATCGGAAATCGCGGTGATCGAAGGTTTCGACGAAGATCTGGCATCCGAACTGCAAAACCGTGCACAAGAAGCGCTGGATCGCCGCGAAGAGGCCAACCGCACCGAACGCCGCGAATTGGGCGTAGAGGATGCGCTTGCTGAGTTGCCTATTCTGACCGAAGCGATGCTGGTCGTGCTAGGCAAGGCGGGTATCAAAACGCTCGACGACCTGGCCGACCTTGCAACCGACGAGTTGATCCAGAAGGCCCGCGAGCCGCGCCGTAACGAACGCAATGATCGCAATGATCGCAATGATCGCCGCAACCGTAGCGAAGAAAAGGCCGGTATATTGGCCGTCTTTGGCCTGAATGAAGAGCAGGGCAACGAAATCATCATGGCCGCCCGCGCGCATTGGTTTGAAGAGGAGGACGCCATTGCCGCGGACGACTCCCAATGAGAACCGACATCGCCCTATAAGGCCTGACGGTCCAGATCAGTCTGGGCCGGAGCGGAAATGTGTGCTGAGCGGGGAGCGGGATAGCGCCCATGCGTTGATCCGGCTTGCGCTCAGTCCCGATAATGTTGTTGCGCCCGATATTCACGGCAAAGCGCCTGGCAGGGGCGCCTGGATTGGCGTCACCGCCGACGAACTGGCGAAGGCGCAAGCCAAGGGCAAGCTTGCGGGCGTGCTGAAACGTGCGTTCAAGGTCGACAAGGTTGAGCTACTCGACGACATGGCGGGCCGGATATCTAAAGCACTTGAAAAAGCGTTTTTGGACCGGCTGGGCTTGGAAGCGCGGTCAGGCAACCTAATCTTGGGTGCCGAGAAAATCGACACGGCGGCCCGGTCGGGGCAGGTGGCCCTGCTCCTGCACGCTTCTGATGCGAGTACCGACGGTTCTGGTAAACGCGATCAGGCTTGGCGCGTGGGTGAAGATGCAGAAGGGTCGGGCAAAGGTGGCATTAAGTTGCCGGTTGACCGTGATGCAATATCGGCCGCTTTGGGACGGCAAAATGCCGTCCATGTCGCGCTAACCGATCAAAAAGCGGCTGACAGGGTGATGCATCATCTTGGACGCTGGCTAAATTTCAATGGATGCAGTAATGCGCCCCTCGATTCCGTGGCTGGCACAGCTCCGGACCGGGGCGAAGACGCTATATCCCCCATAAGTGATGATTAAGGACGGGTTCTGTTTTGATGAGCGACGAAAATGAAAATAAACCAACTCTGACGCGCAAGCCGCTCACTTTGAGCCGCTCGGTCGAGTCTGGTGAAGTCAAACAGACGTTCAGCCACGGCCGTACCAACAAGGTGGTGGTCGAGGTGAAGCGCCGTAAACTGGTGGGCAAACCCGGCTATACCGCCGAACCCGAGGTTGAAGTTGCGGCTCCCCCGCCACCGCCTCCTCCTCCCCCAGCGGCACCACCGCCACCGCCGCGTCCCGCTGCCAACGATATGCTGTCACGGCAGGAACGGCAGGCCAAGTTACTGCGCGAAGCCGAAGAAGCGCGTCTTGCGATGCTCGAAGAGAGTGGCCGCCGTGAAATCGAACAGCGCGCCAAGGCCGCAGAAGAAGAACGCCGCCGCGCGGAAGCCAGCCGTCAAGCGGCTGAAGCGCCGCCTGCTGCTGCCACTTCGGTTGCAGCCACTCCGGTCGCCGGCGCTCCTGTTGCTGCTCCGGTTGAGGAAGTGGCGGTCGCCGAAACCGATAATCGCGATGGCGCAACCCCCGCGCCGCGCCGCTTTACACCCGTCGAAGCACCGAAACGCCCCGAGCGCGAGCGCGAAGAGGTCAAGAAAGTACCGGCCCGTCCGGCGCGGGATCGTGGTGATGATCGTCGCCAGTCAGGCAAGCTGACAGTTACCCGGGCGCTGGAAGGTGATGAGGGCGCGCGTGCGCGTTCGCTCGCGGCGCTTAAACGTGCTCGCGAAAAAGAAAAGCGCACCCACGGCGGTGGTCGCCGCGATGCACAACCGAAACAACAGCGCGATGTCGTTGTGCCAGAAGCGATTACCGTTCAGGAACTCGCCAACCGTATGGCCGAAAAGGCGTCGGATCTTGTCAAGTCGCTTTTCAAAATGGGCATGCCGATCACGATCAATGAAACGATTGACCAGGATACCGCCGAGTTACTGGTCGAAGAATTTGGTCACAACATCACCCGCGTGTCAGATGCCGACGTCGATATCGCGCATGACGACGATGTCGATGCAGCCGCGACGCTGAAGCCACGCCCTCCTGTCGTAACGGTGATGGGCCACGTTGATCACGGCAAGACCAGCCTGTTGGACGCGTTGCGCGGTGCCAACGTGGTGTCGGGCGAAGCTGGCGGGATTACCCAGCATATCGGTGCCTATCAGGTAAAGGCGAAAGACGGTTCGCTAATCACGTTCCTCGACACGCCGGGCCACGAAGCCTTCACCCAGATGCGTCAGCGCGGTGCGTCGGTAACCGATATTGTAATTCTTGTGGTAGCGGCCGACGACGGTCTGATGCCGCAGACGATCGAGGCAATCAAACATTCACAGGCCGCTGGCGTGCCGATGATCGTTGCGATCAACAAGATCGATAAGGATGGAGCTAACCCGCAGAAGGTACGCGAACGTTTGCTTGAACATGAAGTTGTCGTTGAGGCGATGGGCGGCGATGTGCAGGATGTTGAGGTGTCGGCGCTGAAGAAAACCGGTCTCGATGATTTGCTCGACAAGCTTGCGCTGCAGGCCGAAGTCATGGAACTTAAAGCCAATCCCGACCGTGCAGCAGAAGCAATTGTGGTTGAAGCTCAGCTCGACAAGGGTCGTGGTGCAGTCGCAACCGTGTTGGTCAAGCGCGGTACGTTGAAGCGCGGCGACATCTTCGTTGTTGGTTCGCAAAGCGGTAAGGTCCGTGCGCTGGTGAACGATAAGGGCGTACAGGTTAAAGAAGCCGGTCCTGCGATGCCGGTCGAAGTGCTCGGGTTGACCGGTGTGCCGTCGGCGGGCGACGTCCTGACCGTGGTTGAAAGCGAAGCACGGGCGCGCGAAGTTGCACTATATCGTACCGAGCAATCGACCAAGGCCCGGACCACGCAAGAAGCGCCCAATCTTGAAAATCTGTTCGACAATCTGTCCGCAAGCCGCGCGATGGAATATCCAGTGGTTATCAAGGGCGACGTGCAAGGTTCGGTTGAAGCAATCTCGACCGCGCTCAACAATCTGTCGACCGACGAAATCAAGGTCCGCATATTGTCTGCGGGCGTGGGCGGTATCACCGAATCCGACATGTTGTTGGCAGCGGCGTCGAATGCGCCGCTCATCGGCTTCAACGTACGGCCTAATACCAAGGCGGCGGCACTGGCCAAACGGGACCGGGTGCGGCTGAAATATTTCGACGTCATCTATCACCTGACTGCGGACATTGCCAAGGAAATGGCGGGCGAGCTTGGGCCGGAAATCATCGAAACCGTTGTCGGTCGCGCCGAAATCAAGGACGTGTTCAAATCGGGCAAGCGTGACAAGGCTGCTGGTCTGCTGGTTACAGAAGGCGTTATCAAAAAGGGCCTGCATACCCGCCTTACCCGCGACGACGTTATCGTATCGAAAACCACGATCGCATCGCTGCGCCGCTTCAAAGACAATGTCGATGAAGTCCGCGCAGGGCTTGAATGTGGCGTGGTGTTGACTGATACCAACGACATCAAGGCAGGCGATACGTTGGAAGTCTTCGAGGTCGAGGAGCGTGAACGGACGTTGTGATTGCAGCCCCTTCCTTGGACGGAAGGGGTGGGGGATAGCCGATGGCCAAACATAACGACACAGGCCCGGAAGGTCGCTCTGTCCGCTTGCTGCGCGTAGGGGAACAGTTTCGGCATATATTGTCCGAACTGCTTGCGCGCGGCGAGGTGCATGACGCTGTCCTGACCAGCCATAGCGTCAGCGTAACCGAAGTGCGGATGTCGCCGGACCTGCGCCACGCGACCGCATTCATCAAACCCTTGCTAGGGGCGAATGAGGAGGTGGTGTTGAAGGCGCTGCGCACCAACACCGCGTTTTTCCAAAAGGAAGTCGCGTCGCGGGTGAGCATGAAATATGCGGCCAAGCTAAAATTCCTGCCCGATGAGAGCTTTGATCAAGCAACGCATATCGAAAGCCTGTTGAGTGCGCCGAAGGTAAAGCAGGATTTGACCGACGCTGACGATTGATGGCGGAAATGCCCGATATGTCGCGATGTGTCGCAAGCATTTCATGGAAGCGCGGGCAGGGGGCTGAGTTTTTCATTTTGCATTCATTTTGGGCGGCTTACATTGCGCTCGTTATGAAAAAAGCTCTCTTCGTCGTTCTATCCTGCGCCGCGCTGGCGTTACCTGTGCAAGCCAGGAAGCCGGAGCCGCATATTTGGCCGGAACTGGGCGTTGAGGCGCAGATTGTATTTCCCAATCACGGTGCGATCCGCAATTTTGAGGCCGATGGCAATGACGGCATTTGGCTGGAAGACCAGCAGCGGCGCTGGTATTATGCGGAGATGTTTGGCCCATGTCAGGGCTTGAACTTTGCCCAACGTATCGGTTTTGATACGAATGGTTCGGCCAATTTCGACAAGTTCAGTTCGATCATCGTGGACAGACAGAACTGCCGTCTCACAAGCCTTGTCACGGCTGAAAAGCCATTGCCACTTAAAGAACGTGTGAATTTGCGTAATGAAGCACGTGAAGCCGGCAAGAAAGCGGTTGCACCTGCAAATTGACTTGCGCTCCATGCACCCTAAAGGCGGGGCATGCATGGTTGGATCATCCTTGATAAACCGATAGGGCTGGGTTCTACCCAGGCCGTGAGCGCGGTGAAACGCAATTTGCGCGAGGCTGGCCTTGGCAAGGTCAAAGTCGGGCATGGCGGTACGTTAGACCCGCTGGCGACCGGCGTTTTGCCCATTGCGCTTGGCGAAGCGACCAAGCTGTGCGGGCGAATGCTGGATGCTTCCAAAACTTATGATTTCACCGTCACCTTTGGCACCGAAACCAGCGGGCTGGATGCGGAAGGGGAGGTAGTTGCAACATCCGACAATCGCCCGACGCTTGCGGAGATTGAAATGGCGTTGCCGCATTTCATCGGCGCGATTGAGCAAATACCGCCTGCATATTCGGCGATTAAAATTGACGGCAAACGCGCATATGACCGCGCCAGAGCTGGCGAAGAAGTCGAGATGAAGTCTCGGTCGGTGACTATTTACTCCCTCCGCGTCTCCGCGCCTCCGTGTGAACTAGAGAATCTCTCGCCGAAACGCGGAGCAGCGGAGGACGTCATCGATGAAATTACGCTCACTGCCCATGTTTCCAAAGGCACCTATATCCGCAGCCTCGCCCGTGACATTGCCTATGCCGTCAACACCGTCGGCCATGTGACAATGCTGCGCCGAACGTGCGCCGGCCCTTTCACCCTCAAAAAGGCGATTTCGCTGGACAAAGTCAACTCTATCGGCCAAGGGGCGGCCCTAGATAACATTATCTTGCCGCTAGAGGCAGGGCTGGTCGACATCCCGGCTCTTGATCTCTCCCCGGAACAGGCAAGGGCGATCCGTGCGGGTCGCGTCTTGACCGGGATTGCCATGAAAGATGGGCTACATTGGGCAAGGGGCGCAGATTCGCGGCCTGTTGCGTTAGTGGAGCAAATCGACGGGGAATTGAAAACCGTTCGTGGCTTTAACTTATAAATCACTGATGTTCGAAGGAAAAATATGTCAATTACTGCTGAACGCAAAGCCGAAGTTATCAAAGAACATGCTCGTGAAGCAAACGATACCGGATCACCTGAAGTGCAAGTTGCTATTCTGACTGACCGAATCAATGCCTTAACCGGTCACTTCAAAGACCACCACAAGGATAACCATTCGCGTCGTGGTCTGCTGATGATGGTCAACAAGCGCCGTTCGCTTCTGGACTATCTCAAGAAAATTGACGGCGAGCGTTATGCTGCCCTCATCGCGAAGCTCGGCCTTCGTAAATAATTTTGCGAAAGCGGCCCCACAAACGGGCCGCTTTTTGCTTATGGGGCTGTCTGGCAATGAGGCTGGACTGCCATAGGGGCCGTTAAAGCCCCCACCGTTCGCGGATCGGATTATCCGCACATAGAGGCCCCGCTTCGCATTGGGCGAGCGGGCAAAAGGAAATATAATGTTTAATACGAAAACTGTATCAATCGAGTTGGGCGGACAGACCCTGACACTCGAAACGGGCAAGGTTGCCCGTCAAGCCGACGGCGCGGTCATCGCATCGCTCGGCGAAACTGTTGTGCTTTGCGCGGTTACCGCTGCAAAGTCGGTGAAAGAAGGCCAGGACTTTTTCCCGCTGACCGTTCATTATCAGGAAAAATATGCCGCTGCCGGTCGTATCCCAGGTGGCTTTTTCAAACGTGAACGCGGCGCGACCGAAAAGGAAACGCTGGTTTCACGCCTGATCGATCGGCCATTGCGTCCGCTGTTTCCAGAAGGTTTCTACAATGAAATCAACTGTATTGCGCAGGTTCTTAGCTATGATGGCGAGAATGAGCCGGATATCCTGGCTTTGGTTGCCGCGTCGGCTGCGATGACGATTTCGGGCGTTCCGTTCATGGGCCCCATTGGCGCCGCACGCGTCGGTTACCTCAACGGCGAATATATCCTGAACCCGACTGACGAGCAGGTCGCCGAAGGCGATCTCGATCTGGTGGTTGCCGCAACTTACGACGCGGTGATGATGGTCGAATCCGAAGCCAATGAGCTTTCGGAAGAAATCATGCTCGGTGCCGTATTGTTTGCGCATGACGCTTGTAAGGAAGTGGTAAAAGCCATTATCAAACTGGCGGAACAGGCTGCCAAGGAACCTTGGGCGATGGCCGAACAGGCTGATCTCAGCGCCGCCAAGGACAAGCTGAAGAAGCTGATCGGCAAGGACATTGCCGCCGCGTACAAGCTGACCGACAAATCGGCCCGCTCAAACGCGCTCAATGAAGCACGTGCCGCCGCCAAAGCCGCCTTCGCCGACGCTTCCGCGCAGGACCAGATGGCCGCTGGCAAGCTGGTGAAGAAGCTCGAAGCGGAAATCGTCCGTGGTGCCATCCTCAAGGACGGCACCCGTATCGACGGCCGCACGACCACGCAGATCCGTCCTATCGTTGCAGAAACCCACTTCCTGCCACGCTCGCACGGTTCGGCGCTGTTCACCCGTGGTGAAACGCAAACCATCGCCACCTGCACACTCGGCACCAAAGAGTCCGAGCAGATGGTCGATGGCCTGAACGGCCTGAGCTACCAGAATTTCATGCTCCACTATAACTTCCCGCCCTACAGCGTCGGTGAAGTCGGCCGCTTCGGTGCGCCGGGTCGCCGCGAAGTCGGCCACGGCAAGCTGGCATGGCGTGCGCTGCACCCTGTGCTGCCTGCCAAGGACGATTTCCCTTACACAATCCGCCTGACCAGCGACATCACCGAGTCTAATGGCTCGTCGTCAATGGCGTCGGTCTGCGGTGGCAGCCTCGCGATGATGGACGCTGGCGTCCCCATCACCCGCCCTGTGTCGGGCATCGCCATGGGCCTAATCCTCGAAGGCAAGGATTTCGCGATCCTTTCTGACATATTGGGTGACGAAGACCATCTCGGCGACATGGATTTCAAGGTAGCAGGCACGTCGCAAGGCATCACCACGATGCAGATGGACATCAAGATTGCCGGCATCACCCGCGAAATCTTTGAAGCGGCGCTCAACCAAGCCAAGGAAGGCCGCGCGCATATCCTGGGCGAAATGGCGAAGGCCCTCGGCGAAGTCCGTGGCGAATTGTCGGCCCATGCTCCGCGGATCGAAACGATGCAGATCGACAAAGCGAAGATCCGTGACATCATCGGTACCGGCGGCAAGGTTATCCGCGAAATCGTTGCCACCACCGGCGCCAAGGTCGACATCGATGATGAAGGCCTGATCAAGATTTCATCGAGCGACCTGACGCAGATCGAAGCCGCCCGCAAATGGATTAGCGGCATCGTCGAAGAAGCCGAAGTCGGTAAAGTGTATGACGGTAAAGTCGTCAACATGGTCGATTTCGGCGCGTTCGTGAACTTCATGGGTGGCAAGGACGGCCTGGTGCACGTTTCCGAAATCCTGAACGAACGCGTTGAAAAGGTCAGCGACGTCCTCACCGAAGGTCAGGAAGTCAAGGTCAAGGTCCTCGAAATCGACCAGCGCGGCAAAGTCCGCCTGTCGATGCGCGTCGTCGATCAGGAAACCGGCGCCGAGCTGGAAGACACTCGCCCGCCACGCGAAGAACGTCCACGTGGCGAAGGGCGCGGTGATCGGCCTGACCGTGGTCCGCGTCGTGACGGCGGCGGCGGTGGTGATCGTGGTGGACGCGGCGAAGGCCGTGGCGACCGTGGACCCCGTCGTGATGGCGGCGGTGGCCGTGGCTCCCGCCCCGAACGTTCAGAAGGCGGAAACGAAGGCGGCGGCAACCCCGACCATATCCCGGCGTTTTTGAAGGACTAAAAACAACCCCCGTGCTCCGGACCTGTTACGGAGCGCTGGAGTTTCGGGCTGCCTGATACTGCCACCACTCCGGCCTGCGCCGGAGAACAAGGATAGGGACAGTCCCGAGTTACAGAAAACCGTTTGCCCTGAACCGTTCGCGGTTCGGCTTGGAGACAAACGAGGAGAGGAAGGGGTCGCTTCGGCGGCCCCTTTTTCGTTGTGCCTGCAAGAGGGTAGAAATTATACCATTTCGGTGTTATATCGATCTCGATGTTCGAATATGACTCCGACAAAAGCGCGGCAAATCTTGCAAAACACGGGATCGATTTCGAACAGGCGCAGGCGATTTGGGATGACCTTTGCATGACCTTGGTCACAACCCCATATCCTGATGAGGAGCGTTGGCTGGCGACGGGAATAATCGACGGTCGACATTGGACGGCGATTTATACCCCGCGTGAGGACCAAATTCGGATAATTTCGGTGAGACGCTCACGACCGAAGGAGATTGAGAATTATGAAACCTAAAACAATCAGCGCAGCCGAATTCGACCGGATGTTTGATGACGGTGAAGACATTGATAAATTTATCGACTGGAGCAGCACACGCCGCCCCGGTCTTGAGGCCAAGCGTGTGAACGTTGATATGCCCGCCCATATGATCGCCAAGCTGGACGTGCAGGCAAGAAAGCGCGGCGTAACGCGACAGGCGCTGATCAAGATGTGGCTGGCGGACCGTTTGGAGCGGGCGGCTTAAACTCGAGATTGTGTGACATGCCCCGAAAGATTGATCCCGCTTTTGATAGCGATAACCCCGAATGGACAGCCCAGGACTTTGCCAAGGCAAAGACTGGCGAAGCCATCCCCGCACACATCCGTGCCGCTTTCCCGAAAACGCGCGGTCGCCCAAAGGGAGAAACCAAGCAATTGGTAAGCCTGCGTTTGGACAAGGAAATCCTCGAACGCTTCCGCGCAACAGGGCCGGGATGGCAGTCGCGGATTAACGAGGCGCTGCGCAAGGCGGGATAGAGCCATGAGCGATATATTGAGTTACAAAGGCAATAAGGCGCGCGTCGAATTCGACGCCGATGACCGCATTTTCTTCGGTCGCATCGACGGAATCGAGGATGACGTCGGCTTTCATGCCGATACCGTCGATGACCTGATTGCCGCCTTTCATGAGGCTGTCGAAGATTACTTGGAAACCTGCGCGAAGGCAGGCAAGCAGCCGGATAAACCTTATTCGGGCAAGCTGATGTTCCGTGTCTCGCCCGAGCTCCATGCACAAGCGGCAATTGCGGCAAAGCTCGCGGGCAAGAGCTTGAACACGTGGGCGCAAGAGGCGTTGGGCAAGGCAGCGGAGGAAGTTAACAACGTTTTCAACTAACAATTTAGCTCTGTTCGCTTACTTCCTGATCTTGCTCCGCTTTACGCTGACGCATTTCGTCAATTCCTCTTTTAAGTGCGATAATTTGCGCTTTTTCATCCTCGCTCAATGACTGAGAGTCCAAAAAGCTTTCAGCGGCTTCATAAAGAACATCAATATCATAAAGTGTCTGATCCGGTTGCTCCCTTAAACCGTAAGATCGTCCCACGCTGCTGCGAGAGTAGGTCAGTAAACCTTTGGCTATCCGCGCCAGTCGATTTGGAGACGATCTTGAAACATTAGACAGCCATTCGCGTGCCGCAAGCGGGTCGCCGAATTTTGCCCAGAGCCTGGCAATATCATAGTAAAATGCAGCCTCATCAAGCTCAGCAGTCCCCGCGTTGCTTATAAACCGATCAACCAGATCCTTTGCAATTACCTCGAGTCGACTTAGCGGTATCAATTGTTCGGAAGAACCGCCGCCGCTGGGTAGTACACCGAGCTCTCTCGCACGATCCGCGACGATACTAGCAGACGCCGCAATGGAGGTGGATTGGGCGATTGCGATTTCCACCGCAGTTGCGGCTTCGTCCGGTTCCCATTTTTTTAGCAGTTCAACTATTAAAAAGTGCAAATTTGAAAAAGGGCTAAATATGTCGCCAGCCCATTTAATTTCGGCGATTTTATCGTGAGAATTTACAAGCGTATTTAGCAAATCTTGAGATCCGCAGAGACTGCTACGCGTGAACCGGTACTGCAGCTCCTGAAAATATTCTCCAACGAGCGTGTTTCCATATTCGTCTTCTTTCTCTATCGCCGCCTCGATGCAATCCAGTTGAACAGCTTGATCGTTCAAGTTACTCATCGCAAAATCTATCAAAGCTTTGGGAATTGCGGTTGGTATTGGTGCCAAGCTAAAGTACGAATCGAATCCAGGTTTCGTAGCTATTCCGCGACGCTGCACCACTTGAAACCACATTTCGTTGGAAATGCCACCGTCGTTTCCACGAAAAAACTTCTTCTTGTTCGGAAACAAAGCGCACAGCAGTGCGATTATTTCTTCTTTAGTTTCAACGGGTAACGCCGATCTAAATTGCGCACCCCCTTCTTCCTCGCTGGCAGCCAAATATAGACGAGCCCGGCCTTCGCCTAGGAGAAGATCTCGATTTCTTCGTATCCATTCATAAACCGGCCGTTCAAAGAGACGAAGGCCTTCCATACAATACAAGTCTTGCGCGTCAATTTCGCCTTCAAGCGCTGGCCATGCAAAGGTCAGCGCATTTGCAAATCGGACAACGTCTCGAGGACTTTTCACCCATCGCAATATTCCAGCGTGCACGATTTCCGTCCATCTCAATGAATCCGGTGAGGCGTCCGGCAGAAATGACGTCGCGGTATTCAGCATATGCAACAGCAAGTGCTTTGGTGGTTTTGGAAGTTCGACCTCGTGCTGAATTATCTTTTCTGCGAATGCTGGCTTTCCGCCCGTTGTGCGTTCGGTCCCAAGAGCAGACCATACTATTTCCCTATCATAAGCAAGCAGATAGATAACGTTAGGCAAC
Source organism: Sphingorhabdus sp. (assembly GCA_040007915.1). Lineage (GTDB taxonomy): Bacteria > Pseudomonadota > Alphaproteobacteria > Sphingomonadales > Sphingomonadaceae > Sphingorhabdus_B. The sequence continues at coordinate 51,672 of JBDTUD010000006.1, forward strand.
TTGCCGACCGTCTTTACCATTTGCATAATTGAGCGAATTTCCTCAGCAGTAAGACGATCAATATCATCGATCAGAATGATGTATTTACGTTTTTGCGAACTCAGGCGTTCAACTAGCTTTTCATATGTTGACTGAAGAGATGGTTCGGATAGCCATTTGTCGACAGCGATTTTCACAGACTTTTTGGCGACACTGCCAGAAGCTCGCGATGCTATCCCGCCTGTGTGATCAATTATTGCGCCTAATGTAGCCGCTGCATCTATGACAGGATTCGCGCCAACTTCTAAAGCGCGACTTGTGCGTTTCCACCATCGCTCCCGGTTGGTCGTTCCATCTGCAATTTGTTCAGATAGAAGTTTGAAAAATGCCGAAGACAAGTCCTGATAACCCGAGACAATCCAAGGCTCAAAACGGAGTAGAGTAATACCCAAGTATTGTTCGGTGCCTTCTTCGACATGCTTTTCAAAACAAGCTTCTACAAAGTTTAAAACGGTAGATTTTCCGGAACCCCATGGTCCATGAAGGCCAACGACATAACCATTGGGAGCGCTCATACCTATTAGCGCCGTGCTCAGTCTGTCAGCAAAAGCGTAGTAACCAAGCAAGTCATCCTGCCAAGGGTTCTTCTTTGGAGCATCATCTGAAAATTCTGACATTGGTCGCTTAGACCTCAGTATGATGATTCAAACAAGTTTATCTTACTTCTAGATCAACTGCTTGCTGCTGTGCAGAGACGTGGGAATCGCAGACGTGGATCTGACATCCCAAAGATATCTGCGAACGCCTGTTGGACCTTGCTTAACCCTCCGGCCAAACTCGCTGTGTCCCGGCTTGGCCCTTGGCCAGGTCTATCCAGCGCGACGGCAAGCCAGCCGAAGGGCTCGATACGAACGCGTTGGGTGGGGCGGATTAAAATATGCCTTTCCTACAGCCCCCGACCCTGCCTAATCACATTGCCCTCTAACATCGAATCGGAGGGCAGGATGTCCAAGAAAGCCAGCGCCGCGCGCACGGAAGCCTTTTTCAAGGCACTCGCCGAAACCGGCAACCAGACCATTTCTGCCGAACGCGCGCGGGTTTCGAGGGGCTGGGTTTCGCTGCATCGCTCAAACGATCCCGAATTCAAGGCGCGGATGGAGGCGGCGGTTGCGGGGGCTCGGGAGCGGCTGTCGGGCGCTTCGGCGGTGAAGACTTCGGCGAAATGGGCGGCGATAGATGGTGAGGAGCTGGTGGTGCGCGGCTCCAACGGGCGGCGGGCGCAGGTTTCTCGCGCTCGGCTAAAGCAATGGACGGCGCGCGGTGAGGCTCGGTTCCTCAGCGTGCTTTCGGCGACTTGCAATGTGAAGCTGGCGTGCCGCGCGGTCGCGCTATCGGTGCCGTCGGCCTATATGCACCGCGAACGCTGGCCCGATTTCGGGCGGCGCTGGGACGAGGCGGTGGAGGAGGGGTATCTTGCGCTCGAAATGGGGATGCTGGAAAATGCGATGGCGTCGATCGATCCCGATGGTCCGCACGAGGTCGACCGGGAGACAGCAATTCCGATGGAGCCGATGACGCCCCAACAGGGGCTGGCGCTGCTTCACATGAACAAGCACAGCGCGTTCCGACACTGGGCGCGGCGCACCGGTGTGCGGGGATGGGGCCGGAACCGGCGCGAGGAAATGTCGGACGATGAGCTGACGAGGAGCCTATTGAAAAAGCTCGCGGTGCTGCGGCTGCGTTTGGATGCGGGCGAGGCGTAAGGAAAAGGACGCAGTTCATCGCCGATACAGGGTTCGGTCGCCACATTCGCGCGGCTTGTTTTCGGATAACGGTGGCAGTGCACTTAATTCATCCTGCAAGCGGCGCGATGAAATCATGATTAGCTGCCCTTTTCCGCATTTTTCATCCTCATGTTGCGCACGGTTGACGAAATAGCGTCCGATCTTTGCGATTGCTGCATAATCACCCGGCAATCGCTAAATAAGCGTTCATTCCGCCTCCATCCGCATCTAAAAATCCCCCCAACCACATCCAACCAACGGTTGTAACATCTCGCCTCATCCCCTAGCTAGGGCCGATGAGCAGACAAGAACTAACCAACCGGGGCATCGGGGTCGCAAAATGGTCATTTCCTCCCGTCCATCCTGAAGGACGTAAATTCGGACTTATCGCAGGCGCGGTCACTCTGATTTTTGCGTTCATGGGGTGGGAAACGCTGGCTTGGCCGATGGCGGCGGTTACGGCGTGGACGCTGGCGTTCTTCCGTGATCCGGCGCGCACGACGCCGACCGATGATCGTTTCGTGGTGGCACCTGCTGACGGGCTTGTAACCTTGATAGAAGTCGTGCCGCCACCGCCAGAACTGCGCGGCCCGGACGCTTTGGGCGACCAGCCGCTGACACGGGTTTCCATTTTCATGAGCGTGTTCGATGTTCACATCAACCGCACGCCTATCCGCGGCACGATCAAGCGCGTTGTCTATATCGCGGGCAAATTCCTGAATGCAGACCTCGACAAAGCCAGCGAAGAAAACGAACGGCAGCATTTTCTGGTCGAACGCAGCGACGGCATCCGCATCGGTTTCACGCAAATTGCAGGACTGGTTGCGCGGCGTATCGTTGCCTTTGTGAAGGAAGGCGACAGTGTCGGCACCGGCCAGCGCGTCGGCCTCATCCGCTTTGGCAGCCGCGTTGATGTGTTCTTGCCGGTCGGCACCGCATCGAAGGTTATCAAAGGACAACGCTGCGTTGCTGGCGAGACAATCATCGCCGAACTGGGCGTTGACCAGGACCTTTATGCCATCAACCATTAACCCCCGGCTGAGCGCATGAGTACCCGACCATTACCCGGCATTTCTTTGCGGGCACTCGCCCCCAATGCGGTGACCGCGATGGCGCTGTGTACCGGGCTGTCAGGCGTATGGTTTGCAATGCAGGAACGGTGGGATGCGGCGCTGATTGCGGTCGTGGTCGCAGGTGTACTCGACGCGATGGACGGGCGGATCGCGCGCCTGTTGAAGGGCGAAAGCCGGTTCGGCGCCGAGCTCGATTCGCTGTCCGATGTGATTGCCTTCGGCGCGACCCCAGCACTCATCATGTATAGCTGGGCGATGCAGCATATGCCGCGTTTTGGCTGGACGATCTGCCTGTTTTTCGTGCTGTGCGCGGCTCTAAGGCTGGCGCGGTTCAATGCGCGGATCGATAATGATGAACAGCCGCATAAATCGGCGGGATTTAACACCGGCGTACCGTCGCCCGCCGGGGCAGGGCTGGCGTTGCTGCCGCTAACCCTCTGGCTGGAAACCGGATTGGAATGGGCGCAGGATTATCGCTTGATCGGCCCATGGTTGCTGCTCTGCGCGATCCTGATGATCTCCAATGTCGCAACCTTTAGCTGGTCTTCACTCAAGGTTCGTCCTGCATGGCGTTTCATCGCGCTGGCCGGGGTTGGTTTGTTTGCCGCGACATTGATTGCGGCGCCGTGGGTGGCGCTTATCATTATCAGCGCTGTGTATGCCGCGCTCATTCCGTTTAGCGTATTGAGCTACGCCAAGGTCAAACGTGCACGGCGGGCATCGGCACAAGCTGCTTGACGCGCGCCGCATGGGGACTATGTTCCCAATTCGTTCTAGAATGAGGGTGGCGCGTTGGAGCCGTTAGTTGTTATCATTGTTGTCGTGCTTGCCTTGCTGCTTGGGCTCGCGGTTGGCTGGACGACGGGCGGGCGCAGCGCGACTGCGGGGAATGAAACTGCATTGCAATTGCGGTCGATGCTCGACGCCGTGGTGGGTGAACGCGACGGCGCGAAAGATCGGCTGGCGCGGCTGGAAACCTCGCTTGAGGAACGGGAGCGATCATTTGACGAGCAATTGCGCGCTTTGAGCGATGCGAAAGAAGTGCTGTCAGCGCAATTTGGCGAGATTGGCCAGAAATTGCTGGGCGAGGCACAGGCCGCGTTTCTGCAACGCGCTGACGAACGTTTTCATCAGGCGGGCGAGAAGAACGAGGAGAGGTTGAAGCAACTGCTCGCCCCGGTGGGTGATAAGCTCAAAGCCTATGAAGAACAGGTTGGCAAAATCGAGAAGGATCGGTCGGAGGCCTATGGAACGCTTACCAGCCTGATCGACCAGATGCGCACGGGGCAGGAGCGGGTGTCTACCGAGACTGCCAAGCTCGTCAGCAGCCTGCGCAATGCCCCCAAAGCCCGCGGCCGGTGGGGCGAACAGCAGTTGAAGAACGTGCTCGAAAGCTGCGGCCTTTCCGAACATGTTGATTTCGTGACCGAGGCGAGTGTGGATATTGCCGAGGGCAGGTTAAGGCCCGACGTTATCCTCCACGTTCCCGGCAACCGCATATTGGTGATCGATGCCAAAGTATCGTTGAACGATTATCAGGATGCCTTTGACGCGGCGGACGAGGAACTGCGCGTTGTGTCAATGGCACGACATTGCGCCTCTATGAAAAACCATATCGATGGGCTTTCACGCAAGGCATATTGGGATCAGTTTGACGAAGCGCCGGATTATGTAATCATGTTCGTGCCCGGCGAACATTTTCTGGCGGCGGCGTTGGAGCACGAGCCGCATTTATGGGACTTCGCATTTGAAAAGCGCGTGTTGCTGGCAACGCCGACCAATCTTGTGGCGATTGCGCGTACGGTGGCGGGTGTATGGCGGCAGGAAGGTTTGGCGCGCGAAGCGAAGCAGATTGGTCAGCTTGGCAAGGAAATGTACGACCGGATTGCAGTTGCGGCACAGCATTTGAAATCGGTCGGGTCGGGGCTTAATTCGGCGGTCAACAACTACAATAAATTTGTCGGCAGTTTTGAACGCAACGTCATGTCCACGGGCAGGCGTTTTGCCGAACTCAATATCGAAACCGGCAATCGTGAGCTTGAAGAAGTGCCGAGGGTGGAAGCGTTACCGCGTTATGGAAGTGACGCGGACCCCGCCCTGATCAGCGATGAGCGCGAAGCCGCAGAATAATCAAACCACCTGCTGCAACGTAATCCTGTTGCCCTTGTCGTCAGCCAAAATGAGATTGCCGTTGATCGTGTAACGCGTGGTTACCGGTCCGCTTATCAGCGACAGAAACTTTGCTTCTTGCGCCATCTGCTTTTCAGAACATATCATTTTTGTCGATGCGACCGCGCCAAATGTCAGTACATTGCCCGCCACGCTATAGCTGCCATTGAACCGGTTACATCCTGCGGTGCCGCTCACCTTGCCATCGGCAAAGCGGACTTCGTTGTTGACCCCGCCAATTACTGGCAGCTGGTCCATCAGCAATATCGTCCAGGACGTGTCATTGAGCGACTCGGGTGGCAATGTGCGTCCTCCGCATCCTTTATATTCCATGCCGTAGGCAAGCACCGTCACCGTGTCGGCAAAGCGTTTGCCCGACATGCCATCGGCGCAACTGGCGTAGGTGACATCGACGGTCAACCGGTCCGTGACATAGCGCATGCCGTTGAAAGAGGGGTGGCCTTGGGGTGCTGGAACCTTGATTTTGGTTTCGCCATAATTACCCAGATAATCGATGGTTTGCCCGTCCATCTTCAATATCCAGCCGGGTTCATTGCCACGTGCGACATAAAGCTGGTCGCTGTTGAGGATCTCATCCGCAGAGGGGAGGGTTTGGCAAGCCGCCAAAAATGGCAGCGCCAATGTGGACATCAACAAGGAACGCCAAATATTCATGACCGCTATATCGCGCGCTTCTCGATTGCCAGAGCCTGAATATAACGAACTTACATGGCTTTGAAATGCCGAAACTGGTTGAGCACCTCATAAGCCATGACCGCCGTTGCGACTGCGGCGTTCAGGCTGTCCGCCTTGCCACGCATCGGCATTTTGACCAGCAAGTCGCATTCGGCGGCATATTCCGGCGGAAGCCCCTGGGCTTCGTTGCCAGTCAGAATGAAGCTTGGTGCGGCATAATGCGGGGCTTGATAGTCCTGGTCGGTTTCAAGGCTGGTGCCGACCAACTGGCCTTCGCCGGAGCGTAGCCATGTGATGAATTCCTCCCAGCTGCATTGCACGATCTTCTGCGTGAAAATCGCGCCCATGCTGGCCCGCACGGCCTCAACCGAAAACGGATCCGTGCAGTCGTCAATCAGTATGAGCCCGCCCGCACCAACCGCATCGCCGGTGCGCAGCATTGTCCCCAGATTGCCGGGATCGCGCATCGCCTGTGCGACCAGCCAGATCGGCGCGGTGTTGCGATCTATGTCGGCGAGCGGCGTCGCGTGATCGGGATATATGCCGACAACGGCCTGCGCATTGTCTTTGCCTGAAAGCTTGGAAAGAATATCGGCACTGGTTTCGATCACATCGCCCCCCGCCGCCAGCACAGCATTCTCCAGCACGATTTCGAGCGCATGGACCTCGCGGCCTTTGACGCGGAACAGCATTTCGGGAAGGAACCCGGCCTCGCGCGCTTCGGTCATGATGCGCAATCCCTCGGCCAGAAACTTACGCTCGCGTTTGCGCAGCTTCTTTTCGCGCAAGGATCGGACCTGCTTGACCAGCGGGTTGGAAAATCCGGTTATTTCGCGGCGCATCGATCAGCCCCGCATCAATCTTCGCCAAAGCCGTCCACCACCAGCCCGACCAGCTTATCCAGCGCTTTGTCGGCGTCCTCGCCGGCCACATGCACCGTGATCTGGCTGCCCTTGGCTGCACCAAGCATCATCAGGCCCATGATCGAGGTCCCAGTAACGCATTGGCCGTCTTTTTCCACTTCGACATGCAACCCGTCGGGCAGGCGGCTTACCAAGGTCACAAATTTGGCGCTGGCGCGTGCATGCAGGCCGCGGTCATTAACAATCACCACATTACGGCTGATTCTGGTCATTTAGAGGCCTCCAGCACTTCTGATGCGACGCTTATATATTTACGGCCAGCCTCGCGCGCGGCAGCCACCGCTTCCTTAACATCCATGCATTTGCGTGCACTGTCGAGACGGATCAGCATTGGCAGGTTGACCCCTGCAATGACCTCCACGTGTCCGGCATCCAGCAATGAAATCGCCAGGTTGGACGGTGTTCCGCCGAACAGATCGGTCAGAATGACCACACCTTTGCCGAGATCGACCTGTCTGATCGCGGCCGCAATTTCCTTGCGCCGCCCTTCCATGTCATCGCGCGGGCCGATACAGATGGTCGCCACCTGCTGTTGCGGGCCGACGACATGTTCGAGCGCCACCAGAAATTCTTCGGCGAGTCTGCCGTGGGTGACCAAAATCAGTCCGATCATGCTCAAATTTTACCCTGCTTATCTTTTGTTTCGTGTCGCGGCGCACCACCAACTGGCCCCTCCAGCGCGTCGATCGGCCGTGACCTCAGATTGCGGTGGGCGACCGTGGGCGAAAATCCGGCGTCGCGCAACCATTTGCCGAACCGTTCGGCAACATGCACCGATCTGTGACGTCCGCCGGTGCAGCCAAAAGCGATATTGACATAAGCTTTCCCTTGCGCATCGTACAGCGGCAGCAAGTAAAGCAGCAAGTCGCGGATTTTAGTAACGGCACCCTCATAATCCGGATCTGCCTCGACATAATCGGACACGGCCTGGTCGAGCCCGGTCAAAGGACGCAGATCATTATCCCAATGCGGGTTGCGCAAGAAACGCAGATCAAACACCAGATCGGCATTGTGCGGCACACCCCGCGAGAAGCCGAAGCTGGTAATGGAAACCGTCATATCGGGACTGGCTTCGTTTCTGAAACGCTCCCGGATTTCATTTTGCAAATCATTTGCTGAGAGCTTCGTCGTGTCGATGACGGTTTCCGCCCAGCGACGCAGCGGCGCCATCAGCGTCCGTTCTTGCGCGATGCCATCGATAGCCGGTCGGTCCTGCGCCAGAGGATGCCGTCGCCGCGTTTCGGAATAGCGGCGCTCGATCTCGTAGCCTGCGCAATCCAGAAACAGGGTCATGATGTTGAGGTCGTTGCGCTTTTGCAACTGCTTGATCTGCGAAATTAGCGTGTCTGCCGCAAATCCCCGGGTCCGGCTGTCAAAGCCCAAAGCCAACGGAATTTCCGGTCCGGATCGGCCTTCGGACGCCGGAATGTCAAGTAACGGCCCCGCTAAACGAATCGGAAAGTTATCGACTGCTTCCCAGCCCATATCTTCCAGCGTTTTGAGAACAGTCGTCTTGCCGGCACCCGACAATCCGGTAACCAGCAAGATGGTTTGCCGCGATGATGCCGGCTTTTCGTTCATGCGGCTTGGCTTTCGGTTGCAGCACGAACAGCCTGTTCGACTTTGAGCGGCGCGCTTGCCTCGAACGCTGAAAGCTTCAGACAAGGCACATCATGGCCAGCTATTTTCGTCGTGTCCGGCGTTGGCAAGCGTTCAGGTTTGGCATCGAGTATCACTGCCAAACGCAGCGGCACACCGTCTGCAAAGGGCATTTTCAATATGCCTACCCCGCGCATTTCGATCATACCCGCTATATTGGGTGCCGTCCGCAAGATCGCAAGCGGCCCCTCCGCATCGACCCAAACGCCATCGTCGCTGATGAGAACCGCGCCGCGGTCAATCAAACGCAGCGCCAGGTCCGATTTGCCCGAGCCCGATGTTCCCGAAAACAACACACCCTCGCCGTTGATGGCAACCGCCGAAGCGTGCAGCAACAGGGGCGTTGATGCGCTCACCGCGTCGATACATCGGCGGATGGCAAGGCGATTTCGAAGCACGCGCCCGGCTTGCCATCGACCCGGTCACGCACCATGATGCGGCCATGATGCCCCTCAACAATAGTGCGGGCAATCGCGAGACCAAGTCCGCTATGCTTGCCGAAATTTTCAGAAGTCGGTCGTTCGCTGTGGAAACGGCGAAATACGGCTTCGCGATCCTGTTCGGGCACGCCGGGCCCTTCGTCGCTCACCCGGATAATGACCTCGTCGTCGGCCAGCGTAGCCGATATCTCAACCAGGCCGCCGGGCGGAGAGAAGGATACGGCGTTGTCGATCAAATTTGTGAACATACGTTCAAGCCTGACATCTTCGCCCAGAGCCGTCGCGATCCCGCGTCTAGGTCGGGCAAAGGCGATGGTGACACCATTGTCACCGCCGCGGTCCTCGCGTGCTTGCAACAACTGCTCGATCATATCACCAATATCGATCCGTTCAAACTTCGCCTTGGCCAGTTGCGAGTCTACCCGGCTGGCATCGGATATATCGCTGATCAACCGGTCCATCCGGTGCACGTCTGCTTTGGCCACTTCCATTAACTGTGCGCGGAGCGCCAGGTCCTGGACTTGCTCCACGCCGTCGAGCGCCGAACGTAACGATGCCAGCGGATTTTTGATTTCATGCGCGACATCGGCGGCAAAGGCCTCGGTCGCATCGATCCTTTGACGTAGCGCGATACTCATGTCCGATAATGCGCGGGCCAGCAGCCCTATTTCATCGCGGCGCGAGGGCAGGCGCGGGACGGTGACCTCTTGCGCCCGTCCGAGCCGAACTTTGACCGCAGCTCGCGCCAGATGTCGCAGCGGGCGCACGATTGTGCGTGCCAGGAACATCGACAGCAATATGCCAATGCCCAGAACGATAAAGAAAAACATGCCGATGCTAAACCGCTCGGCGCGGACGAACAGCCTGATATCCCTCTCATTCGCGGTTGAAAGTACTGCATAGCTGCCTTGTGGCGAACGCGCGCCGGCGCTGATCACATGGGTGAGGTCGGGGGCAAAGCGCGCCATCGACACCGGTCGCCCCGGCTTCGCTCGCCGCACTTCGGGCCATGATTTTACAGTGTCGTTCCTGGGTTCGACAAATTCGGGCAGGACCGGTGCGACAACCAGAAAATCAAAAACCCGGTCAATACCGCGCGCAGCAACCTTTCGCCACGGCTCTTTGTCAGGACTGCGCCAGTCGTAAGTCGGCTTTTCCAGATCGAAGCTGTCCATCAGCTTTGTTCCGTCTTCATTGTACAACCGGATCCGGGATTGGTGCTGGCTGGCGAAGGCGATGATGAATGCTGCGCGGTCTTCGGCGCGGACCAAGGGCAGGCTGTTGACCAAAAGTTCCGCCTGGATTTTGGCTGCACTTTCACGCTCCTCGATCAACCGGGCGCGATAGCTGTCGAGGAAAAAAAGTCCCGCCCCCAAAAGCACCAGAACGAACAAATTGACCGCAAGAATTCGCGCCGTGAGCGAAAGCCCACGACTCCATCCGAGCGCCAGATGGGCGGGTTCAGCTTTCTGCGAATCGATAACCGGCACCATACAGCGTATCTATGGCCGAAAATTCAGGGTCGATTTCCCTGAATTTGCGACGCAGGCGTTTAATGTGGCTGTCGATGGTTCGGTCATCGACGTAGACGTCATCCTGATAAGCGGCATCCATCAGCTGGTCGCGCGTTCGCACAACGCCGGGGCGGTTGGCCAGCGCCTCCAATATCATGAACTCGGTGACCGTCAGCGTTAGCGGTTTGCCGTCCCACCGGACATGGTGCCGCGCCGGGTCCATTTCCAGCTTGCCGCGGACCATCGGTTCGGGCTCTTCGGCAACTTCGCCATTGACCGGAGCTTTGTCATAAGTTGCCCGCCGCAAGATCGCCTTGACCCGCGCAATAAGTAGGCGCTGGGAAAACGGCTTGGTAATATAGTCGTCGGCTCCCATCGCGAGGCCAAGTGCTTCATCCAGTTCTTCATCTTTGGATGTCAGGAAAATCACCGGCATTGCACTTTTTTCGCGCAAGCGTCGGAGCAGTTCGAGCCCGTCCATACGCGGCATCTTGATATCAAAGATGCCAAGGTCAGCAGGATTCTCCAGCATCGCTTTCAAAGCGCTTTCGCCATCCGGATATAGCCGTGTGATATAGCCTTCGGCCTGCATCGCTATAGAGACGGATGTCAGGATATTGCGGTCATCATCCACAAGGGCAATCGTAGCGCTCATCGCATGCCTATAGGGGCGAGTTTCTTATGGTTCAATCAATAGCTAATTACTGGCCATCCTTTGATGGCACCAATATATTGCTGCACGAGCAAAATTTTGCGCGTCCGCAATTTGACGCGGGCCGATGGGTAAGCTACCGGCCTGCAAATCCAACGCATATCCATGCAAAGCTTTGCTCAATTAACGGAGTTTTCCAATGCCAGCGCCCTTAAATATCTCTCTGAAGCAACAAGGTGTCGAGACAAATGCGGTCCTGCATTGCAATCTGGGTACCGCGCACCTGGTGGAGGCGGCATTGGGCAATAGTGAGGGCATGCTGGCCAAAGACGGGCCGCTGGTGGTCGAGACCGGAATGCATACCGGGCGCTCTGCCAAAGACAAGTTCATCGTGCGCGATGCTGAAACCGAAAACACGATTTGGTGGGGCAAAACCAATGTTCCCATGACGCCGGAACATTTCGCCGCATTGAAGGCTGATTTTCTGACGGCGCTTGCCGGTAAAGACAAATTATACGTAGCTGACCTTTTCGGCGGGTCGCAGCCGGAGCATCGCGTTAATGTGCGTGTGATTAACGAACTCGCTTGGCACAATCTGTTCGTCCGTACTTTGCTGGTGCGCCCGACCGATGATGAGCTGGCTGGTTTCGCCCCTGAATATACAATCATTGATCTGCCCAGCTTTCGTGCTGATCCGGCGCGCCATGGTTGCCGCAGTGAAACCGTAATTGCTGTCAATTTTAGCGAAAAGCTGATCCTGATAGGTGGCACCGCTTATGCCGGTGAAATGAAGAAATCGGTGTTCGGCATTCTCAATTATTTGCTGCCGGTTAAAGGCGTGATGCCGATGCATTGCTCGGCGAATATTGGTTCCAACGGCGATACGGCGGTATTTTTCGGTCTTTCCGGCACGGGCAAAACCACGCTGAGCGCTGACGCCTCGCGTACCCTGATTGGCGATGACGAGCATGGCTGGTCTGACACCGCAGTCTTCAACTTCGAAGGCGGTTGCTACGCCAAAATGATCCGCCTCTCGCCCGAAGCCGAACCGGAGATTTTTGCGACCACCAAGCGTTTTGGCACCGTGCTCGAAAATGTTGTTATGGACCCGGAAACACGCGAGCTTGATTTTGACGATGCCAGCCTCGCCGAAAACAGCCGTGGCTCTTATCCGATCGACTTCATTCCGAATGCGTCGGAACATAATATGGGGCCGGTTCCCAAAAATATCATCATGCTGACTGCGGACGCTTACGGGGTTTTGCCTCCGATTGCGAAGCTGACACCTGATCAGGCGATGTACCACTTCCTGTCGGGTTACACCGCGCGTGTCGCGGGTACGGAAATTGGTGTCACTGAACCAGAGGCGACCTTTTCGACCTGCTTCGGCGCGCCGTTCATGCCGCGTCACCCAAGTGTTTACGGCAATCTTCTGAAGGAACGTATCGCAAAGGGCGCTGTTCAATGCTGGTTGGTGAACACCGGCTGGACCGGTGGCAAGGCGACGATGCCGGGGATCAAGCGCATGCCGATCAAGGCGACGCGCGCGCTGCTCAATGCGGCCTTGGACGGCAGCTTGAACGATGCCGAATTCCGCAAAGATCCGAATTTCGGCTTTGAATTTCCGGTTGCGGTTGCGGGTGTCGACAGCGCCATCCTTGATCCGCGTGCCGCCTGGGCCGACAAGTCGGAATATGACGCCACGGCCAAGCAACTGGTGCAGCAATTTATCGACAATTTCGCCGAATTTGCTGACCATGTAGATGAAGGGGTAAGGCAAGCGGCACCGAACGCCGCGTAAAGCCCGGAATATTCCGGGCGCATTGAGAAGGCCCGGAAATGTCCGACTTTAAAATTCGCCTGTTTGAAGACGACGCATCGATTGTCAGGATCGGCGAGGGATTGCTCGCGCGCACTTTGCCGCGCGAGGAATGGACGCATGAAGCCCATCTGGGCGCCTGCTTGTGGATTGTAAGAGAGCGACCCGACATTGTGCCCGAGCGGGAGATGCGCGGCATTATCTCAAGCTATAATGAAGCCGGGGGCGGGGTGAACGACGACAGCCAAGGCTATCACGAGACGATTACGCAAGTATATGTGGCGGCCGTGCGGGCGCATTTGGCCGAATGGAATCCCGGATCGTCATTGTCCGAAGCCGTCAATGCGCTGTTGTTGTCCCCGCGCGGGCGGCGTGACCTGCCGATCAAACATTACTCAAAGGAACTGTTATTCTCGGTGGCGGCGCGGCGGGGCCTTGTTGAGCCCGACCGCGCCAGCCTGTCGGAGATTTAGTCAAATCGCCTCCACCAACAACACCGTACCATCCGAACCCGTCACCCGAACCTTATCACCGACGCCAGCGTCAGCACCACGTGCAGACCAAACACCGTCGCCCACCTTCACGCGGCCGGTGCCGTTTTGGATGGCCTCAACGACAGTAACAATTTCGCCAGTCAGTCGTGCGCCGCGATCATTGAGCATCGGGTCGGCGCTGGAATTACCGATTGCGCGGTAGGATTTACGCGCTGAATAGACTGCCGCGACGGCGAGCAGCGAAAATAGCACGAGTTGGCCGATTACAGGTATGTCCAGAAATACCGTCGCAATACCGGTCAGTGCCGCCGCGATCGCAATCCACACCAGAAAAATGCCTGGTAACAGCAGTTCAAGTCCGCCCAAAACTACCGCACCAATCAACCACAGATAGCCTGTGTCCAATCCGGTCGCCTGCTCCAGCCAATCCATTGCAGTCCCTTTCGCCCTTATTTCTTCTCGCCAAATGCTTCTTTTGCCAGTTCGCCAATTCCTCCCAATGTGCCAATCAATTGCGTTGCCTCGACCGGGAACAATATGGTTTTGGCATTGGGCGAAGTTGCAAACAGGCTGACTGCCTCGACATATTTTTGAGCAATGAAGTAATTGATCGCTTGCGCATTTCCGCCTGCGATAGCGTCGGACACCATTTGCGTTGCTTTGGCTTCGGCTTCTGCCTCACGTTCGCGCGCCTCCGCGTCGCGGAAAGCGGCTTCGCGGCGACCTTCGGCCTGCAGTATCTGGCCCTGCTTTTCGCCCTCGGCCCGCAGAATTTCGGCGGCACGCAAGCCTTCTGCTTCAAGAATCTGCGCACGTTTTTCGCGCTCGGCTTTCATCTGCCGCGCCATAGCGTTGGATATATCGGCGGGGGGACGGATGTCCTTGATTTCCACACGCGTGATCTTGATACCCCATGGCGACGTCGCCTCGTCGACCACAACCAGCAGCCGACCGTTGATCTCGTCACGCTTCGATAGCAACTCATCGAGGTCCATCGACCCCATGACAGTACGCAAATTGGTGGTGGTCAGATTCATCAGTGCGACCAGCAAATCGGATACTTCATAGGCAGCCTTCGCAGCGTCGAGCACCTGGAAGAACACGATGCCATCAACTGCGACCATCGCATTATCTTTAGTGATAATTTCCTGTCCGGGAATATCGAGCACTTGCTCCATCATGTTGACGCTACGGCCAACGCGGTAAAAAAATGCGGGGTAGAAATTAAATCCGGGCTGCGCTGTTTCTTGATAGCGTCCGAAATACTCGATTGTGTAATGGAAGCCTTGGCGCACAATTTTGATGCTGGCAAAGAGATAGAAGACAACCAATAATGCCAGAATTAAGAAAAATGTGAACTGCATAAAACCCTCCCATTTGACGCCGCGCGCAATGTCGTAAATATTCCTTCACTTGCCAAGAGAAATCGGACAATTTGCGATGCCAATTTGGCAAATGTGCAACAAATCCCAGAGATTCACCTTCGGTGCTGACTGGTGAGGCTGCATCAACCGAAGACTCAATTGCGGCGAACTGAGGTGGGACGCAGCGTTTTAAGGGTCGCATGATTGAAGCGGTGCATGTAGAGGGAAGCGAAATGGCGATAGAACGTGGCCAACATACGATGGATAGCCGCTAATCTTCGCTTCGGGAGTGTTTAATAGTGCGTCGTTCCGCCAAATATTTTGTTTCCTTAATTACTCTGATATTTGCGGCACCATTGGCGGCGAATGTCGTCACGGAAGATGATCTGCGAGCACATATCGCAACACTGGCCAGCGACGACTTTGAAGGTCGTGCACCCGGTAGCGAGGGTGAAGCCAAAACTATAAACTACATTGCCGAAAGCTGGAAAGCCGCAGGTTTGAAACCGGCAGCCAGAGACGGCAGCTGGTACGATCCCGTAGCACTGGTCAGCCGTGGGCCGGGCTCGGCCAAATTTGTTTTTGCGGTGAAAGACCGGACGTTACGTATCGCGTCGGATGACATTATACTGATCGGCAAGGACGCAGTTTATAAGGGCTCGCTGCCATTACTCTTCGGCGGTTATGGCGTCAAACCGGACGGTTCGGTAGTTGATGGCGTTGCGGGGAAAGCCGTTCTCATTCTTTTAGACCAGCCGCAATTTGCGCCCGAAGATATGCAATCGCCGCAGGCACGCCGCGACGCCCTTATTGCTGCGGGGGCACAGGCGGTTATAATGGTCGCGGATAGCGCGGGAGAGTGGGCCGGCGCCCGGCGCCAATTGCTATCCCGTCCGATAGCGCTCGAATCTCGTGAAGAACGCGCGGCGCTGGAAGGCGCGATCAGTTCGGAATTCGCGGTCGCGTTGGTCACTGCTGCCGGGCGTGATTGGGACAAACTGCGCCAGCAGGCCAGGGCGAAGACGTTTGTCGGCGAGGCGCTGGGCATAAATGCTGACTTTGACGTAACGACTGATGTCCGCCGGTTCAAAAGTTACAATGTTATCGGTAAATTGACGGGCAAGAAAAAGGGATCCGGAGCGGTCTTGTATATGGGGCATTGGGACCATCTGGGGATTTGTGAGCCGGAGGGTGCCGTAGACCGTATCTGTAACGGTGCCGTCGATAATGCCAGCGGCATCGCGGTGTTGAACGAGGTGGCTGAAAGGCTTTCGAAACAGCGGCATGACCGCGATATTTATTTTGTTGCGACAACCGGGGAAGAAAGCGGCCTGCTGGGCGCTTATTCCTTTACCGAAAATCCCGCGTTGCCTTTGGACCAGATTGTCGTCGCTTTGAACATCGATACCATTGCAATAGCGCCACGTGGTGTAAAGGTTGCCATTGTCGGTAGAGGTATCACCAACCTTGACGCCAAGGTTGATGCCATTGCGAGAAAAGCCGGTCGCAAGGTCAATTCTTCAACCGATGCCAACGCGTATTTCCAGCGGCAGGATGGATGGGCTCTGACGCAAAAAGGTGTCCCCGCGTTAATGGTGAATGGCTCGTTTGCGGACCTGGACCTTATTCAGAAGTTTTTTGGCGGTGACTATCACGGGCCGAAAGACGAACTAACCGATATGACAGAGTTGGGCGGTGCAGCAGAGGACGCGATGCTGCATATCGAGTTGGGTAAATTCTTCGCCAGCCGACGAAAATATAAATGGAACAAGGCTGGCGAATAACCGGCTTACTGGTTACATGGGCCGCCACGAATCGACACACGGGCACGGTGGCAACATGATAGATATTCCCCTTGGACTAACTTTTGACGACGTGTTGTTGCAACCCGGCGAGTCCGAAATTCTGCCGAGCCAAGCCGATACGCGCACGCGTCTGACCAAAACAATTTCACTAAATATTCCAGTGCTTTCGTCGGCTATGGATACCGTCACCGAGGCACGGATGGCGATTGTCATGGCGCAACTGGGTGGTATAGGTGTTCTGCACCGCAATCTCTCGATTGAGGAACAATGTGCTGCTGTCCGGCAGGTGAAGCGCTTTGAATCGGGGATGGTAGTCGATCCGATCACCATCAACCCCGGCGCGACGCTGGCTGAGGCGCGGGCGATTATGGCAGACAATTCCATTTCGGGAATTCCTGTAGTGGAAGCCAATGGGCGACTTGCCGGGATCCTCACAAACCGGGATGTTCGCTTTGCCGAAAATCCGAACCAGCTTGTTTCGGAACTGATGACCCATGACAACCTCGCCACGGTTTCGCTGGGGGTCGGTCAGGAAGATGCACGGCGTTTGCTGCATCAGCGGCGGATCGAAAAGTTGTTGGTGGTTGATGCCAATTACCATTGCATCGGTTTAATAACGGTCAAGGACATTGAGAAAGCGGTCAATTATCCCGCAGCGACCAAGGACGCATCCGGGCGTCTGCGGGTTGCCGCCGCGACGACGGTTGGCGAAAAGGGTTTGGCTTATACCAAAGCGCTCATTGACGCCGAATGTGACCTGATCGTCGTCGACACCGCTCACGGGCACAGCAAAATGGTCGCAGCAGCGGTCGCCGAGATCAAGAAAATGTCGCCCGATGTGCAGATAGTGGCAGGTAATGTCGCCACCGCTGAGGCCACGCGCGCGCTGATTGACGCGGGCGCGGACGGGATCAAAGTCGGCATCGGCCCGGGATCGATTTGTACGACGCGTGTTGTCGCTGGCGTCGGCGTGCCGCAATTGACTGCGGTAATGGAATCTGCTGCGGAGGCAGCGAAGTCAGGTGTGCCCGTTATCGCCGATGGCGGTCTGCGGACTTCAGGTGACGTCGCCAAGGCATTGGCGGCAGGAGCGTCGTCGGTCATGGTCGGGTCATTGCTTGCAGGTACAGAAGAAGCGCCTGGGGATACGTTCCTTTATCAAGGCCGCACGTATAAAAGCTACCGCGGCATGGGCTCGGTTGGGGCAATGGCGCGCGGCTCCGCCGATCGGTATTTCCAGCAAGACATCAAGGACCAGTTGAAACTCGTGCCCGAGGGCATCGAAGGACAGGTGCCTTATAAAGGTCCGGCGCGGGATGTGATTCACCAGCTTGTCGGCGGCGTAAAGGCCGCGATGGGCTATACCGGGTCGCGTACTATCGAGGACTTGCAAAAACGGGCGCGCTTTATCCGGATCACCAATGCGGGCCTGCGCGAAAGCCATGTGCACGATGTTACAATTACACGGGAAGCGCCCAATTACCCGACGCGCTGAATCATGAGACCTGCTGCGCGCCTGCAATCGGCAATAGAATTGCTCGATGGCATTATAATGGCCGCGCGCGACAACGGGCCGTCGGCCGATCAGTTGGCCAAGCGTTTCTTTGCCGAGCGGCGCTATGCCGGGTCCAAAGACCGGCGCGCCGTGCGCGATTTGGCGTGGGCTGCAATTCGCCGGTTTGGCGAGCGACCGGAAAGCGCGAGGGCAGCTTTTGTCGCAATGGCAGAAAATGATGCCGAATTGGCTGCATTGTTTGACGGTAGCGATTATGGGCCAGCGGCGATAGGCGCGACCGAACCGCGCGCAACCGGTGCTTTATTGCCCCAATGGTTATTGCCACATTTTGCCGAACTCATGGACGCCAATGAACGGCAAGCGTTACTCGACCGTGCACCGCTCGACTTGCGCGTCAACGCGCTCAAGGCGTCGCGCGAAGCAGTCGCGGCAGAATTTCCCGACGCCGAGATATTGCACCAATCGCCTTATGCCTTGCGTCTGCCAACGGGGCTGGCGATTGACAGCCATGCCGCCGTCCAAGAAGGCCGCGTCGAAATCCAAGATCTCGGCAGTCAATTGATCATCGATGCAACTGCGGCCCGGCCCGGCATGTCGGTGCTGGATCTCTGTGCCGGCGCTGGCGGTAAAACGCTGGGGTTAGCGGCGTATATGGACGGCAAAGGCCGCTTGATCGCCAGCGACACCAATCGCGCGCGGTTGGACCAGATGAAACCGCGTGCCAACCGTGCCGGCGCGCTGGAAGTGGAAGCGCGGCTGCTCAATCCGGGACGGGAGCGGTCGATGTTGGCCGATCTAAACGGAGCCTGCGCCGTCGTTCTGGTCGATGCGCCCTGTTCGGGGAGCGGCACATGGCGGCGCAATCCCGAAACGCGCTGGCGGTTGACGCCGGCGCGATTGGCGCAGGTCATCCAGGCTCAGGCCAATTTGCTGTCTATAGCATCGGAAATGGTCGCACCCGGCGGTCATTTGGTCTATGCGGTATGCTCGTTGCTCGAAGAGGAGGGCAGGGGGCAAGTGGAGCGGTTTTTACAATCACATGACGGCTGGCGGCCCGATAACATATCGCTGCCCGCGGGCCGCAAATATGGTGACGGTATTCTTCTCACCCCACATCATGACGGAACTGACGGATTTTTCTTAGCAAGGCTGCAAAAGCTGTGATAGCCTTCGATGTTCCTAAGCTATGGATTTTGATTATGCGTTTTTCGCCTGCGGCTATTTCCCTTTCCCTCACATTCGCGATGATCTCTAGTGCCTGTATCGGTAAGAAGCCGGACCATATCATCGAACCACAGTCGCTGGCGCTGATGCAGTCGGGGAATGCGGCGATGGGGGCGGGGGAGTTTGAAGTAGCGTTAGATTGGTATGAAACCGCGCTTGCCGTCGATCCGCGCAACCGCGAAGCTTATGTCGCGATGGCACGGGTGGTAAAGGTGCAAGGGTTGAACGGCAAGGCGATCCGTTTCTACAAAGAGGCGCTCGAGCTTGACCCTAACGATCAGACTGCGCTTTCCGAACAGGCCGACGCGATGGTTGCCAAAGGCGCGGTTGAGCAGGCCAAAAAGAATCTCGCCCGGTTGCGGATGTTGTGCCGTGTCAATTGCGCTGCGGTGGACCGCCTGGCGGTTGTCATCACCAGAGCAGGAGAAAAGCCGGTGCTGCAAGCCAGCGCGGTGGAAATCAATCCGGTTGTCGGTGTGGATACGGCAAAGCCGAACTGACCGGTCAAATCAAATCCTGAAACTCCGCAACCACCGCTTCATATAACCGCCGCTTGAACGGCACGATTACATGCTGCAACCGCTCGGGGGCGATCCACTGCCAGCGCGAAAATTCTGCGTGCCTGGTGTGGAGGTCAATGTCGCTATCTTTGCCCTTGAAGCGCATCAGGAACCACATCTGCCGCTGTCCGCGATATTTACCGCCCCAGATTTTGCCCATCAATTCGGGTGGCAAATCATAATAATGCTCTTCCGCACTTTGCGCGATGATGTCGACCAGATCGGCGCTGACCCCCGTTTCCTCAGATAATTCGCGCAAAGCCGCTTCACGCGCGTCTTCACCATCATCAATTCCGCCCTGCGGCATTTGCCAGTGGTCACCCTCGGGCTTGCTGTCGATCCGTCGCCCGACGAAAACCTGCCCTTCCATATTTGCAAGCATGATACCCGCGCAGGGGCGGTAGGGGAGATCTGTTGGGTCGGTCATGCCCCGAAACTCATGCGGTCACCATTGTTTCGGTCAGCATCGCTTTTAACGCTGTCATATTCCCGGTGACGTCCTCTTGTGACGAGGGAACGCCCATCCGCACGTTGATGTGCCCGTGAATGTTGCCATCGGCGCTGCGATGCTCCACCCGAACGCCCGCAGCCTTCAAGGCTTCGACATAAGCGATGCCCTGGTCTGATAACGGATCGAGGCTTGCCGTGGTTACGAGGCTGGGCGGCATGCCGGTCTGATCAAATTTCAGCGGAGCGCCACGATAATCGTCGCCGTCGGGTGCATAAGCGCCATAGAAATAATCCATCGCCTCACGGGTCAGCAAATAGCCGTCGGCGAACGTGACCATACTCGCCCATTCAAAATGCTCCGAAACTGCGGGGTAAATGGGGTGCTGCAGGATAACGGGTACATCAGCAGGATGGTCGCGCAACGCCATTGTCGTGGTGACGGTCAGGCTGCCGCCCGCACTATCTCCGGAGGTTATCAGGCCGGTGACTTGACGGCCGAGTTCGGCGGGGCTGGAGGCCACCCAGCGCGCCGCCGCTTCGCAATCCTCGGACGCTGCCGGGAAGGGATGTTCGGGTGCCAGCCGGTAATCGACGGCAATCACCGGCAAATCGAGTTGTCTGGCGACTTCGGCGCAATAGGGGGCGTGGGTGTCAAGATCACCGATGACCCAGCCGCCGCCGTGGAAGAAGACCATGACCGGTCCGGCACCGCGTGTTTCGCGTGCATCGAACAGCCGAAGCTTGATCGGTCCGGCAGGGCCCGGACATTCGATGTCCCGGATGACCGCCAGTTCGCCCAGCGGCAATTCGGCAACCTCGCCCATCGCCACCATCACCTGCCGTGCCAGTGCAGGTTCGAGTTCATGCATCTTTGGTCCCGGCTGCGCGTTCAAAAACGCCAGAAAGGCTGCAACGTCGGGCCGGACATAAGGTTGGTCACTACTCATTTTCTTCTCCCGTTCTAGCCGCCCTAATAAGCGCCGTGTCGCATACAGTCTAGTAGGCAACACCCCCTCAAAGATTTTCTAAATTGCAGTGCCCTGCGAACCGGCCTAGGCAACATGGCTATAAAGTTACAAAACAAACACGGGCTGGAACAGATGGCTACGGCATTTAAACAGGATCCAACGGGCGATCGCGCGCCTGAACATAGTGAGGCAGTCGTTGTCCGTTTTGCCGGTGACAGCGGTGACGGAATGCAGTTGACCGGCGGGCAGTTTACCTTGTCGTCGGCGCTGGCGGGTAACGATTTTGCGACCTTCCCCGATTTCCCGGCAGAAATCCGTGCGCCTTTGGGGACGCTGTTCGGGGTTTCGGCATTCCAGATCAACTTTGGCAGCCAAGCCATTGATACCGCAGGTGATCAGCCTGACGTGCTGGTGGCGATGAACCCGGCTGCGCTCAAGACCAATGTCGATGCGTTACGCGAAGGTGGCCTCATTATCGCCGATACCGGCGAGTTCAACCAGCGCAATCTGGACAAGGCGAAATATGCCGCGAATCCGATCGAGGATGGCAGCCTTGCCAAATGGCAGGTGCTGGCATTCGATATCAGCGCGCTGACGCTGGAAGCGGTCAAGCCGTTCGGCATGGGCAACAAGGATGCGTTACGCTGCAAGAATATGTGGACCTTGGGTCTCGCGCTCTGGATGTTCGACCGCGACCGGCAACCGATCATTGACTGGCTGAATGCGAAATTTGCGAAGAATCAGGTGCTGGCGGATGCCAACGTAGCGGCGCTAAATGCGGGCCATGCTTACGGCGAAACTGCCGAACTTTCGGGGCCGTTAAAGCAATATCATGTCGATGCGGCACCGGCTTCTCCGGGACTATACCGCAGCGTTACCGGCGCGGAGTCGATCTCGTTCGGGCTGGTTGCGGGGGCGCAATTGGCCGGGCTTAAAATGTTTTTCGGCGGTTATCCGATTACACCGGCGTCTGCGATCCTGCACCATCTGTCGCGCCTCAAGGAATATGGCATTACCACGTTCCAAGCCGAGGACGAGATCGCCGCCATCGCGTCGGCCATTGGCGCAAGCTATGCGGGCCAATTGGGTGTTACCAGCTCATCAGGCCCCGGCATCGCGCTGAAGGGCGAAGCGATGGGCTTGGCGATCATGACCGAACTGCCGCTGATCATCGTCAACAGTCAACGCGGGGGGCCTTCGACCGGCCTTCCCACCAAGACCGAGCAGTCCGACCTTTATCAAGCCGTCTATGGCCGCAATGGCGACGCGCCCATGCCGGTTATCGCGGCACGTTCGCCGGTTGACGCATTCGATTGCGCGATCGAAGCAGTGCGGATTGCCACGCAATATATGACGCCGGTGATGCTCTTGACCGATGGCTACATCGCCAATGCGGCAGAGCCTTGGAAAGTACCCGATCTTACCACTTATAAACCGTTCCCGGTCACGTTTCTGGAGAACGTTCCCGAAGGCGGGTTCAAACCGTATAGCCGCGACGCAAAGCTGAAACGGCCTTGGGTAAAGCCCGGTACCCCCGGTTTGCTCCACCGCATCGGCGGGATCGAAAAGGAAATCGATACCGGCCATATCAATTACGCGCCCGACAACCATCAGGCGATGACCGACATCCGTTCGGCCAAGGTCAACGGTGTCGCCGACAGCATTCCGGATCAAGAAATCTTGCTCGGCAATGCGGGGGCAAAACTGGCCGTTGTCGGCTGGGGTTCGACCTATGGCCCGATCCACCAAGCCGTTCGCCGCAGCATCGCCAAAGGCTTGGACGTCGCCCATATCCACATCCGCCACATCTGGCCGATGCCCAAAAATCTGGGTGAATTGCTCCATGGGTTTGACAAGGTGATCGTTCCAGAAATGAACACCGGCCAATTGAAAACCGTGCTGCGTGACCAGTATCTGGTTGATGCAAAACCGGTGAACAAAGTGTCCGGTCAGCCGTTTACCATATCCGAGATGGAAGCCGCGATTGAGAATGCTTTAAACGCATAAAACACCACCGTTCGCCCTGAGCCCGTCGAAGGGTTGTTTTGTTTTCGGGCGGCGGAAGGAAGGGCAGGGCTTCGACAAGCTCAGCCCGAACGGAAGAGAGAGTAAGTGTTATGAACGACATGACCCCCATCACCAAAGGTTCACCCAAGGATTGGGAAACCGATCAGGAAGTTCGTTGGTGCCCCGGTTGCGGTGACTATGCGATTCTGAAGGCCGTGCAACGCACGATGCCGGAGCTTGGCAGCACCCCGGAGAACACCGTATTCATTAGCGGCATCGGCTGCTCCTCGCGTTTCCCTTATTATATGGAAACTTACGGCTTCCACACCATCCACGGTCGCGCGCCTGCGGTGGCGACGGGGGTGAAGCTCGCCAATCCGGACCTCGACGTCTGGATCATCACCGGTGACGGTGATGCGCTGTCGATTGGCGGCAATCACACGATGCATTTGCTCAGGCGGAATCTCGATTGCCAGATCATGCTGTTCAACAACGAGATTTATGGCCTCACCAAAGGCCAATATTCGCCGACCAGCCGTGTCGGTACGACCAGCCCGTCGACTCCTTATGGCTCTGTCGACCGGCCAGCCACGCCTTGTGCTTTTGCTTTGGGGGCAGGGGCACGGTTCGTCGCCCGTGGCTTCGACGTGTCGAAAAACCTCACTGATGTTTTGAAAGCAGCGCACGCGCACAAGGGTGCTTCATTCATCGAAATTTTCCAGAACTGCATCGTCTACAACAAGGACGTGTTTCAGGATTTCACCGAAAAGAAAAATGCCGACGATGGCCAGCTTTGGCTGGAAAATGGCGAGCCGATGTTGTTCCACAAAGGCACCAAAGGCATCGCGCTTGATGTCGAGGCATTGACATTGAAAGTTGTCGATGTCGTCGATGGCAATTGGCAGGCGGCCGGTGTGATCGTCCACGATGTCAAAAACCGCTCTGTGGCGCATATGCTCGTTGAAATGCCCTTTGGTGCATTCCCGATGGCGCTCGGCGTACTCTACGACGACCCGCGTCCGACGTTTAACGACGCCGTTGTGGCGCAGAATGCAGCGGCAAGCGAAGGCAAGACCGCCGATTTGGGTAAGCTGCTTGCGAAGGGGCAGACTTGGACGGTCGCTGAGGGTGGGCCTGAACTTTAGGGTTTTTGACTCGCACAAAAACACGAAGGTACAGAGGGGCTCTGCTTGAGCGGCGACATCGAAGAGCTCGCGCGAATTGCTGTCGATTGTGGATTCAAGCTCCATCAACAGCTCGGGCCGGGGTTGCTGGAACGGTTTACGAAATCTTGCTGTTCGAAAGCCTTAAAGGCTACCGGCCTTTGTCCTGACACCTTCTTTGTGTCTTCGTGTCTTTGTGCGATTCAAAAACCCTAAAGCTCCGGATATCCCTCAGCCATCGTCCGGATATGCCCCCTCTTGCTGGCGATGGAGAATTACCCCTCGATCACCAACCGGTGTCCGGTCTCAAACTCGCTGGCCAATAGCGCGACAATAGCATCCGCCACGATAGAAGGCGCCTTCACCGTCACCGGGTCCTCACCCGGATAGGCCGCAGCGCGCATCTTGGTTCGCGTGCGGCCAGGGTCGACGATTGCAGTGCGCACGGGTGAGAGGTTTTTGACTTCCTCGCCATAGCTGGTGACCAGGGCCTCTAGCGCCGCCTTGGATGCGCCATAAGCGCCCCAGAATGCCCGTGGCGCCCTCCCTACCGAAGAGGTGAGCGCGACCAGACGTCCGGCATCGCTCTTGCGCAAAAGCCCATCGAACGAAGCAATCATCACCTGCTGCGCGATCAGGTTGAGCGTTATGACGCGGCTGAATTCCGCGCCATCAATGGCAGGAACCGGTGCCAGCGTGCCGAGCATTGCGGCGTTCAACACCATGATATCGAGCTTGCCCCAACGCTCGCTAACCGCCGCTGCCAGCCGGGCGATGCTGTCGCCATCTGTCAGGTCGAGCGGGGCGATGGTGGCAGAGCCGCCCGCGTTGAAAATCGCATCCTCAACGCTTTCCAGATCACCCGCGTTGCGCGCGGTCAGGACTACATGCGCACCTTTTGCGGCCAAAGCCATTGCAGTTGCCGCGCCAATCCCGCGACTGGCACCAGTAACTAACGCAGTTCTGCCCTCAAACGCGGCAGTCATGTTCAGGCCGATTTCCGTTCGCTGAGCAGGATCAGTTCGTTTTGTTCCGCTTCGTCATGATCGGTCAGGCTGGTCGGATAGTCACCGGTGAAGCAGGCATCGCAATATTGCGGCTTGCCTTGGTGCCGCGAGTCTTCGCCTATAGCACGGTAAAGGCCGTCGATCGAGATGAACGCCAGACTATCGGCCTGGATGAACTCGCGCATCTGTTCGATATCCATGTTGCTGGCGAGCAACTTGGACCGTTCGGGCGTATCCACGCCGTAAAAACAGCTGTTGATGGTCGGCGGGCTGGCGATCCGCATATGGACTTCGGCAGCACCCGCATCGCGCATCATCTGCACAATTTTGAGCGAGGTCGTGCCGCGCACAATCGAATCGTCGATCAGCACGATTTTCTTGCCCGCAACCAGATGGCGGTTGGCGTTGTGCTTCAGCTTCACGCCCAAATGGCGGACGCCGTCGCCGGGCTGGATGAAGGTGCGGCCAACATAATGCGACCGGATGATACCGAGTTCGAACGGAATGCCGGCCGCTTCGGCATAGCCGATGGCGGCGGGTGTGCCGCTGTCGGGGACCGGGATGACATAATCGACATCCACACCATTCTCGCGCGCCAATTCCGCGCCAATGGCCTTGCGCACCGAATAGACGCTGTTGCCGTCAACGATTGAGTCCGGCCGTGAGAAATAGACATGTTCGAAAATGCAGGGACGCGGTGACATGGTGATGAAGGGTTTGTGTGACGTTACGACTCCGTCACGCACCACCACCAGTTCGCCGGGCTCGATCGAACGTATGAATTCGGCCCCGACAATGTCCAGCGCGACCGTTTCCGAAGCAAATATAATCGACTCGCCGAGCTTGCCCATCACCAATGGCCGGATACCGAGCGGATCGCGGCAGGCAATCATGCCTTCGTTCGTCAGGCAGATCAGCGAATAAGCGCCCTCGACGCGTTTCAACGCATCGATCAGCCGGTCTAGCAAGGTCCGGTATCCCGATGTCGCCACCAGATGGATGATAACCTCGGTATCGGAAGTGGACTGGAATATCGAACCCCGCCGAACCAGATCTCTGCGCAGCATCATGGCGTTGGAAATATTGCCATTATGCGCGATCGCGAAACCGCCCGATACCAGGTCGGCATATAGAGGCTGCACGTTACGCAACGACGTCTCACCGGTGGTCGAGTAGCGAACATGGCCAGTGGCGCAGTCGCCTTTCAATCCGGCAATGATCTCCTCGCGGTCGAAGTTGCCCGCGACATGGCCCATGGCGCGGTGGGTGTGGAATTCCTGACCGTCATAACTGCTGATACCAGCCGCCTCTTGTCCGCGATGTTGCAGTGCGTGAAGGCCCAATGCGACCATGGCCGCGGCGCCTTCGGTGTCGCATACGCCAAAAATGCCGCATTCCTCACGCAGCTTGTCGTCATCATAAGGATTGGTGGTCAGCATGTTCATATCGAATCCGCTCGAGCTTCGCTGGCTGGCATATAGGGGGCGGAATCGCGAATGTCTTCCCTTTGTAACAAAGAAATTTGGCCATGCGTTGGTCGTTGCGCTTCCGGCCCGGCGCAGTTAGGCAAGATGCATGGATGACAAACGCGATAGCGGGTTGGTTCTGAACCCGAAATATGACGATAAAGGCCTGCTGACAGCCGTGGTGACCGACGTCGCGGACGGCGTTGTCCTGATGGTTGGTCATATGAATCCCGAGGCTTTGGCCAAATCACGCGAAACCAATACCGTCCATTTTTTCTCACGCAGCCGCAGCCGCCTTTGGCAAAAGGGCGAGAGTAGTGGCCATTTCCTGCATATAATCGAGATGCGGATCGATTGCGACCAGGATGCTGTGTGGATTGTCGCGCGTCCCGATGGTCCGACCTGCCATACCGGGGTCCGCAGCTGCTTTTATCGGCGGATCGGGCCTGACGGACTTGAACCCGCATGAAACGCCAGTGCTTGCTTTCGGCTTTGCTGCTGCTCGCGAGCTGTAATACCCCAGCGCCCGAAGAGCCCAAGCGCGATGGGGATGCAGCGGGTGCTGCGCTGGACGAACAGGCGATTGCGGCTGGAATCATCCCTGATCCGGACAAGACGGTTTTTGCAGGCCGTTTTGAGACGCGTAGCGAGCTTGGCACCGACAAATTCTGTGCGGTCAGCGACGGTGACAGGCAATTCCAGATCGGCGTGCTGGCGGTTTTCGGATCGTCAAGCAAATGCGAAGCGCGTGGCACTGCGACCGTCACCGGCGACAAGGTCCATATCGTTCTGGATGGCAGAGCAGATTGTGAATTTGACGCCAGATATGACGGTATCGAACTGCGCTTTCCCGGATCAATCGAAAGCGGTTGCGCTGCTTATTGTTCAGAGCGCGCCAGCCTGTCGGGCACGCATTATTTCATGGTTCAGCCCGGCGACGAACAGGCGCGCAAGACTCTGGGCCGGAAAATTGAGCGGCTGTGCGATTAACGCGAAACGACAATGCAGGCCTGACCAGCGGCTTTAACCTTGGTACATATCGCCTCGGCAGAGCTGCGCGAAGCAAAAGGCCCGGCTTGTAGGCGTGTGATATTGCCAGCGGCTGTCAGATAAGGTTGCAATGCGGCGAGAGCGGAAATCTTGGCTTCCAGCGAATTCCAGAGCTTCTGGGCGTTCCCTTCGTCACCGAATGCACCCAGTTGGATTCGCCAAGCCCCATCGACTGCTGCGACTTTGGCTGGTGCTGGTTTGACGGCTGCCGGCTTTGCAGGTGCCGGTTTAACAGCCGCAACCTTAACCGGCTGCACTGGGGCCGATGGAACATCTGGAGGAAAACCCGGAGCCGATGCGGGTGGAATTTTCGACGCCGGGACGGCGACCGGCTCTGCGGTTTTTGCCGGTGGCGTCGTATTGATGGGGAAACCGGCAACCTGGGCTGCCCGGGCGCTACTGGCGCGCTGCTCTATCTCGCCAGCCAAAACCGTTGCCTTCTGGCGCTGTTCGAGCGGAATATAATTGTCCATCTGCGCCAAACTGCGTGATGCAGGGGCCATGCCCGCCGATGAGGCACGGGTCATCAACGCATAGGCCCGGACCCAGTCTTTTTCGATATGGACGCCGTTAAACAATTCGGTGCCGAGTAAATATTGCGCACGCGGATCGCCACGACCGGCCGATGCCTGCAAATAGGGAAGCGATTCCACAACCTTGCCCGTATAATGCAAGAGATGACCATAGCTGTCAGCAGCTTGCAAATGGCCTTTCGCAGCGGCCTTCTTATACCAGTCAAGAGCTACAGTCAGATCGGTTTTAACGCCGCGTCCCATTTTGTAGGCCTGACCCATATTGAACTGCGCATCGGGATCGCCCTTTAGAGCGGGTTCGCGCCATTGTTTGACAGCGCCCTCAAACTCACCGCGAGACCAGGCATCGACCCCAGCTTTCACATCGGCAAATACTGGCTGGGACACAAAAGCGAACGCAATTGCCGCCGCAATTGCTGCCGTCCCGATTGTTGCAAAATCTGATTTCGTTGCCATCTGCGACACTCCGTTATCTTCAAATACCGCGTCTTACTGCACAGACCACTGCAATTTGGTAAACAACGACGCATAATAGCTTAACCAGCCACATGCCGCAAACCCTGCAACATTGCTTGGCTCAAGTGTTAAGGAATATTGCGCCGCTCGCTGCTCACGACGCCAGCAAATTGTCCGCAGCGTTAACGGATTTTTAGCCCTGTTCTGTCACATCCCCATTTGAAACATTTACAAAAGGGGAATGATGTGAGGGTTCTCGCATTGGCATCACAAAAGGGCGGATCGGGCAAAACCACCTTATCGGGCCATTTGGCAGTACAGGCACAGCTTGCAGGAGCTGGTCCGGTCGTATTGATCGATATCGATCCACAGGGTTCGCTCGCCGATTGGTGGAATGAACGTGAAGCCGAATTGCCAGCTTTTGCACAAACCACCGTGGCGCGATTGGCTGCAGACTTGGCCGTACTGCGTCAACAGGGCTTTAAATTGGCGGTGATCGATACACCGCCCGCCATTACAATGGCGATCCAAAGTGTTATCTCTGTGTCCGAACTGATCGTCGTCCCGACACGTCCAAGTCCCCATGATTTGCGCGCAGTCGGTGCCACTGTCGATCTTTGCGAGCGCGCAGGCAAGCCGCTGATTTTTGTGGTCAATGCTGCAACGCCAAAAGCCAAAATCACCTCGGAAGCCGCTGTCGCTCTGTCGCAGCATGGCACGGTCGCGCCAATCACCCTTCATCACCGGACCGATTTTGCGGCATCGATGATTGATGGCCGCACCGTTATGGAAATCGATCCCAATGGCCGTTCCTCGCAAGAGGTTATCCAGCTTTGGACATATATTTCAGATCGTCTGGAAAAGAACTTCAGGCGTACCGTCTTCAGTGCCCCCGCCGCTACCAACCAGCAAGTCGCCGCCGCCGCGCGGCCGATGGGTGGCTTTGGTCGCCGGGTTTTCGGCTCTTAAGTGCGAGAGGGGGCAAAGAACATGGCTGAACCAAAACCAATAGCATCTCTTTCGGGGATATTGCTGGCTCGCAAAGGCGCCGCACGTCCTGCGATGCGTCGTCCGACGATGACCGGAAATCACGGCTCTGCTGCGCTGGCTCAAGATGATCTTGGCTGGAATGACATGGGTTATGATGTCGATCCCGATCAAAGCGTGCCGATGGATTATGACCATGGTTATCAAGGTTATAATCCGCTTGCAGGCGCAGTTCCAGAGGTGAAGTCGGACGTACGCCTGCAACAGGAACGGATTGCAGAGGAATTGCAAGCCCAACCTGAAGCCGGGTTTGACAGCCTTGCTGACGAAGGACAACCAGTCGCGCCGGGCCTGACCGTGGTAACGATGACGCCCGAGCTTCCTGTTCAACCGGTGGCCAAGGTCGTCAAGACCGAAGCTCCAAGGTCGCGCCCGCGTGCCCGTCCGGGTCTTAAGGACAAGGCGGCGTTCACATTGCGGCTTGATCAGGAACGGCATTTGAAACTTCGGCTTGCTT
This sequence comes from Sphingorhabdus sp., assembly GCA_040007915.1. Classification (GTDB taxonomy): domain Bacteria; phylum Pseudomonadota; class Alphaproteobacteria; order Sphingomonadales; family Sphingomonadaceae; genus Sphingorhabdus_B. Next base: position 81,947 of record JBDTUD010000006.1, read on the forward strand.
GCGCGGTGCGCAACAAATCCGCGCAAATGCTGGTGACCGATGCGCTTGATGCATTTTTAGATTCCATGCCGGAAATTGGCCAGATCGCGGCCCAGGTTCCTGCGCGGAAGTAACTTAGTTTAACAGACGTTTTTTTGAGGTGGAGCCATGAATAGCAATTTTGTCGTAAAGCTCGCTTTGTCGGCCGCGTTTGTCGCGGTGCCGACCTTGGGCTGCACAAGCCTGGGGATCAGCAGCACGTCAAAAGTTTCGGCTGCAAAGGCCGGACCCGAAAAGGCCTATGGCTGGGCGCGCAAGGCCGAAAAGGCATTTGCCAAGGGCAAAACGGATCGTGCGCTAACCTTTGCGGAATTGGCTGTTGAAGCCGACATGCAAAATCGCGACTATCGCGGTCTGCTGGCCCGGATTTACATGTCACAGGGACGCTTTGCATCGGCCGAACGCACTTTGATGGACGTGATGGAACTGGGTCAGGTTGATCCGCGTACCGTGATCAGTCTTGCCTTGAGCCGCATCGCGCAGGGTGAGGTTGATTCCGCTGTCGCTTTGGTCGAAGCGAACCGTTCGATTGTTCCAGCAAGCGATTATGGTTTGACGCTCGCATTGGCGGGTCAGTCGGGCCGCGCAGTCGAGGTTCTGTCCGACGCCATTCGTGCTGACAATAGCAGTGCGCGCACCCGTCAAAATCTTGCGCTGGCTTATGCGCTCGACGGACGGTGGCGTGAGGCGCGGATTATGGCGGTGCAGGACATGACCCAGGAAAAGGTCAATGACCGCATTGCTGAATGGGCTCAATATGCGCGCCCCGGTGCGTATCAGACGCGGGTTGCGGGGCTGCTGAACGTTACTCCGCGCGCCGATGATGCGGGCCAGCCGGTCCGCCTGGCGCTCAACTCTGTGCCTTCGGGCATGGCGCAGGCAGCGGTTGAAGCACCGGTAGCTATGGTCGCCGCAGCGCCGACGGCCGAACTTGCCGCCATTGGGCCAGCACCCATTGCCGATAGCGCGGGGTTTGCTGCAGTTGAGACCGCCGTCAGGATGGCCGAAGTGGAGCCGGTTGAGGCGCCGCTGATCAAGGCGCAGGAAGCGCCCGCAAAAGCGGTGGTGTTTACCCCATTACCGGTCAAGCTCGCGTTGGCCGATGCTCCGGCGTCTGCCCCGGCCAAGGTTTCGGGCACGCATCTGGTACAACTGGGTGCATTTTCGAGCACCGCCAACGCGGAGAAGGCCTGGAGCCAATATAGCAAACGCTTTGGTGTATTGAACGGTTTAAGCTCGACCAGTTCCAATGTTAGCGTGAACGGGAAAACTTTAGTTCGTCTGGCAGCCGCCGGATTCGGTAATCAGGCATCGGCAAACGCCGCGTGCCAGCAAATCAAATCGATGGGTGGCGCCTGCATTGTCCGCAGCGTCAACGGCGGACAACCGGCGCGGTTGGCCAGCAACCAGGGCCGCCGGATCGCTGCACGCTAACATTTTGGTATTTATGATATTGGAAGGGCGGTGGGTCAGATGACCTTGCCGCCCTTCATCATTTTGCGGACGCGGCCCTGTACCGGTAGTTTATCGAACGGGGTGTTACCCGCCAATGCTGTCATTTTGGCACCATCAACCTGCCAGGGTGCATCGGGGTCGATGAAGATCAAGTCAGCTTCAAATCCCTCCGCAATTTGACCAGCTTGAATACCCAATATTCGGGCCGGATTGCCCGCCAGCAGATCGAACAATCGGCCGATGGTGATGTGATTGTCACGTACAAGGTTGAGCGACAACGCCAGGAGCGTCTCCGCCCCGGCCATTCCCGGTGCACTTTCCGAAAAGGGCAGCCGCTTATCTTCGGGGCCGCGCGGGTCGTGACCGGAAGCGATGACGTCGATTGTACCGTCTGCAATCGCCGCGATGCAGGCGAGCCGATCGTGTTCCGAACGTAACGGCGGAGAAAGCCGGGCAAAGGTCCGGAAATCCGACACCGCATTGTCCGACAGGAACAGATGCCCCGGGGTGATGCCGCAAGTTACGCGAAGCCCGTTCGCCTTGGCTCCCCGAATCAAGTCCAGCCCTCGCGCGGTCGTTACCTGCCGGAAATGGATATGCGCACCGCTTTCCTCCGCCAACAGCAAGTCGCGCGCTATTGAAAGTGCTTCGGTGATTGGTGATGCGCTCGACAGACCGAGCAAGGTTGCGGTTTCACCTTCGGTCGCAACCGCATTGCCAGCCAGCCCGGCATCTTCGCTGTGGACAAACACCGGCAGATCTTGCGCGGCGCAATACCGCATGATCCGCAGCATGATACCACTATCGGCAATCCAGCGCCGTCCGGTGGCAACGCCCCTTGCGCCAGCCTCCTTCATCAAGGCGATCTCGCCCATATGTGTTCCATCAAGCGCGCGCGTGGCGGCGGCCAGCGGGTGGACCCAAAAATCAGGCTTTCCCTTTAGCGCCGCATGGCGGATCGTCGCCGGATCGTCATGCACCGGCGATTGGTCAGGCATTAGAGCCGCGCGGGTAATCCCGCCAAAGCGAAAAGCGGGCTTGTCGGTTGCAAAAACGCCGAGGTCGATGATGCCCGGCGCAACCACCAACCCTGCGGCGTCGATATGTTCCGCCAAAGGAGCCGCTTTCCCGACCGACGCGATTTTGCCGTCCTCGATATGGATGTGCAGTTCCTGAATTCCCGGATTTCCCGGCAGGATGATGTGGCCGTTAAGGATGCTGACACCGGTCATGCCCAGCCCTCCACGCCGCGCGCTTTTCGGGTCAATATGTCCAGGCAGGCCATCCGGACCGCGACGCCCATTTCGACCTGTTCGGTAATCGCCGAGCGTTCGACATGATCGGCAATGTTGCTGGCAATCTCCACACCGCGATTCATTGGACCCGGGTGCATCACCAGAGCATCGGGTTTTGCTTTGGCCAATCGTTTTTCGTCCAGCCCGTAAAGATGAAAATATTCGCGCGGAGACGGGATGAAATCGCCCTGCATCCGTTCGCTCTGCAGGCGCAGCATCATAACGACATCGGCCCCGTCAAGCGCCGCGTCGAAATTTGAAAAGGCCTTGGCACCAAAGGCTTCGATACCAAAGGGCATTAGGGCAGGGGGCGCAACCACCCGAACCTCTGCGCCCAATGTAGAGAGACACAGGATGTTGGATCGGGCAACTCGGCTGTGCAGCACGTCGCCGCAAATCGTGACAACCTGACCCTCGACCCGCCCTTTGCGGCGCATGATGGTCAGTGCATCGAGCAGGGCCTGCGTCGGATGCTCGTGGCTGCCGTCGCCTGCATTTAAAACCGGGCAATCCACTTTATCCGAAATGAGCTGCACCGCGCCCGAACTGCCATGACGGATAACAATGGCATCGGCGCGCATCGCGTTCAGCGTCATTGCCGTGTCGATAAGCGTTTCACCTTTTTTGACGCTGGATTGCGCCGCGTGCATGTTAACGACATCCGCGCCAAGTCGCTTTCCTGCAATTTCGAAGGACAGCAAAGTGCGTGTCGAATTCTCGAAGAACGCGTTGATGATAGTCAGCCCGCGCAACCGGTCATCATGCTTGGCCGCGCCAGAACGATTGAGCGCGACCCAAATTTCGGCCTCTTGCAAGATGTACAGAATTTCCCAAGGCTGAAGTCCGGCGATGCCAAGCAGATGCTTGTGCGGAAAGGCGGCCGATCCAGCAGGAAAGCGGTCGGCGGCAATATGTGATGTCGATGTCATTAAAGCCAGTGCCTTAGGGCGAATCAGATCATGACTCAAGCGACAAATCGGCGGTATCGAATTGTCCTAATCTAATTAGCGACAGTCCCGGCATTATGTAGGAGTTACAGGAACGCCGGAGACGGCGCGTGATTAGCGCGGCTTTGGCGGGGTTGTTATTATGTAACCATTCCCCCGGATTGCGGGTTGACGGCGATAGTGTGGGTCGAATTTCGGGAATCCAGACCGGGCAAATAAAGGTGAGGAATTACGGTAAAACCGCCAATCTTAAAGTAATGATCGGTCCATCTAATCTTGTTGAAAGTGTAGTAGGAAACCCGAACAGCGAGAGTTACCCAGATAGACGGGTTAGAGTTGGCTTGATAGACTTTGAGCGCGTCAAGATTGATACATTCGGCAGGATATTGCATCTGCGCCTCCTTACCGGGGAAAATGGTATTGCTCTGCTTGCCCGGAATCTCATCGAACACCCGCGTTTGCCTTTCCATTTCATCGTTCAAATTTGGCAATTTAAAAGAAACGCCATGCAGCTTAATCGCCGGTATGCAGGTGACGAAAGTTGCAGGCGAGCGTCCCAAATTTTTGATGGTTATATGCGGGATACATATGACTTGATCTGTAATGGTCAGGTCAACGTGTGTGAGTTCAAAATCAAGCCAAGCGCGAAATTCATGGTCGTTTGCAGCTTGCATCGCCAAGGTGGCATCACCAGTGTCTTTGACGGCTTCGCGGGTCAGGATGATTTGCCAAGTCAGCAAGGCCATGCCTGCCAACGTCGCCCAAAAGCCGTAGACAGTCCATTCAGCCGATTTTTCAGCAGCCTTCGCAGCGCGCCATTGAGCGCACAAATCGCTTTCAGTTTCGCTTTTTGGCTTATTGCAGGGGGTGCGTTCCACTACGGTCGTGGCGACGTTGGCGACGGTCGAAAGCGCCCTGCCTTCATCGGCCTTGCTGTGCTGATAGGACTGATACCGCTGTTGTGGATTGGGTAGCCCCGTCCAATATGCGCCTAACCCGAATGCGATAAGTAGCGCGGCTGCTAAAGCCGCAATTCCGAGGCCTCTATAGCCGTTAGGCATTGCAGCAAAAACGCAGCGGTAAAGCCGCCCCTGCTGATCTTGTTGTTAAGGTTGCGCTCGTTCTCAACAACCCCGATTGCTGCCAGCTTTTCAGCAAGCCCCGCATAAGTAATCCCCCGCCGTTTCAACTCACCCTTAAGCAAGTTTTTTGCGCGAGTCTCGTATTCAACCGTTGCCGGGTCTGCCTTAGCCATATCAGGTCCTAAATATCATCGTATTTGATGATAATAGTCATTGACATTGATGTTGTCTATCCCCATAAATGATGCACAACATCATCGGATATGACTATAATGGCACACGGTTCACACTTTCTACTCTCGGCAAAGGCCCGCACACTGTCGCTCAAGACTGTGTTCCAAATGGGCGAAACAGCCGCTTACAATCTGTTCTGCCAGATGCGCTGGCCGGAAACCGATGGCGTTGCCTATTGCCCGCGTTGTGGTTGCACAGAAACCTATGGCATCAAGTCGCGTCGCCAGTTCGAGTGCAAGGCTTGCAAGCATCATTTCAGCGTTTCGAGCGGCACGATCTTTGCCAACCGCAAGCTGTCCTATACCGACTTGCTGGCCGCTATCGTGATATTCGTGAACGGTGCCAAGGGCGTCGCCGCGCTGCAACTGTCGCGTGATCTGGACTGCCAGTACAAGACCGCGTTCGTGCTTACTCACAAGCTGCGCGAAGCAATGGCAGCGGAACAGGCTGGAATGAAGCTGGACGGCATTGTTGAAATCGACGGTGCCTATTTTGGCGGCTACGCGAAGCCAGCCAACGAAAAGGCAGACCGCAAAGACCGCCGCCTTTTGGAAAACCAGACCGGCAAGCGTCAGTGCGTTGTCATCATGCGTGAGCGCAATGGCCGCTCTTTGCCGTTCATCGTTGCCCGCGAAGGCGATGCCGTCCCTATCGTGCGTGATGTTGTCGGCAACCTTGCCACGATCCATGCCGATGAAGGCACTGGTTGGGACGATCTACACGCCGGTTGGGATACGCACCGCGTCAATCACAGTGTCCGCTTCATGGACAAGGGTGTTTGCACCAACCAAGCCGAAAGCTATTTCAGCCGCCTACGCCGGATGGAAGTCGGCACTCACCACCATATCGCTGGCAAGTATCTCAATGCCTATGCAGGGGAAGCGGCATGGCGCGAAGATCATCGCCGCGTTGATAACGGCCAACAGGCTGCAAGGGTTGGTGCTGCGCTTATGGGCGCGGGCGTCAGCCGCCAATGGGCTGGCTATTGGCAACGGGCTGCGTAAGGTCCGGCGTCGATGTCAATGATTCGGAGTTTTCGTTTTGTCTAGCCCAAGCTACTTAATTACCGAGATCATCGATGTCTTTTTCGACCAGACGGGACAGTTTGTTGGAATAAGGTTCGGGTCTGAGGAGCAGGACTTGATCTCTATCGGATTACATCCTGAAATGGCGCATAACCTTGCAACTATGCTGTTTGAGAAACGGCAAGCCGCTGCCAGCGCTGGAATTTTTCAACCGCTTGAGGAGCAAGGGGGCGACGTAGAGGTAATTGCAGTGCCGCATCCGGCAGGGGTTGGCATAGCAATGGATTTAGGGCCGCACAAAACCCAGCTAAATTTCCAGTTATCGAGAGATTATGCGCGAAAATTGGGAGAGCGCCTAATTGCTCTTGCTGATCGGGATGGCAATGAGACGGAGCGAGCACATTAGTCATAGCAGCAATTACCCAACGGTATCATAATACCATGGTAGTATAATACCGCTCCTAAGACAATCGCAAATCTGCCAGTATGCGCTCCAATGCCCACCGCGCAGGAAACCCCTCAATCATCACAACGCCCTTACCAACGCGCGCCCGCAATCCCATGTGAATTGAGCCTGCCACAGCTTTAACGTCCGAGGGCTGGGCTTTCGTGTGACGCGCCACAATCTCTCGGGCAATTTCGAACGTGGTTAGTGGGCGATCTGCGGTGCGCAATACGTCCAGCGCCCCTCTTATCATCGCGCCATAGCTTCCCAAGATTGCAGGGCGGCGCGGATTGACGGGCGGCGACGGTTGCCAGTCAGGGGCATACATGCGGATGACATGCTCAACGTGCTGCAAATCGGCCATGTAAGTAGCTTTGTCAGGGCAATCACGCGCTACGGCACCTTGCAAGCGGGCGTGTTTTGCAGACAGTGCTTCAACGACATATCGGTAGTTGCGGGCCATCCCACCTTATCCCGCACTGTCCCGTTAAATCCTACCCTTGCGTTCCTGTAACTGATACATAATGCCGGACAGTCCCTAGTTAGATGGTCAGCGCGTCAATCGCGCCTTGCAGGATAAATGCTGCTGCACCGCTGTCGATCTTTTCGGCGCGTTTGGCGCGGCTCATGTCGGCGGCGATCATGTCGCGTTCGACGGCTTGGGTGGACCAGCGCTCGTCCTTGAACAGGATGGGAAGGCCGATATCCTCGATATTCTTGGCAAAGGCGCGGCTGGATTGGCTGCGCGGACTTTCGCTGCCGTCCATGTTCAGCGGCAGGCCGATGACGATGCCCTTGGTGGCGCGTGATGCTATGGCTGTTAGAAGCGCGGCTTTGTCTTTGGAGAATTTTTGGCGGGTGATGAGGTCCGCTGGCGACGCAAAGGTCCAGCCCGCGTCGCAAAATGCTGTGCCGATGGTTTTGGTGCCCAGATCAAGCCCGATTAGCACGCCGCCTTCTGGCAAGGCGTCACGGAAGTCCAAGGCGCTTTCAAAAATCATATGCGCCTTATACCCGTTCGCATCGAGCAAAGTCGAGATGCCGTGAGGTTAGGCTTTGCCGATGGGTGCCTCGACTGGGCTCGACATGAACGGAGAAAGTCTCATTTCGCCAAAAACTGCTGCAACCGCCACAATGCATCGGCTCGTACATTTGCCCAGAATAACGGGATGTCATAGACATGGTAGTTGTTGCCCGGCAGGACATATGGCCCCAGTTTCGGCGGATCACCGATGAGCAGGAATCCCTTTTCATCGCACCGTGCCGGCACCGCTCCTACCACCAGTTCACCGCTCAGCAAATCGTCGGACGGGATTAGCGTTCCCAAATTGCCCTCCATCGCCGCGTCCGGGGCGCTGCCACCGTTTAGTGGGTTTGTACACAGCATTGCGGTGTGTTTGCGCGGCTCTCCGTTGAAACCGGTGGTCGCGTCATAGACTTTAACGATACGGCCATAGCTGGCAGGTTCGGCAAAGCTTTGCCACGCCAATATGCAGCCGGTCATATCGGGCGAAGCGCAGGCGGGCAGGCCCAGTTCGGATAAGTCGGTATCGACCGAAACCGGCCAGCCGACAACATAAGCGGCGACAATCCGCTTGACGATTTTCTTGCCGGCCACGCGTTCTCTCAACAACTGCGTGAGGTGCAATGCGCCCTGGCTATGGCCCACAAGGATGATCGGGCGGTCTTTCTGCACTTTGGCGACAAATTCATCAAAGGCCAGCAGCACGTCCTGATAAGCTGCATCAAGCGCCTGTTGCCCCTCTGGCTTGGTTGTCAGAAACGCACCGATTGCCGCTTGCCGGTAACGCGGTGCCCATATTTCTCCGGCATCGGCAAAGGGCGATGCCAACCCGCGCAGGAACAGCAATGCCCGGTCTTGCGATTCAGCGTCGTCCAGCGGCGCGTTCCAATGATCTTTGGCCAGATAAGAGGTCGGGTGGATGAAGAAGATTGCGGCAGACCCCTGCACCTCGGCCTTTGCGGCACCAACGGGTTGCCACACCGCCGGATTGCCGGTTTTCTCGCCACGGGCAAACCACATTTTCCGGTCTTGATAGATGTTGGTCGCCAGCGCTTCCTGTTTTTCAAACTTTGCGGTCGGGACGAAAGCCAACGCGGTCAGCTCTTCCTCATAGATGCGCATGACAAAGCCACCGGCGATAACCAGCACAATAAGCGCGGCGAAGAGATACAGAAATTTACGAGCCACTATTTAGCCTTCACTCTCAATTCAAACCTTTCGTCGCTCCAGCGCAGGCTGGAGCCTATCACGCCTCACGTTCTCGACTGAGAAGCGTGATGGACCCCAGCCTGCGCTAGGGTGACGACGGTTTGGGTTTTAAATAGCCGATACGATGAAAATAGCACCGCAAAATTGAACGCGGCCTGACAAACCCGTTGAAGCGGGGCAGGGGCGGTGCTAGCGGCGGCCTTATGTCAGTTGATAAAGAAACGGTGAACAAGATCGCGCGGTTGTCCCGCATCGCGATCAACGATGCAGAGGCCGAAAAAATGGTGGGGGAGCTGAACGGCATTCTCGCCTGGGTCGAACAATTGGGCGAGGTCGATGTGACCGGGGTCGAGCCGATGACCGCCGTTATCCCCAACAAGCTTCGTCTGCGTGACGATGTTGTGACCGATGGCGATGTGCGAGACAAGGTTCTTGCCAACGCGCCAGCCAAGGAAGGCAGCTTCTTTGGCGTGCCGAAGGTGATTGAATGATTCTGGCATCTAACTTCTCAACTGCCGTCACCCTGAACTTGTTTCAGGGTCCATCGTGCAGCACGCCCAGAGCCAGAACGGATAAATGGACCCTGGAACGTCAGTCACCGGAGGTGAAACAAGTTCAGGGTAACGGAGTGGTGAAATGACCGACCTGACCAAATTAGGCGTCGCTGCAATCCGCTCGGGCGTTACTCAGGGCGACTTCACAGCCGTTGAAGTCGCTGAGGCCTTCAACGCCAATGTCGCAAAGGCAAAGGCGTTGAATGCCTTCATCGTTGAAACACCGGAAAAGGCGGTTGAGGCCGCGCAGGCTGTCGATGCCGACCGCGCCGCTGGCAAGCCGCTGGGCAAGATGGCGGGTGTGCCGATTGGCATGAAGGACCTGTTCTGCACCGAAGGCGTACAGACGACCGCTGCCAGCCACATCCTTGAAGGTTTTGTCCCGACCTATGAATCCACCGTGTCCGCGAACCTGTGGAGGGCAGGCGCTGGGATGCTCGGCAAGCTCAACATGGACCAGTTTGCGATGGGATCGTCGAACGAGACCAGCTATTTCGGCAATGTCATTTCGCCTTGGCGGCGCAATGACGGCGGTAATGCGGCGCTTGCTCCGGGTGGTTCATCAGGTGGTTCTGCGTCGGCGATTGCCGCGCGGCTGTGCCCGGCGGCGACCGGCACCGACACCGGCGGTTCAATCCGTCAGCCTGCGGCATTCGTCGGCATTAGCGGCATTAAGCCTACTTATGGCCGTTGCTCGCGCTGGGGTGTGGTCGCATTTGCCAGCTCGCTTGATCAAGCAGGACCAATGGCGCGCGATGTGCGTGACTGCGCGATCATGCTGGAGGCGATGGCCGGGTTTGACCCCAAGGATTCGACTTCGCTCGATCTGCCGGTCCCCGCTTGGGAGGCCGCACTATCCGGCAACCTCAAAGGCAAACGCATCGGTATCCCGAAGGAATACCGCCTCGACGGCATCGACGCCGATATCGCCGCGATGTGGGATAACGGCATTGCCTGGCTGAAAGATGCTGGTGCAGAGATCGTCGACATCAGCCTGCCGCACACCAAATATGCGCTGCCCGCTTATTACATCATCGCGCCCGCTGAAGCGTCATCAAACCTCGCGCGTTATGATGGCGTGCGGTACGGTCTGCGTGACCTGCCAGAAGGTGCAGGCCTGCAAGACATGTACGCCGCCACCCGCGCCGCCGGTTTTGGCGCAGAAGTCCGCCGCCGGATCATGATCGGCACCTATGTGCTGAGCGCCGGTTTCTACGACGCTTATTACACGCAGGCACAGAAGGTCCGCACGTTGATCGCGCGCGATTTCGAAAACGCTTGGGGACAGTGTGACTTAATCCTAGCGCCAACCGCACCTAGCGCCGCCTTCGGCTTGGGCGAAAAAACCAGCGACCCGCTGTCGATGTATCTCAACGACGTGTTCGCGGTGCCTGCCTCGCTGGCAGGGCTCCCCGCAATGTCTGTCCCCGGCGGCCTGAGCAAGGACGGTCTGCCATTGGGCTTGCAAATTATCGGCAAAGCGCTTGACGAACAGGCCGTGCTCAATGCGGGGCTGGCTATCGAACAGCGTTCAGGATTTACTGCGGAAGCAGGAAAGTGGTGGTGATTGCTTGTGAGCTGGCTGTGTGTTACTTTGGGTAACACCGGAGATTTGCTATGAATGCGCAAATAAAAATCGAAACTGGCAGAATGACGAGCAAAGGGCAGGTGCTCATCCCCAAAGCTGCACGCGATGCAGTCGGGTTGAAACCAAATAGTCCTTATAAGGTTGCGGTCAATGATCAGAATCAGGTCGTGATTACCCCGTTGGGTTACGGGCCTGACGATGCCGAGGAGCGTGTTCGCCGGATGCGCGAGGGTCTCATGAAGTTGACCGGGTTGAGCAAAGACGGACGTGGAACCGACGCCATCATGCGTGAGCTACGAGGCGATTGGGAGCCGTGATCCTTGTCGACTCGAACATCCTGATCGACGTGCTGGATCGTGATCCTGTTTGGTATGAGTGGTCGTTTGAGCAGATGGCTGACGCGAGCAAAGCAGGGCGGGTTGCGATAAATCATATCGTCGTCGCCGAAGTAGTTCCATTTTCGTGCGTATTGGACGATTTTCTCGCAGTTCTTGAAAATATGGGCGTCGAAATCGAGGTGTTGTGTAACCAGTCGGCTTATTCGGCCGGTATGGCTTTTCAGAAATACCGAAAACGTCGTGACAAAGGCGCTCCAAAAACCATTTTACCAGACTTCCTTATTGGCGGCCATGCACAAGCCTTAGATGCAGCGATCTTAACGCGCGATCCGCGTTTTTACCGCACCTACTTTCCGTTGGTGCCCCTCATTACGCCATTGAAAGACGAAAATGACTGAATCAGCTTACCGCATCCAAGGCAACACCGGCGAGTGGGAGGTCGTGATTGGCCTTGAGGTCCATGCGCAGGTGACGTCGAACGCCAAGCTCTTTTCCGGCGCGTCTGCCGCTTATGGCGGCGAGCCCAACAGCCACGTATCCCTTGTCGACGCTGCAATGCCCGGCATGTTGCCTGTACCGAACCGCGAATGTCTGCGGCAGGCCGTCCGCACCGGCATGGCAATTAACGCGCAAATCAACCGCTGGTCGCGCTTTGATCGGAAGAATTATTTCTACGCCGATTTACCGCAAGGCTACCAGATCTCGCAGCTTTACCATCCGATTGTCGGCGAAGGCGAAATCGAGGTTACGCTCAACGAAAAAGACCCTGATAGCCTCTCCAAGAAAATCGGTATCGAGCGCATCCATGTCGAACAGGACGCGGGCAAGCTGATGCACGACCAGCATCCGACGATGTCCTTTGTCGACCTCAACCGCTCGGGCGTTGCGCTGATGGAAATCGTCTCGCGCCCCGATATGCGAAGCCCGCAAGAGGCAGGAGCCTATGTCAAGAAGCTGCGCTCGATCCTGCGCTATGTCGGTTCGTGCGACGGCAATATGGAGCAAGGCTCTATGCGCGCCGACGTCAATGTCTCGGTCCGCAAACCCGGCGGCGAGCTTGGCACGCGCACCGAAACCAAGAATGTAAACTCGATCCGCTTCATGATGCAGGCCATCGAATATGAGGCGCAACGTCAGGTTGACCTGATCGAGGATGGCGGTTCTGTGGTGCAGGAAACCCGCCTGTTTGACGCAAACAAAGGCGAAACCCGGTCGATGCGGTCGAAAGAAGACGCGCATGACTATCGCTACTTTCCCGACCCCGATTTGTTACCGATCGAACTCGACGACGCGTTTCTGGAAGAATGCCGCGCGTCGTTGCCCGAACTGCCCGATGCCAAGCGCAAGCGCTACGAAGGAATGGGCCTGACGGCCTACAACGCAGCCGTCCTGACCGCAGAGGCCGAAACGGCGTTTTGGTTCGAGGATTTGCTGGCAGCTGGTGTTGAACCCAAACAGGCGTCGAACTGGCTGATGTCCGAATTGTTCGGTGCGCTGAATAAGCTTGGCAAGACATTGGACGAAAGCCCCGTCAGTCCGAAGCAAGCCGCCGAACTGCTGAGCCTCGTCGCCGACGGCACGATCAGCGGCAGCATCTCCAAGCAGGTGTTCGAAATCATGCTCGAAACCGCAGCCCAAGGAAATATGAAGGGCGCCGCTGCAATTGTCGAAGAAAAGGGCCTGAAACAAACCAGCGATACCGGCGCAATCGAAGCTGTCATTGCCGAAATCATGGCCGCAAATGAAGACAAGGTCGCCGAATATCGCAGCGGTAAAGACAAGCTGTTTGGTTTCTTCGTGGGGCAGACAATGAAGGCGATGGCGGGCAAGGCCAACCCGCAGGTTATCAATGAGTTGTTGAAGAAAATGCTTGCCTAACCCGATAAGCTTTGCGAATTGATCGCGGGCAAATAAATTCGGGGGCGAATATGATGAAGCGGCTTGGGACGACGTTGTTGGCGGCCGGGCTGTTTTTGGCCATACCTGCCAAAGCGCAATTTATCGAAATGGGCACCGAGAAATCGGCAATCAAAGAAGGATTTGCCTTACCCAAGGATGGCCCGGTGCGGGTCATCGTTTTTCGTCCCGACGTCCATGTCGGTGAGCAAACCACCGGCGGTCTTAATGAGCCCAATGCGGATTGGACCAAGGAAGCGCGTGATGCGCTCCATGTTGCGCTCGAAAAAACGCTAAAATCGCGTTCCAATGAAATGAAGCTGATGCCGGAATTGTCCGGTGACGACGATGTGCTTATGGCTGACTATCGGTCTATGTTCAAAGCCATTGCCGACGCCGCGATCACCCATAAGTTGTTCCCCGGCAACCGCCTTCCGACCAAGAAAGACGAATTCGACTGGACCATGGGTTCGGGCACGGCGAAATTGGGCGAACTTGGCGGCGGCGATTATGGTCTGTTTTTCTATACCTATGACAGTTACGGCTCGGCGGGGCGCAAGGCGATGCAAGCGGTCGGCATGATTATGGGCTTTGGTGTGACGTCCGGCGTTCACATCGGCTACGCGGGGCTTGTTGACCTCAAAACCGGTGATCTTGTCTGGATCAATGCCGACGTCAAAATGGGTGGTGATGTCCGCGATGCCGAAGGGGCAGAGAAGCGGATATCGCAGTTGCTCGAAGACTTCCCGGCGCGCGAGGGAAGTGCTCCGGCGCACCAGGTCGGGAAGTGACCCGCAAGCTGCTCCTTGCATTGGCCGCAGCAAGCTTTGCCACGGGCCCTGTTGCTGCCTTGGCAGCGGACCAGGAAGTGATCGCGGCGAAGGAGCGGATGAAGGCGTCGGCGTTCGATTACACGCCGCAGGATGACGACGAGCGCGGGTTGTGGCTGGAAATGGACGAGCAGGAAAGGGAGATCAAAAACTCCAAATTCCTGATCAGGGATCAGGCTCTCAACGACTATATCCGCTCGGTTTTGTGCAAGGCGGTCGGTAAAGATCGCTGCGGTGCAACGCGTATCTATGTGGTGCGCACGCCCTATTTCAATGCCAGTATGGCCCCGAACGGGATGATGGTGGTTTGGACCGGTTTGCTCCTCCGTGCGCGCAACGAGGCCGAACTGGCAACCGTCCTGGCGCATGAATTCGGCCATTTTGAAAATCTCCACAGCTTGCAAAGTTTTCGCGACATCCGCGCCAAAACCGATGCGATGGCGTGGCTGTCGTTCCTGCCTTATGGCATCGGGTTGATCGGGCAAGTCGGCCTGATCGGTTCGGTTTTTTCGTTCAACCGCGATATGGAGCGGCAGGCTGATATGGTCGCGGTCGATTATATGGCAGCCCACGGTTACGACCCCAGGGCGGCGGCCGACATCTGGGAGCACTTTCGGGCCGAAATGGATGCAACGGCTGCCGAGCGCAATGTGAAGAGCCGCAAAGACAAGAATAGCGGCTTCTTTGCGACCCACCCCAACAGCGGGGAGCGGATGGAATATCTGCGCGCCGCCGCTGCGAAGAAGGGTGCCGATGGTTTCAGCAACGGATCGCTGGAATACCGCGCCGCGATGGCTGATTGGTGGCCAAAGCTGATCGACGATCAGATCAAACTCAACGATTTCGGCGCTACCGAATTTCTGCTCGGCCAACTCGCTGCCAGCGGCTGGACGCCTGAATTGCTATATGCGCGCGGTGAACTTTACCGGGCAAGGGGTAAAGAGGGCGATTTCCAGAAAGCGGTTGATTTTTACCGTCAATCCATTGGCATCGGTTCATCGATAGCTGAAAATTGGCGCGGTCTGGGCATATCGCTGATGCGCTCGGGGGAAAAAGAGGACGGGCAAAAGGCGCTGCGTGAATATCTCGCCAAGCGACCCGATGCCGCTGATAAGGCAATGATTTCGATGATGGCGGGGGTAGTTTGAGATGGGTATGAAGAAATGGATGTTGGCGGCGGCTATGGCCGCCGCGCTGGCTGCTCCTGTTATGGCCGGTTGGAAAGTGATGCCGAAAGGCACGTCCGTTGCGGTTGCCAAAAGCAGCATGACTGTCACGCCCGCCGAGGACTGGAACCGCTGGTCGGCGCGTCCTTCCAAAAAGGGTGAAATCTGGACGCTTGATGGTATATCATTGAATGAGCTTAGCTTTTTCGCGCAGATCGCCAGCGGTGAGCCGCTTTACCGGGAACGCGACAAGAAGAATCTACCGCTGCCAAAATTCAAATCGGACATGTTGCCGACCGATCTGGTCGAACTGTTCGAGGCATCGAACCGCATTGTGCTGCAAACATCGCTATTTGAGGTGAGCAATGTCGAGCCGACAAAACTGGGCGGCAACGACGCGGTGCGGTTTAGCTATCGCTATGTCGTCCAGGGCGATGAACTGAATCGCAAAGGTGAGGCGGTGGCAGCCAACATTGGCGGCAAATTATATTTGGTGAATTTTGTCGCGCCTTCGATCCATTATTACGATCGGGACGTGTCGAAATTCCGGGCGTTGGTGGATTCGATAAGGATTTGATTTGCGCGCTGTGGGGCAGCGTATTCGCTGTCCGCTACCCGCCGGGACACGCATTGGCATGTCCCGGCAATAGTCGACCGCTTCCCCCTTGCCCCGCCGCGCCTTTCCCGTTAGAGGCACCCGTCGTTTGTGAAATGGCGGCTTTTCGTAAGCGGGCGTGGCGGAATTGGTAGACGCACCAGATTTAGGTTCTGGCATCGCAAGGTGTGGGGGTTCGAGTCCCTTCGCCCGCACCACGAAATGAAGCCGTCGTCGAACCCGAAACCATTTTTATTAGCTAGAAGCGGCCATTGGGTCCGCTCGGATTAGAGAAGATAACATGCAAACCGTCGAGACACAGAATGAAGGCCTGAAACGCGCATATCGCATGACGATCACCGCCAAAGACGTTGAGGCGAAGATCGATGCAGAGGTGACAAAAATCGCCCCGCAAGTGCGCATGCCCGGTTTCCGCCCCGGCAAAGTGCCTGCCAATCTGGTCAAGAAAATGCACCGCGATTCGCTGTTGCAGGATGCGCTGAACACCTCGATCCAAGACGGCGTGCAAAAGGCGATTGCCGACAACAAGCTGCGTCCCGCAACGCAGCCACATGTGCATCTGGATGATGATTATGCACCCGGCAAAGATGCTGTGGTTGATTTCCACTTTGAAGTGTTGCCGCATATTGCCGCACCTTCAATCGAAGGCATCACGCTTGAGCGCCTGACCGTTGAGGTCAGCGACGCGGCTGTCGACGAATCGATCATGAAGCTCGCCGCTGGCCAGAAGAGTTTCGAAGTTGCTAAAAAAGCCTACAAGGCCGCAACTGGCGACGTTGTTGTCATCGACTTTGAAGGCAAGGTTGACGGCGTGCCGTTCGAAGGCGGCAAGGGCGAGGGCATGTCGGTCGAAATCGGTTCAGGGCAATTGATTCCTGGATTTGAAGACCAGCTGATCGGCCTGAAAGCCAATGACGAAACGGTGATCAATGTCACCTTCCCCGAGGACTACAATGCCGAAAATTTGAAGGGCAAGGCTGCAACCTTCGACATCGTTGTCGGTGAAGTCAAACAGCCGGTTGAAAGCAAGGTCGACGATAATCTCGCCAAATCCTTCGGGCTTGAGGGTATCGACAAGCTCCGCGAGTTGATGAAGATTCAGGTCGAACAGGAACATAACGGTCTGACCCGCACCTATATGAAGCGGCAATTGCTCGACCAGCTTGCGTCGTCGCATGACTTTGACGTGCCGCCATCGATGGTCGAAGCCGAGTTCGAACAGATTTGGGGGCAACTGGAACAAGAAGCCGCACGTGAGGAAGACCCTGAAGCCGCGCGCAAGGAAATGGAAGCTGAGCGTAGCGACTATCACGACATCGCCGTCCGCCGCGTCCGGTTGGGGCTTTTGCTTTCTGAAATCGGCCAGGCCAATGGCGTCGAAGTGAGCCAGCAGGAAATGAACATGCTGGTGCAGCAAGCCGCCCAACAATATCGCCCCGAAGACCGCCAGAAGTTTGTCGCGTACCTGCAAGAAAACCCGATGGCAGCGGCCCAGCTGCGTGCGCCGATGTTCGAGGACAAGGTAGTTGATTTCCTGTTCGACAAAGCTGCGGTGACCGAAAAGACCGTGACCAAGGAAGAGCTTGAAGCGGCGATCGAGGCCGAACCGGAAGCAAAGCCTGCGGCCAAGAAGAAGGCACCTGCCAAAAAGGCAGCGACCCCGAGCAAAGCTGAGGGGGACGAAGCGCCCGTCAAGGAGGCAAAGCCTGCCGCGAAAAAGGCCGCGCCGAAGAAAGAAGCGGCGGAGCCTAAGGCAGACGCCAAGCCTGCGGCGAAGAAAGCAGCAGCGAAGAAATAGGGATGTCAAAAGGGGACCGCCAAGAGGCAGTCCCCTCAAAGTAATTCCTGCATCAAAAGGGATAGAGTTATTCCGGATTTGATCGAAGCGCTGGGACTGTCCCCGAACGGGGACTGTCCCCTCTTTTGGCATGGAGTAAACTTATAGAAGGGACAATCCCCGTTCGGGGACAGTCCCTGGAGCTTGCCTCAACCGCAATCGGAATAATTCTGATGATGAATGCATGGAGCCGAGGGCTCGGTGCACTCAAAGCCTATTGGCTTTCCCTTTCGGTAATTCTGCATTTCAGACATTGAAAAACCGACCGTATCATATTGGAACAACTCAATATCATAAGTATTAATATGCTTAACAGCGTTTCAAATTTACCGATTATTAACTAAATGTCTGGCGGGGGCCTTCCTTACGAAGTTCATCAAGTGCGGCAACTGGCCTCGAACTATGTAGGAGAATCAAAATGATTATGAAGGCTTTGTCATGCGGTCTTGCGTTGACCCTCATGACCTCTGCGGCATTTGCTGACGTCGGACCTGGGGCGGATAAGGGTAAACGGCCCAAGGACCAAGGCGACAATACAAGCGTTTCCGCTTCTTTGCGCACATCTGCTTCCTTGCAAGCTGCGGATGTTCCGGCTGGAACCGATAAAGGCAAAAAGCCGAAAGATTATGGTGATACTTCGGCAGCGGCTCGCGCCCGGTAATTTTCATGGACGGATTGCTAATTGTGGGCAATCCGTCCTCTGATCTGATGCAATTTAGCTTGGTTTGGACACTGCAATGCGCGGCCTCTTTATCTCATCGATAGGTCTAGCCTTAGGTTCTATTCCGATGGCGGCACATGCGACATCGATTCAGATCGATGCCGATCTTGATGATTTTACCGACAGCTCCGATGGGAAAACCCTTACCAAAACGACTGCTATTGACATTAATGCAACGGGCAGTTTGAAAGGTTGGGATCTGTCGATGACGGTTTCCTACGTTCATATGGACGCAGAGGCCGCATCGCCGCGGGATCCCCAGCTATCCCGGGAAATTGGCGATTCCAGATATCAGTCTGGCCCGTCAACTGCTGGGCTGACCGACGTCAAAATTGCTGCTGAACGATCTGTTCCGTTGGCACGTGGCGTCTCGCTTGATTTGCTGGCGCGTGCCACGCTACCAACCGGAAAGGCCAGCACATATTTGGGTCGCGGACGCTTTGAACTCATGCTGGATGCCGGGTTGAGCACCCATGTCGGCACTGCGACCATATGGGCAGGCGGCGCCCGGCGCTTTCGCAGCCAAGGTTATGAATCGACCGGGCGTGACGTCTATGAGGTTTACGCCGGAATGAAGCGACCGCTTGGAACCAAAGCAACGGTCCGCGTTGATTATGTGCGTACGCAGCCTGAGTATCGCAACCAGCGTTTTGAACAAAGCACCTCTGTGGGGCTATCTCGCAGACTCAAGTCGAGTGCCACCCTCGATATCTCCGCGTCGCACTATCGCAACGCTTATTATAAAGAGGTGCAGACCAGTGTATCACTGCGCTGGCCGATCCAACGGCTGATATAGGGTCAGGACCTTAGCTCTTCGGCATCGCAAATATCGCCATCGCAAGTTGGTCGGGCTCCGCGCCTCCCAAATTCAGCGCATTTGCCATTCGCTCGTCTTTCGAACTGCAAGCAAAATCGCGCATCGCAGACTGTTCTTCGCTGCCGACGGTTTGGTCGCAATACATAGTCAACAACTCGGTTTTGTTTTCGCCCGAGCGCCTGAAGCTTGCATTGACGAACGTCACCTTATTGCCGTTTTTTACAACAGAATCCGCATCAACGAAATAGATATTGTCGGCGCCGGGAGTCCCCGAAACCCACCACCAGTCAGTTGCCTGCGCGTTGACGGGGGTAGCGCCGATTGCCATAATTGAAATGGCTTTCAAGACCGTGTTCATGCTAATTCTCCGTTACTGGGTCCCCGGAAAGTCGGGGTTCTTTAGCAGAACGATTGATCGGCTGATTTTTATCCATCCTGGTGAAAAAAATCATAGTCTGGCCGTAGCGACAGAAATTTCTGCAAAAAGCTGGAAATCTGTGTATTCGGCCCGATTATGGGACAGCCAATGCATTGTCGCATTCGTCCAAGCATCATTTAATCCTTTTCGGCTTGAAACTTGGCCGCACCACGCCGATGTAGGCCACAACCAAAATCAAAACATATCCGAGGTATTTCATGCACGTTCCATTTGATCCCGTCCAAGCCCTGGTTCCTGTCGTTATCGAGCAATCGAACCGGGGTGAGCGGAGCTGGGATATTTTTTCGAGGCTTTTGCGCGAACGGATCATTTTCGTGACCGGCGAAGTTGAAGACCAAATGGCCTCGATTATCACCGCGCAATTGCTGTTCCTCGAATCCGATAACCCGAAAAAGGATATCTGGATGTACATCAACTCGCCCGGCGGGGTTGTGACCGCCGGCATGGCAATCCACGACACGATGCAATATATCCGTCCACGCGTCGGCACGGTCTGCGTCGGGCAAGCGGCATCGATGGGCAGCTTCCTGCTGGCGGCGGGTGAGCCGGGTATGCGGGTCGCGCTGACCAATGCGCGGATCATGGTGCATCAGCCGTCGGGCGGATCGCGCGGTATGGCGTCGGATATCGAAATCCAGGCCAAGGAAATTCTGCGTATTCGCAAGCGCCTGAACGACCTCTATGCCAAATATACCGGCAAGCCTTTGAAGGAAATCGAGCAGGCGATGGATCGCGATACTTTCCTTGAAGCCGACGAAGCCAAAGCATTCGGCTTGGTCGATGAGGTGTTCGACAAGCGGCCTACAGCCGCTGAAAGCGAAGAGAAATAAGGGCAAAACTCTTATTAGCCATTCATGCACCTTGTTTGATAAGCCCAAACCAGCCCTTTTGGGCTATTGCCAAAATAAATCGTGTCTTTAGGATGACGATTCAATGACACTGCCTGAACCCAGGGCAGGAGTACGGGACTACATATGACGAAGTTAAGCGGATCTGATACCAAGAGCACCCTCTACTGCTCATTCTGCGGCAAATCGCAGCACGAAGTCCGCAAGCTGATCGCAGGGCCGACAGTGTTTATTTGCGATGAATGTGTCGAGCTGTGCAACGACATCATTCGCGAAGAAACCAAAGGGACGCTTACCGGCCGCAAGGAAGGCGAGGTGCCAACCCCGCAGGAAATCTGCAACGTTCTGGATGACTATGTAATCGGCCAACCGCAAGCCAAGCGCGTGCTATCGGTGGCGGTGCACAATCATTATAAGCGCCTCAACCACGGTGTTAAAAATCAGGACGTCGAACTCGCCAAATCGAACATTTTGCTCGTTGGCCCGACCGGCTGCGGCAAGACTTTGCTGGCACAGACCCTGGCCAAAACCTTTGACGTGCCGTTCACCATGGCCGACGCGACGACGTTGACCGAAGCTGGTTACGTGGGTGAAGATGTTGAAAATATCATCCTGAAACTGCTGCAAGCCTCCGATTACAATGTCGAAAAGGCGCAGCGCGGGATTGTCTATATTGACGAAATCGACAAGATCAGCCGCAAGGCGGAAAATCCGTCGATTACCCGCGATGTGTCCGGCGAGGGTGTCCAGCAGGCGCTCCTCAAACTGATGGAAGGCACCACCGCGAGCGTCCCGCCGCAAGGTGGCCGCAAGCATCCGCAGCAGGAATTTCTTCAGGTCGATACGACCAACATTCTGTTCATTTGCGGCGGCGCGTTTGCCGGGCTTGAAAAGATCATTTCCAACCGCCTCGAAGGCAAGTCCATCGGATTTGGCGCGCATGTCGCCGACCCTGACGAGCGCCGCACGGGCGAGGTTTTGAAACAGGTCGAACCCGAAGATTTGTTGAAATTCGGACTCATTCCCGAATTTGTCGGCCGCTTGCCGGTAACCGCAACGCTCGAAGATCTCGACATTGCGGCGTTGGTCAAGATTCTGTCCGAGCCCAAAAACGCGCTGGTCAAACAGTATCACAAGCTCTTCGAGATGGAAGATGTCGGCCTGAGCTTTACCGAAGATGCGCTTGAGGCGATTGCCAAGAAGGCCATCGAGCGGAAAACCGGCGCGCGCGGGCTTCGGTCGATCCTTGAAGCAATTTTGCTTAACACGATGTTCGATTTGCCGACCTTTGACGGTGTGGCAGAGGTTGTGGTGGACAAGGACGTGGTGGAAGGTCGCAAGGACCCCGTATTAGTATACGCCAAAACCGCCAAGGCCGGGAAGGAAGACGCAGCTTAAAAGCTGGTTGGGTTCGCCAACACTGTTGCATCGCTGCAGCAGCTTCTAAAAAAGTGTAAATTCCCTAATCGGTGCGATTTTGCTGCACTGCACACTTTGCCGTTGTTTACAGCCCAGCTAATAGTGAATCGTCGCCAATCCGGCGGTCCTGATGTCATTTGCCTGACATTTTCGGGTTTCAAGGGGGCGCTACGATAAATCCGTTTGTGAGTCGATGGCTGGGTGCTGCGACGATCAAGCGGATCGCTAAATTTAAAAGGGCCCCAACATGCAAATTCGTTATTTTCTCGCTACGAGCGCTGCTGCGCTTTCGGTCGCCAGTTTTTCAAACGCTGCACTCGCTCAATCGACCGGTTCAGTGGATTTTGAAGAAGAAATCGTCGTCAGCGGTGCCCGCACCGAAGCAGGCGTGGTTGCTCCCGACACAACGAAAGCCAAAGCAGTATTGACGCAGGCATTTATCGAGCGTCAGGTCCCCGGCTAGACGGTCAATGACATCATTAACCAGCTTCCCGGCGTTAGTTTCCAGAACAACGATCCATTCGGTTCGGCAGGCGGCAAAATGTCGATTCGCGGTTTTGACAACACGCGTATCAACCAGACCTCGATGGCATTCCGCTAAATGACTCAGGCAATTACGCGCTTTATTCAAACCAGCAGCTTGATTCGGAACTGATTGAACAGGTCAACGTAAACCTTGGTTCGACCGATGTGGACAGCCCTACGGCGGCTGCTTCGGGTTCCACCGTCAATTACCGTACTCGTACACCTAGCGAAGATTTCGGCGTAAAGATGGTCGGTTCAGTGGGCGACTTCAACTTCTTCCGCATCTTTGGCATGGTTGATACTGGTGTGTTTACGCCTTGGGGCACACGTGCATTCTTTTCAGCCCATTCGGCCACCAACGACACGGTCTTTGGCAATCAAGACATGCCTGCTTTTCCGGCGGTGACAGGCGTCGTTGCAGCTCGATCCGCAATAACGTCGCGTACCGGCGGCATCAATAAGCAGCAGTATAATGCGAAAATTTATCAGCCCATTGGCGCGGATGGCGACTTCGTTGCGCTTTCCGGTCATTATAACGAAAACCGTAACAACTTTTTCGGTTCCACCGGGTTGCGGAACGTTCATAACGTCGCGTCCAATTTCGTGCCGAACATCTTCCCGCAGAACAAGGATGACCGCGATTATGGCATTGCGCGTTGTCAGATCAACCAAGCGGCCACTCCGGGCGTCGCCGATTTGGCCAGTAGCTGCGGTTCGACATTAGACGAGTGCTTCAATCCGTCCAATACCGGTAACGTGCGTCGGAATTCGAAATTCACGTTATCAGAAGGTTTGGTGTTCACGGTCGATCCAAGCTTCCAGTATGTCAAAGCCAATGGCGGTGGTACAGTTGTCGGGCGGGAAGTGCGTCGGGACGTCAATCCGAACCCGTTTGTCGGGACAACCCCAACCAACTCGGATTGCAACACGACGCCCGATAGCGCTACAGTCAGCTGCCAGACGGGGTATATCGCCGGAACACCTTATTACGGTCGCGATCTTAACGGCGACGGCGACATGTTGGACACGATCCGCGTTTTGGCACCAAGCCAAACGCAAACGCGCCGCATCGGTGTCATCGCTGGCTTACGTTACGACATAAATGAAGATAACACGGTTCGCATATTCTACAGCTTTGATCGGGCGCGCCACCGCCAGACAGGCGAAACCAACTTTCTGAATTCAGATGGTTCGCCGCTTGACGTATTCCCGGTCAATGATCCGCTGGCTGACGGGTCGGGTAATATATTGCAAAAACGTGATCGCAAATCGATTGCGAGCCTCAATATGTTCGGCGGTGAATATCGCGGCGAATTTGGGGAGTTAACGGTGCAGGTCGGCGGTTCGTACAAAATGTTCAAGCGCGACCTTACCAACCATTGCGCAACATCGAGCGTGACCGGTTTTGTTGAGTGCTTTGGCACCAATACAGCAGGCCTGGCGGCGTGGCTGGCAGCAAACCCCACCGTTTCTTCTGGCCTAGGCGTTACAACACCCGTTCAAGGACCGCAGCAACGCATCCGCAAATATAACAAGTTTACACCGAATTTGGGTCTGACCTATGACCTGATCGATGATATCAGCGTGTTCGCCAACTATTCGAAGGGTGTTCAGGTTCCGGGAACCGACAATCTCTACAACGCCTTTTTCTTCCCGGACGATACGCCTTCTGCCAACCCAATTCCTGAAACGACTGACAATTTTGACCTCGGTTATCGCGTCAGCACCGGGATGGTTCAGGCGCAGGTCGGACTATGGTACACGATCTTCAAGGATCGTTTGGCATCGTCCTTTGACCCTGAAACCGAGCGGAACGTCTATCGTAACCTCTCGGTCGCGTCGACAAATACGGTATAGATGCAAGCGTTTCGGTTCGCCCGATTCCGGAAGTTACGGTTTATGCCTTTGGTTCCTATTTAAAGTCCGAGATAACGGACAATGTGCAAAATGGCGTCTGCACTGCCGTTTCGACATCATGCGCGGCCATTGGCGACCCGATCTTTGCTTTGACTGCAGGCAAGCGCGAATCCGTATCACCTACCTATACTTTTGGTGGCCGCGTTCAGGGCGAACTCGGTCCGGTTGAACTCGGCGCCCAGCTCAAGCGTACCGGTCCGCGCTATGTGAACGACCAGAACATCTCGTTCGTGCAAACCGTAAACGGTATTGCCAACACGGTCGTTTATCCTAACAAAACCCCCGCTTACACATAGGTAGACCTGGATGCCCGGCTAAATCTTGATTGGGCTGGCCTAGGCGAAAAGACCTACCTGCAGTTGAACGTCAGCAATGTGTTTGACAAGCTGTATGTCGGCGGTTTCGACGGTCAGTTGGCAAACAACTCGGTACCGTTCGTGCAGATTGGTTCGCCTCGTACGTTCATCGGTTCGGTCATCGTCGGCTTCTAAGTCATTCGGTAATTCTGAAAAGAACAGGGCGCGGCGGGCAACTTCCGCGCCCTTTCTATTTGTAGATGCAGCTATCCAACCCATCACGTTGTACCAACCTGATCCGTGCGGCGATGCTGTTGCCATAGCGGCGGGTGAAGCCGCTGGCGCCGTTGACTGCGCGTTTTTTTGGCAATGGCAGCGCGGCGATAATCCGGGCGGCCTCCACGCGTGACAGGTTTTGGGCACTCTTCCTGAAATAACGCTGCGCCCCGGCCTCGGCACCATAAGTGCCGATCCCGGTTTCGGCGACGTTAAGGTAAACCTCCATGATCCGGTGCTTGCCCCAGATGTTTTCAATGAGGAAAGTAAACCATGTTTCGGGAACTTTGCGCACATATCGCGAATAGCCGGTGCCTTGCCACAGGAACACGTTTTTAGCAGTTTGCTGGCTGATGGTGGAACCACCGCGCATCCGGCCGCCTTTTGCATTGCGCTTCAGCGCCTGTTCGATCGCCTCACGGTCAAAGCCGTTATGGCTACAGAATTTGCCGTCTTCGGCGGCTATCGCTGCGCGCACTAAATTGGGGGAGATGCCGGAAAGCTGCGTCCAATTGCGTCTCGCACCATTGCGGTCGAACAACATGGTGAGCGTTGTCGGCACGGGCACAACGGCATAGAGCAGCACCAATGCGATGCTGCCGACTATAAAATAGATGATGGATTTGAATAGAAAGCGAAAACAACGGGTAAGAAACGAGCGCTTCGGTTCGGTCATATCGAAGGGTTAGCGCAGCGATTCCCGCCCGTCATCCGATTTTTGCAAATGGCGTTTAACCAGCAACGAGAAGCCGCTTTTCGCCAGCAATCCGCATCATTGCCTTTTGCAGCTTTTCAAACGCCCGCACCTCGATCTGCCTCACGCGTTCGCGGCTGACACTATAAGTCTGGCTCAATTCTTCGAGCGTTTTGGGCTCGTCGATCAAGCGGCGTTCGCTCAATATGTGCTTTTCGCGGTCATTCAAGGTGTCGAGCGCCTCCGACAACATGGCGTGGCGCATGTCGCCTTCCTGCGCTTCTGCCACGCGTTCGTCTTGCAACGGCCCTTCATCGGCCAGCCAGTCTTGCCACTGACCATCACCATCTTCACGCATAGGCACGTTGAGCGAGGTGTCACCGCCCATCGCCATGCGGCGGTTCATCGCGATGACTTCGGCCTTGGACACGCCCAGGTCGGTTGAAATTTTCTCCAGTGCTTCGGGATTTAAATCCCCTTCTTCAAAGGCTTGGAGGTTATTCTTCATACGGCGTAAGTTGAAGAACAGCTTTTTTTGCGCCGCCGTCGTCCCGATTTTGACAAGGCTCCAACTGCGCAGGATGAATTCCTGCATCGACGCACGAATCCACCACATCGCGTAGGTCGCGAGGCGGAAACCGCGATCGGGATCGAATTTCTTCACACCCTGCATCAGGCCAATATTGCCTTCGGAAATCAGCTCGGAAACCGGCAGTCCGTAGCCGCGGTAACCCATCGCGATTTTGGAAACGAGCCGCAGGTGCGACGTTACCAGCTGTTCAGCGGCTTTTGAGTCGCCATGTTCCTGAAAACGCTTGGCAAGCATATATTCTTGCTCGGGTTTCAGTACCGGGAATTTGCGGATTTCGCTCAAGTAGCGATTGAGGCTGACGTCCCCCCCAAGGGCAGGGATAGTGGCCGGAACATTCTTGGTATCAGACATGTTTTCCTCTTTCATTGTGCTCCCCGGCGGGCCTCATCAAGCACCCTTTGGGAAACGGTCACTTTAAAACCTATATGCGAAGCGCACTTAACAGAAGCTGCATATCTTCTGGTAAACTGCTTTCGAAACATAATGTTTCTCCAGATATTGGGTGAATAAACCCGAGCGTCGCAGCGTGCAATGCCTGTCTGTCGAATTTGGACTGATTTGGTCCGATTTTGTAAGGGTTTTGTCGATTAGAATAAACGGAATCGCCAATCAGCGGGTGACCGAGATGTGCCATATGGACACGGACCTGATGCGTCCGCCCGGTTTCCAGCGTGCAAGACACCAAAGCCGCATTTTTAAAGACCTCCTTGGTTTTGAAATGAGTTACGGCGTGCTTTCCCTTGTTTTCCGGCAGCACTGCCATCTTCTTGCGGTTGGTCGTTGACCGGCCGATCTGGGTGCGGACGGTGCCAGCGGGCGGGGCAGGGATACCGCTGACAATGGCCCAATAGCGCCGGTCTATGTCATGCGCCGCGAAAAGTTTCGCCAACCCCTCATGCGCCGCATCGCTTTTCGCTACGACGAGGAGCCCCGATGTATCACGGTCGATTCTGTGGACGATCCCGGGGCGCTGCACCCCGCCGATGCCCGATAACCTGCCACGGCAATGGTGGAGTAGCGCGTTGACCAAAGTACCGTCGGGGTGACCTGCCGCCGGATGGACGACAAGCCCCGCTGGCTTATCGACCACCAACAGGTGATCGTCTTCATACACGATGTGGAGATCGATGTCCTGCGGCTCGGCCTTGTCGGGGCGCGCAGCGGGCACCGAAAGGACAAAGCTTTTTCCTGCCAATTTGCGCGTTGACCCATCGACGACGGGCACGCCGCCAACCGTCACGGCGTTTTCGGCCAGCAACGACTGTACCCGCGCGCGCGACAGTTGTGGCAAAGCTGCCGCAATCGCCGTATCAAGCCGTCCTTCGCCCAATATGCCTGTTAATATGGAGTTTTCCCCGCCCATGGGCTACATGTGGGCAATGGCGCTTTGCATATCAAGACGACAATCAGACCGGTTGCTGAAATGGGCACACGACGCCGGTGATAAGGAATGTTGCGGGCTGATATTGGGGCGGGGCCGCGACGTCGGAAAGCTCGTCCTGGCTGACAATGTTGCGTCGCAGCCCACTACCCATTTCGAGATTGATCCTGCAACGCTGATTGCCGCCGAAAAGGCCGCGCGTGAGGGCGACCTGTCAGTTTTGGGATATTTCCATTCCCATCCCAACGGGCTGGCGCAGCCTTCTGCCACTGATGCGGCGATGGCGGTAGCGGATGCCCGGTTCTGGCTGATTGTGACGGCGACGGGCATAACCGCTTGGCGCGCTGTCGAGGAAGGTGTGCTGCATGACCGCTTCAATCCGGTTGCCTTGACGATTGACGATGATGCGCAGGGTTGAAACCTGCCGCTACTGCGTCCATTAGCGCAGGCTATCTATTTATTACTTGCTTGAAAGCCCTGATTTCATGACCGAGTCCGAAGTTGATCTTGCCAGCCTGCTTTGCTCGCGGCTTTGCCATGATTTGCTGAGCCCTGTGGGGGCCATGAATAACGGGCTGGAATTGCTCTCCGACGAACATGATCCGGAAATGAAGCAGCGTTGCATGGATCTGCTGGCGGAAAGCGCAAAATCGGCGGCAGATAAGCTGAAATTTTTCCGGCTGGCATTTGGGGCCGCAGGCGGGTTCGGATCGGAAGTTGACCCGGCGGAAGCGAAAGCAGTCATTGAACCGCTCGTGACCGCTAGCGGACGGACGACGCTGGAATGGGCGATACCTGTGGGACTGATGCCCAAACGGGCCATAAAAATTTTGCTCAATCTGGTGCTGTTGGCCAATGATGCGCTTGTTCGCGGCGGAACATTGTTTGTCGGGGCGGAAGCTCGCGATGGCGAACATGAGATCGTTATTCGCGCTAATGGCCCCAGAATCGTGATGGATGCTTCGATCCGCGATGCCCTGACCGGCGGCATTGATCCGTCGATGATCGATTCGCGCACCGCTGCCGCGTGGATGGCACGCAATCTGGCGGTACGGGGCGGCGGGCTGGTGCAGATTGCCGAACCCGATGCCGAGCATCTGGTAATTGGCGCGCTGGTTCGCGCCGGTTAGGGTGCCGGACCTGACGGTCATGAATCCGAACCCTAAATACCCGGTTCAGGCTTAAACAGCTTCTTAACCATATCTTGCCAATGCTGTCCTCCGAACATCCGGGGCGGCATATATGGACGACTTACTCGAAGAATTTATCGCGGAAACCCGCGACACGCTGGAAACCTTGACGAGCCAGCTGGTTCAGTGGGAGCAAACCCCGCAGGATCGGGCGCTGGTCGATAGCGTTTTCCGGTTTGTTCACACTGTAAAAGGCAGCTGCGGTTTCCTTGATCTGCCACGGCTGCTGCGGCTTAGCCATGCGGCGGAAGACCTGTTGAGCGGCGCGCGCGATGGGGTTGTCACTGCATCGGCTGGCCTTGTCACCGCGGTTCTCGCAATCATCGACCGCATCTCGGCATTGACCGAGGCGTTGGAGACGGGCCAAGCTGTTCATGATAACGATCAAGAACTGATCGACGCCATGCTGGCGTTCTTGCCTACTGAAATGCAGGACGTGGAAACACCCACTGCTATAATGCTCGACGAGCATGAAGGCGACGAACTTGGCCCCAAAGCGAAATCGCGCACCGTTCGGGTCTCGCTGGGACTCCTTGACAAATTGATGAGCGGCGTGTCCGACATGGTGCTCGCCCGTAACGAAGTGTCGCGACAACTGCGGAAATCGGGTTCAAACAACGAACTGGAAACGGCCTTTTCGCGGCTTTCCACCTCGGTCGCCGAAATGCGCGATGCGGTCAGCCTGATGCGGATGCAGAATATCGACCGGCTGTTTTCCTCTCTGCCGCGCCTGCTGCGCGATATTTCAATTGAGCTTGATAAAGAAATTGAACTCCGGATTGAAGGCAGCGAAGTCGAAGTCGACCGCGAAATGGTTGAGGCGTTGCGAGATCCGCTGACCCATATCCTGCGCAATGCAGCCGATCACGGCATCGAAAGCGCCGACGAACGTCGGGCGGCGGGCAAAGACCCCATCGGAAAAATCCGGATTGTCGCCCGCCAGTCGGGCAACCAGATCCTCATCGAGATTATTGACGATGGTCGCGGTATCAATCTGGAAAAGCTTGGCACCCGCGCCATATCGGCAAAGATTGTGACTGTTGCGGAATGGCAAAAGATGTCGGAAAAAGCGCAACTGAACACGATATTCACACCCGGCCTTTCCACCGCTGATAAAGTGAGCGCAATTTCGGGGCGCGGCGTCGGAATGGACGTTGTGCGCACCAATTTGCAGGCAGTCGGCGGGACAATCGATCTTGAAAATTTTGAAGGCCTCGGTCTGAAAATGACTCTGCGCCTGCCGTTGACGCTATCCATCATCGCCGGACTGTCGGTGCGTGCTGGCGACCAGATTTTTGGGATATCGCGCAATTCGGTAGTAGAAATCATTTCGACCAACAACGTCAACGTGAAGATCGAAAATCTGGGGGGGGCTTCGATCGCCTGCATTCGCGGCGAACGCTATCCATATGCAAGATTGGAAACACTGCTCGATATTGAAGAAGCCAAATTATCCGCTGAAAGAACGAGCCGGACGTTGATTGTCATCCGACCGGCAGTCGGCTCAATTTTCGTCATCGATGTGGCAAATGTCATCGACAACGAGGAACTGGTGGTGAAACCCGGCGCACCGCTGCTGATGTCTACCGGCCTTTATGCCGGCACCTCCCTGCCCGACAACGGCAGGCCGATGTTGTTGCTCGATGCCAGCGGTTTGGCCAGCGCCATTGGCGTCGACCTCACCGAATTTGAGACGTCCCGGACCGATGCGGTTTCAAATCATATACAAACCACCCGGCCTTCAGCCTTGCTGTTCATCGCCTCCGACGGCGTTAAACGTGCGATCCGCCTGTCGGTTATTGACCGGATGGAAGATGTCGATGCGTCTCAAATCAAATTTGTCGGCGGAAAAATGCGTGCCTCTGTCGACGGGGCATTGGTTGATATCTGTGAACTCGACGAGGCTCCGAAAAACGGTTTGGTGAAACTGCTCAAATTGACCGATGGACAGGAAAGCAAATATCTGGCGGTCGAGGACGTACTCGACATATTTACGCTGGACGGTGAAATTGTCCCCAGTGCCCGCCCCGAACGCCACGAAGGTGTGGTCAACGCTTTTGGTGAGGCGGTCGAGCTTATCAATGTATTCCAGTATTTTGAGGCTGTGGAAGGATATCGGAATTCATCCTCCGGGGCGCCCTTGTGCTTTGTCGATTGTACCGAGGATGCCCATTGGGAACGCCGGATATTGGCGCCCTTATTAACTGCATCGGGTTATCAGGTGAGCTTTGACGATGGTGATCGCACCAAGGCCGCGATTGTCTTGAGCCGCGACGCAACCGACATCTGCGAACAAAGCAAAGATCCCCGGATATTGCATCTGCGCGACACCAGCCACGTGGTGCCAAACGCCGGGGCGAGCATTTACCGATATGACCGTGTCGGGCTGATTTCCGCAATCGAATATAAATTGGCAGGAGGAGCCTGATATGGCGTCGCTTTATCTGATCGCGCATATCAACGGTGCGCGCGTTGCCATTGACAGCGACCGGATCGAATCTCTCGTTCATGTGAACGAAGTTGTACCCGTACCGCAATCCGACCCGAGCATCGCCGGGCTTTTTGCGCTACGAAGTCGGGTGCTGACCCTGATCGACAGCCAATATATCGTCACCGGTCAAACCCAGCCCATGGCAAAGGGCGCCCTCGCCGTGGTCGCAGAAATTGGCGGGCATCATTTTGGTCTGTTGGTAGACGCGGTCGAAGATGTTGTTTCTATTGGCGATCACCAGATCGAAACCAGCATCAAGCCTCCCAAATTATGGGCATCGCTGGTGACGGCGACCGCATCGGTGGACGGCGAACTGGTGATGATTCTGGACCCTGCCTGTCTGGTTAACGGTCCCGAAGCCCTTGCCGCTTGACGCCCCGTTTCTGCAAACTTCGATCATCACAATTTTCTTGCACAGAATGGCGGTCATTAACGTGTCGATAACGCGACGCCGTTAGGAATGATCTCCGGACCAAAAAGAAAGTACTGCGCATGAAATCGTGTTTGATCGTTGACGATAGCAAGGTGATTCGTAAAGTTGCCCGGCATATTCTTGAAACTATGCAATTTAATGTCTCGGAAGCTGCGGATGGCAAAGAGGCGCTTGATCATTGTAACAGCGAAAAGCCAGACGTCATTTTGCTCGATTGGAATATGCCGATCATGAGCGGGATGGATTTTCTGCGTGCATATCGGTCAACTACCGCTGCACCTTCGGCAAAAGTTATTTTTTGCACCACTGAAAACGGCATAAACCACATTCAGGCAGCGATTGACGCAGGGGCAGACGAATATGTGATGAAACCATTCGACAGGGAAACGCTTGAGGCCAAGCTGCAAATTGTCGGTTGCATTTAAGGATAATTGAAAGCGATGACGGCTCTTCATACGGCAGTTGCCACCAAGATACAGAGCCAGCGTCCGCCAATCCGGGTGATGCTCGTGGACGACAGCGCTGTTGCACGCGCCATTTTTGCGCGGGTGCTGGGCAACCATGAAGAGATCGAGATTGTTTGCGAAGCTGGCGACAGTGAGACGGCGCTGACGAGCCTTGATGACATTGTGGTCGATATAATCCTGCTCGACATCGAAATGCCCAAACGCTCCGGGCTCGACGCTCTACCCGACATTCAGGCCAAGGCTGGTGGTGCGCGGATTCTGGTGGTGTCGGCTTTTGCGGAAGAAAACGGGCCGGCTGCGATACAGGCATTATCTCTTGGGGCGTGTGATACGCTTGTCAAACCGGGCCGGTCAGGTTTCTCGGGCCGCTTTTCCGAAATATTGATCGATAAGGTCGTTCGTTTGGGGCGTCCGACCGTAGACCGAACCAACGTTCAAGAAACCATAAGGCTGGTCGCTAACGAAACCACCATACGCAAACCGCACTGCATCGCGATCGGGTCTTCGACAGGTGGTATCCCGGCGATCAATGAGGTGGTTCGCAACCTCGATCCAAAGCTTGATTGTCCGATTTTCATCACACAGCATCTGCCCGAAGCATTCATGGCATTTTTTGCCCGGCAACTGGACAGCTTGACCACTCGCACGGTCAAGGTCGCAGAAGCAGGAGAGCTGGTTCGCGCAAACTACATCTACGTCGCGCCGGGTAATGCTCACCTGATTTGCCGCAAGGAACGCGGAAAAATCGTGATCGACCATATGGTCCATTATGCCGAGAGCCGTTATTGCCCGTCAGTTGACGCGATGTTGGAATCGGTTGTGGATGTTTACGGTGCCGATGCAATGGCAATTATTTTCAGCGGTATGGGAAATGACGGAGTTAATGGTGCGCGCAAGCTTGCAGCTGCCCAAGCGACAATTTTGGCACAGGATGCCGAAAGTTCGGTGATATGGGGCATGCCGGGCGCGGTAGCCCGCGAGGGGCTGGCCACGGCGATAATGAACCCGCTGCAGATTACGGCCTTGCTGGCGCGAGTGGCCAAGGGATGAGCGCTGCGTCTGACGCCCTCGCTTATCGCACACTTTCCGCTTTGCTCGAAAAGCGTACCGGCCAAACCCTCATGTCCAACCGCCACTGGCGGGTCGACATGGCGCTAAAGCCGTTAATGCGCCGCAATTCGGTCCCCGATCTGGAGACGTTGATATCACTCATCGAGATCGACGCCGACCCAAAGCTGACGATTGCCTGTGTAGAAGCGATGATTAATAATGAAACCTGTTTCTTTCGCGATCAGGCCAACTTTGCCCTTTTGACAGGCCCCGCACTTGATTCGCTGCGCGAAAACCGGATGGGCAGCAAGCGGATGCGGATTTGGTCCGCAGCCTGCTCCACGGGGCAGGAGGCTTATTCGCTGGCCATAACTATTTGCGAAAACGCAGAAAAGTGGCGCGGTTGGCAGGTGCAGATCATGGCGACCGACGTTTCGACGTCGGCACTGGCTCAGGCGCGGGCAGGGCGTTACTCGCAGTTCGAAATCCAGCGCGGTCTGCCCGTAATGCTAATGATCAAATATTTCGAGCAGCGCGGCGAGGAATGGTTCGCTAACGACAATTTGCGCAAGATGATAACTTTTGCCGAGCACAATATGCTGGCACCGTCCAGACATATGGGTGTGTTTGACGTCATATTGTGCCGCAACATGCTGATGTATCTCGGCGAGGATAAGCGCTCGGCGGTATTCGACAGCGTTGCGCCACTATTAGCTCCTGATGGCCTGCTAATGCTGGGTGCCGCTGAAACCGTCCTTGGACAAACAGACAAATTCAAGGCTAGCCAGGAATTCAGGGGTTTTTATCAGGCGGCCCCTCGCGCTGCGGTTTCGCAGATGGTGACTGGCCGTCAGACAGGGTGATGTTGCGCTAAACCGCTGAATCGGCTTAAAGCTGCTATATGGACATGATCTGGACCCCGTCGCCCAACTTTGGCGAGCGTACGCTGACAATTTCGATATTGGTGCTCCATTATACGGGAATGCAGACCGGAGCCGCCGCTATCGATTGGCTGGCCAATCCGGAGTCAAAAGTATCCGCGCATTATGTCGTCGATGAACAAGGTCAGCTGGTCCACATGGTCCGCGAGGAGCACCGGGCGCAGCATGCCGGGCTTTCACACTGGCGCGGAATTACTGACGTGAACAGCGCCAGTATCGGCATTGAGATCGTCAATCCGGGACACGAATTTGGCTACCGCCCCTTTCCCGAAGCGCAGATGGATGCAGTCACCCGGCTGGTTGCCGAGATTGTAAGAACCTATAACATCGAACCGCGCAATGTTGTGGGGCACAGCGATATCGCGCCCGCGCGCAAGGAAGACCCCGGCGAGCTGTTCGATTGGGAGCGTTTGGCAAAACTTGGCTTTGCGGTATCCCGACCGACGGACAATCTGGTCGACCCAGGCTGGCCGGACGCCGCGTTTTTGCTGGCGCTTGAGCGTTACGGATACAGCATATCCGACGGCCGTGCTGCGGTCGTTGCATTTCAGCGCAGATTCCGCCCGAACAACCTCGATGGCGTTGTCGACGGTGAGTGCAGGGCAATACTTTTGAGCCTGCTCTTGGAAAATGAAGACGGAACTGCTAACTGAGCCGCGCCAGAGGGTCGGGCGACCGCCGCTAAGCGGGTAACTGCTTAGGGGAGGAAAGTCCGGGCTCCAGCGAGGAACGGTGCCGGATAACTCCCGGCTGAGGTAACTCAAGGGACAGTGCCACAGAAATTATACCACCGCATTTCGATGCGGCCAGGTCGAAACGGTGCGGTAAGAGCGCACCGCGCTTCTGGTAACAGCGGCGGCACGGCAAACCCCACCGGGAGCAAAACCGAATAGGGACGGCACATGGCATCCTCCTGCCAGTCGTCCGGGTTGGTTGCTTGAAGGTATTGGTAACAATGCCTCTAGAGGAATGGTCGCACATCCGCCTTAGCCTCGGCAACGGCGGAAGACAGAACCCGGCTTACAGACCCTCTGGCGCTTTTCCCCGGATGACGGTGAGCGTTTACATCCGTTGATATTTATGTTCTTTAACAACTAATGGACATTTTTTCAGAGGGGAAAGTCAATGTCGATTGTTGATCGTGCAAAAAATATTCTAGTGAAACCGGCAGATGAGTGGGTAGTCATTACGGATGAACCCGCCACGGTAAGTGGGCTTTTTACCGGATATGCCATTCCTTTAATGCTACTGCCTTTTTTGGGTACAATCATTGCGATGGGCGCGCTTAGTATCGGAACCAATAATTTGGCTGGTATTGGGATGGCCTCAATTGGTTTGGTGGGTGCTGCAGCAATAGCAGTTGTCGGTCTCGTGATGGGGTTCGTTATGCTTTATGCAATGATCTTGATCGTGAACGCGGTTTCGCCCAGTTTTAATGGCCGATCGGACATGGTTCAATCAACAAAGCTGATGACTTACGCTTCCACGCCTGTTTGGGTCGTGGGTCTGATCACTCCATTTTTGGGGATTATCGGTGGTCTTCTTGGTTTTGCCGCAGTGGCCTATGTTGTTTATTTGATTTATTTAGGCTTGCCAAAAGTTCTGAGCGTACCGCCGGAAAAGGTGGCGGGGTTCACTGTGGTGACAGTGCTTATTTATATCGTGTTGTCATTCTTCCTCACCGTTTTCATTGGTGGAATGCTTTTGGCAAGTTTCGGTGGTGCGATGATGGCCGGAGCGATGGCGGGCGCATAATTAGCGTTTTCCATATCTAGCTTTAAGGTCATGCCGCCGCTAAAGGGACGGCATGGCTCGTACTTCACGCAATGACTGGGGGTTCCCCCGCTGGCGCGGCTATGGCAGCTCGCGCGAGGCACAGCAGGTGCGTTTGTGTGATCGCTATGGTTGCAACCGCGCGGGGAATTGCCCCGCCCCCAAATCTCCGAACAGCCCGGACCGCTGGATGTTCTGCGAGGAACATGCCGGTGAATATAACCGTGGTTGGGACTATTTCGAAGGCTTGACCAAGGAAGAAGCAGAGCAACGCGAAGCGAATGAACGCCGCGATTATTCCGGATATAAGGAAGCCGCGCATTACGGCTGGGCAGGTTCCGGTGACGGCAGCCGCACCCGCGACGAAATGCATGCGCTCGATATTTTGGGCCTTGATAGCGATTCGACCTTTGAAGACGCTAAAAAAGCTTGGCGGCAAATAGCCAAGCTAACCCATCCCGACGTGAACCCCGGTAACGCCGACGCTGCTAAAGCGTTTCAAGCCGGGCAGGCGGCTTATGATGTGTTGCGCGTTGCCGAAGAACGGCGGGAGTGGAAGGGGTGAGAGGCAGCCGGATCGCCTATCTGTTTATTCTGCTGGCGCTGGCAATACGTGTGGCCGTCCCCTCTGGCTGGATGCCGAGCGGTGAGCGCGGCTTTGCACTTACCGTTTGCGCAGGCATGGACACAGCGACCGTCTGGATCGATGCCCAAGGAAAGATCCACAAGGAAGATCCGTCAAAAGGCAAATCTATCGAACATGCGCCTTGCGCCTTTGCTGGTGCCACTGCTGCTGTCGATCATCCACCTGCGGATTTTGCAGTTACTAAACTGGCTGATCGCTTCGAAGTGCCCATATTCGCTTCGAGCGCTGTCGCTGTCGGAACGGGCCTTGCCGCGCCACCGCCGCCCGCGATAGGGCCACCCAACCTGATCTGAACCATCACCCGCTTTTGCGGGTCTCTCCCGTTCAGTTTCAGGATTTATCCATGTCATTTATTACCATAGCGCGCGCATCAGCGTGCGTACTTGTCATATCCATTTCCATGCCTGCATTAGCCGAAGATGAAGTTGATGCCAAAAAGGCGGATATCATCGTTATCGGCCAAAACGACACGCCGATTAACATCGAAGCGCGCGGGCTGGCGGTTTCGCTCGGCGAAGAACAATTCGCTGCGGTCAACGCCTTCAACACCGAAGACCTGATGAAATATGCGCCCAACTTCTTCGTGCGCAAACGCTATACCGGTGACAGCAACGGGGTTCCCGGATTTCGCGGTACGCATTCGACGCAAAGCGCGCGCGCATTGGTAATGGTTGATGGCTTTGTCGTCTCCAACTTTCTGGGCAACTCATTTGGCTTTGCGCCAAAATGGGGGGCAGTCGGCCCCGGCGAAGTCAAACAGTTCGATGTCGTCTACGGGCCTTATTCGTCGCGTTACACTGGCAATTCAATGGGCGGAATTATCAATATCACCACCCGCGAACCTGAAGGGATGGAGGCTTTTGCCACTACGCAAGCCTTTGTGCAGCCTTATGCGCAATATGGCACTGATAAGCGCTATTTCGGCTACTCAGCTGAAGCAGGCGGCGCGTGGAAGCAGAAAGACGGGCCATTTTCAGCGCGTATATCAACGCGGCTTTTGGAAAATCGTGGCCATCCGATGAGCTGGTATTTTCTGACACCAGCAACAGGTGCCATGCCCGGCACCGTAGTTACAGGTGCGGTAATAGACCCCAATACGCTGACCCGTGTTCCGGTGACGGGCGAACCATCGCCTATTTTTGCAGCGCAATCGCCTGCTGACATTACCCAGTCGCAAACCAAGCTAAAACTGGGCTTCGACAATGGCTCGCTCAAGGCGCAGGCATTGCTGATCTATTGGTGGAACCTGGACCGTCAATATGCGCCGGAAAGCTACCTGCGCGATGCCAACGGCAATCCGGTATATGAAGGCGTCGTTACGACTCTGGGCGGGAACTGGACGGCGGCTGGTGCCAACTGGTCGCGCACATCACGCAAGGAATATCTCGCCGGGTTGAAGTTTGAACTGCCGGTTGGACCATTTGATGCACGGCTCAACCTTTCAACATACCAGATTGCATCATCGAAGGGCCTGACATCGAAAGGCTATGTGGCAGGCAGCACGAGAGGTGCCGGAACCCTGACCGACCAAGGGCCAACCGGGTGGTACACTGCCGATCTGGTGCTGGAACATAAGACTGACGCGAACGAACTGGCGCTGGGCGCCACCTTTAATCTTTATGAAACCGACCAGTCGCGTTTCGATGTGGCCAATTGGCGCACGGCATCGGCACCGGTATTCACCAGCCAGACTTTCGGAAAAACCCGATTGCTGGCCGCTTGGATCGAGGACCGGATCATTGCATCTGATGTTCTGACCTTCACCGCTGGCTTGCGCATCGACAGTTGGAAGGCATTTGACGGTGGATTGGGCCGCGTTGGCACGGGTGCTTTAGCCGGACAGCGTGTTTTCAATGATTATGCATCACGCGAAGCTACTGCGATCAGTCCGGCTGTCTCTGCGCAAGCTGAACTGGGGCCGGACACCCATGCGCAATTAAGCCTTGCCCTTGCCACCCGTTTCCCGACGGTGGGCGAGTTGTTTCAGGGTAGCCTGAATGGCGATGGTAGCTTTAATCCGAACAGCTTTGACCCCGATTTGAAGCCCGAAAAGAGCCGTGACCTGAACCTCATCGTCGCGCGTGATTTTGGTTCAACCAAGCTCACTGGTTCATTTTTCTGGCAACAGGTTGATGATACCATTTTTTCGCTAACCGGTTTCAACCAGTTTGGCGTGATAACATCGAGTTTCAAAAATATCGACCGTACGCGGCAATATGGCTTTGAACTGATCGCCGAAACCCGTGACTGGCCCGTCAAGGGCATGAGCATCGATGCCAATGCTGCCCTCAACAATTCAAAGACAATCCGCAATGACGCTTTGCCGGTTTCGGAAGGCGTGTTTTTCCCGCGCATCCCGAAATGGCGGTTGAACGGCAATATTCGTTATGACGTGACCGGCGCGTTGCAAGCGGTTCTCGGCTTTCGTTATGCCAGCCGCCCCAACACCAATTTGGAAGGTACCCAACGCGGGGATACTTTCGGTTACACATCAGAGCTGTTTGCCTTGGACGCGCGGATGAACTGGCAGCTTCCTGCCGGTTTCAGACTGTCGGCAGGCGTCGATAACTTGACCAATGACAAGGCGTGGGTATTCCATCCCTATCCGCAAAGAACCTTTCTGATCGAAGCTGGGTGGGGGTTATAATGGAACGGCGCGCAGCGATTTACCGGACCATCTGGCGTTGGCATTTTTATGCCGCGCTGTTTGTCATCCCCTTCATCCTTGTCCTTTCGCTCACCGGCGCAATTTACCTGTTCAAGCCGCAAATTGACCGGTGGGAGGAAAGCGCGTTTCAGGGCGCGCCGACCGGGCAGGCGGTTTCCCCCAATGCGCAATTGGCAGCAGCGATGGCGGTGTATCCCGGCGAACAATTTCATAGCTACCGTTTGCCTGAGCGTAATGGGGATGCGGCGGCGCTTCACTTCGGGTTGGCGGATGGCAGCATGCGC
Source organism: Sphingorhabdus sp. (assembly GCA_040007915.1). Lineage (GTDB taxonomy): Bacteria > Pseudomonadota > Alphaproteobacteria > Sphingomonadales > Sphingomonadaceae > Sphingorhabdus_B. The sequence goes on from JBDTUD010000006.1 coordinate 121,395, forward strand.
GATGTGTTTGTGGCATCCGACGGAAAGGTGATGGGCAGCCTTAAAGAAGGTGACCGCTGGATCGAGTTTGTCCGTGAAATTCACGGTGAACTGCTCGCAGGAAAATGGGGTGCCTATCTGGTCGAACTCGCCGCGTGCTGGGCCATCGTCATGGTCCTGTCGGGGCTCTACCTTTGGTGGCCACGGGGTCGCGGGTTGGCAGGGGTGGTCTGGCCGCGATTGGCGGGTGGCAAGAGCGTTTTCTGGCGCGATCTACATGCTGCGACCGGATTTTGGGTATCAGGATTGGCCCTGATCCTGCTCGTCACCGCTCTGCCTTGGGCGGGTGTTTGGGGCGATGCGTTCAACGTGATCCGCACCGAGATGGGCTGGACCAAAGAGCGTCCCGACTGGAAAATCGGCAGCGGAGAACATGCCGAGCACGACCATGCAGAGATGTTGCGCCAGCAAGCGGCTGGAGTGCCGACGGCAGGACTTGCTGACATTGTCGCGAAGGCGAAGGCTGAACCCGGTCTGCCTTATCCGGTGCTGGTCAAACCGCCGGGCGCGCCAGACCGGGCAGGGGCAACCGACATGGTCTGGACGGTGAAAACCGACGCGCAAAACCGTCCGCTGAATGTAACCATCACTTATGACATGGCAACCGCCAAAGAACTCAGCCGTAAAGGGTTCGATCAAAAACATCCGATCGACAAGGCCATCGGTTACGGCATCGCCTGGCACGAGGGACAGCTTTTCGGCTGGATCAACCAGCTTGTCGGCGTGCTCACCGCGTTGGCATTGGTGACCCTTGCGGTTAGTGGCTTCGTCTTGTGGCGCCGCCGTCGGCCCGAGGGCCTCCTGGGCGCTCCGCCGCTGCCGCCGATCCCTGTCAGGATCAGCGGGGTGGTGGCGATCACGTTCATTCTTGCCGCATTGTTACCGCTGTTGGCGTTGTCGCTAATCGTGCTGTGGATATTCGACCGTTGGGTCTTGCCACGCCTTCCGCGTGTTGCGGAATGGCTCGACATCCGGACGATTCAGGCGGCGTAACGTGCGGCTGTCTGGCGGACGAGTGCGATCATGTTGGGGATGCCCTGTGTCCGGTTTGAACTCAGCTGGTTCTTGAGATCGAACGGGGCGAGGGCATCTTCGATTTTGGTCGCCAATATGTCGGCGACGGACTTGCCTTCGACGGTTTTCAGCACCAGTGCGACGATGCCCTTGGTGATGGCCGCGTTACTGTCGGCAAGGAAAGTTAGCTGGCCGTCTTCGGTGACCGGATAGACCCAGACGCTTGCCGAACATCCACGCACCAGCGTGGCGTCGGTCTTCAGCGCATCGGGCATCGGCGGCAATTCGCGGCCAAGATCAATCAGCAGCCGGTATCGATCATCGCCATCGAGAAATTCATATTCGTCCAGAATGTCGGCAAGTTTGCTCATACCGATGGCGCTTATGGCGGTTACTGTCAGATATCAATCCCGGCAGCGATTGCTTCAAGCTTTTTTACGCGCTCCTTCAGGTCGGCGACTTCAATCCGCGACGCCGTCGACGGTGCCGCGATTTCGCCGCTTTGCTGGTGGACTTGGAGCTCGGCATGTTTCAGCGCGATCCAGTCGCGCCATCCGCGCAGCGAGATGGTCGAAACCATCGCTACGCATGTCAGGGCGAATGCGCCAATAATGAGATAGAAATTGGGATCCTGGGGCATTGGTTCCGTCCTTTCAGGGCTATTGCAACCGCTTAACGGTCGCGCAGTTCTTCAATTTGCCGGTTGATATCGTTTGCGCTGTTGTTGTCTGTGGCGATCCGTTCGAGCACATGAATACGCTCCTTCAATGCACGGATTTCTTCGCGCGTCCGATCAGCATCGGGGTCGCTTAGCAGCTTCTGCTGACCGTTCTCGCGTTCGAGCAATTTATGCTGGTTCCTTGACCAGATTGCATAGCCACCTAGTAAAAACGGGGCGAGGGGAATGAGTACCCAAATCTCTTCAAACATGGTCAAACCTTCTCTGTTTCTAAACGGCCCACGGGCTACCCGCTTCAGCGCAGATTTTCGATTTCTTCGGACAACCTACCGGCTTTGTCAGTGACGATCCGTTCCAGAACGGCGATGCGTTCTTCCAGATGACCGATTTTGCTGTGCAAAGCCTCGTTCTCGCTGTTGAGCAGCATGATTTTGCGGTCGCTTTCGACGTTGACCTTCTCGGTCTTGCCGCCCCATTCATCTTCCAGGGCATAGCCGTGGCGGGCGCGGATCCAGTTGTTGAATAACCAACCAGCGGTGCAGATCAGGACGATTGCAACGATGAATGAAGGTCCACCAAAACTCATTTCATATTCCTCCCTTGAAACCAGTGCTCGTTAGCGCAGGCCTTCGATTTCGTCGGCGAGCTGTTTGTTGTTGCTCACATAATAGAGCTCGATGTCAGCCAAGCGGTTGTCGATATCCCTGAACGTTGACCGAATATCGCGGGTCGTGCGGGCAGGGGATTGGCGAACGCCTTGCCAGAATTTCTGGTCGTCGCGGTCAAGATAGAGATGGACCGGCTTTTTGTTAGCGAACCATGCCGCGCCCCAATATGCGATTAGCGTCCACGGAAAGCCGCCCATCAGGGTCAACATAACCGTGCCTAACCGGACCCAGAGTACATCGACGCCGGTATAGTCGGAAATTCCGGCGCAGACGCCTTTCCATTTGCCATTTTGCTTATCGAGGTAGAATTTTGTGTGTGTGCCGCTCATCTCAACGGTTCCTTTCCAGCCTGCGTACATTTTCTGACACATAGTCTTCGGCGTCACGGTCAATGCGACGCGGGGTGAAGTCGGGGTTGTCTGAAGAGACAAGCCGTTCGACGGTATCCAGCCGATCTTCAAGGCGACGGGCCAACTCATACATTTCGCTCAGCATCTTTTCATCATCATTAGTCAGCGTTGCAGCTGTTTTCCATTTGGTGATATAGTGCATGATGATCCAAGGAAGCCCGAGGAAGAGGGCCGGAATTACAACGATTTCGCTACCCATAACCTCAGCCCTCCTTTTTGGTGTTTTGTTTTAGCGCTTTTTTCATCGCTTCAAGCTCGGCATCGACCACATCGAAGGTCTCAAGCGCTGCAATCTCGTCGCCAAGGGTGCGCGGAGCATCGCTGCCTATGGCAAGCGCGTCGGCATAGCCTTCGGCGGCATCTACGCGGCGTTCGAGAACGTCAAAGCGTGAAAATGCCTCGCGAACCTTGTCGCCGTTGTACATCGTCCGCAGTTTGACCTGATTTTCAGCGCTTTCAAGACGCGTCATCAGCGCATTCTGGCGGGTGCGGGCGTCGGCAAGCTTCTTTTGAAGCTTGTTGATGTCCTGCTCCGACGCCTTCAAGGCATCGTCGAGAACCTCGACCTCGGCCTTCAACTGATCGGCCATGTCGGTTGCCTTGCGTTTCTCAAGAAGCGCCGCCTTGGCCAAATCCTCACGGTCTTTCGACAGCGCCAGTTGCGCCTTGTCGGTCCAATCGGCCTGCAGCGTATCAAGCTTGTTGATATGGCGGCGCAGTTCCTTTTGATCGGCAATCGTGCGCGCGGCGGAGGCGCGGACTTCTACCAGCGTTTCCTCCATCTCGAGGATGATCATCCGGATCAGCTTTGTCGGATCTTCCGACTTGTCGAGCAGATCGGTGACGTTGGCGGCTATGATGTCGCGGGTTCTTGAAAAAATGCCCATTGGGAAACTCCGGTTAAAACTACGATCGATATTATAAAGCGGGGCGACCGGGGGCAAGGGGGAGCGCCCCGGTCGCCGACCTACCGCGTCAGGCGAAATAGCTGACAACGATTGGCCGTTGGGAGTGGGAGTATGCATTGACCTGTTGATCTTTCTCATGGTTGAAGACCGAAATGGCGTAGCTGGTGAAAATCGCGGTCATGGAGAGGGCAACAGCAACCCAAAGTCGGCTTTCGGACTCTGATGATTTTGTGGCTCGGCTCATTTTGGTCTTCCCTTTCGATTGAGGCCCGTTTGCGGGTTTGTATGAATTATAGCAGGGACCGTGCCAGTTTTGAAAAATGGCGGAAGTTCGCGAAAGTTACGCGCAACGCGGAATTTGATGATAGTATATATTGCTATTACATGGTGAAATATGCCAAACATTGAATATGGAGCGCGGTATTCAGTTCATTGGCCAGTCCTCGGCCTTTCTCGATGCAGTCGAGCGTGCCAGCAGGGCAGCTCCGCTTAACCGTCCCGTGCTGGTGGTCGGAGAGCGCGGGACGGGTAAAGAGCTGATTGCCGAGCGTCTTCACCGGTTGAGCGCGCGGTGGGGCGGGCCACTGGTGACTATGAACTGCGCGGCGTTGCCAGAAACATTGATCGAAGCCGAGTTGTTTGGCCATGAGGCGGGGGCGTTTACCGGGGCAACAAAGGCGCGCGAAGGGCGGTTTGAAGAGGCCGATGGTGGCACATTGTTCCTCGATGAACTCGGTACGCTGAGCATGGGCGCGCAAGAACGGTTGTTGCGCGCGGTTGAATATGGCGAAGTAACCCGGATTGGTTCTTCGCGACCGATCAAGGTCGATGTGCGGATTGTCGGTGCTACCAACGAAGATTTGCCGCGCATGGTGGATGCCGACCGGTTCCGTGCCGATCTACTCGACCGGTTGTGTTTTGAGGTTATTACTTTGCCGCCGCTCAGGGTACGCGAAGGTGACATTGAGGTTCTGTCGGAATATTTCGGACGGCGGATGGCGGCAGAGCTGGAATGGCCGAGCTGGCCTGGATTTGGCGAGATCGCAACAGGCGCGCTAGAAAACCATTTATGGCCGGGCAATGTCCGCGAACTGCGCAACGTTGTTGAACGTGCAGTGTATCGCTGGGCTGACCCGGCGCAACCCGTGGATTATGTACAGTTTGATCCGTTTGACAGTCCCTGGAAAAACGCAGTCACGCCTTCGGCAGCCAACCGCGAAATTCAGGATAATGCAGAAAGTGTGCCGCGTTATTCCACTGATCTGTCACAAATGCCCGAGATTTCGGACTTTCGTGTGGCCACGGAAAATTACGAGAAAGCGGTCCTCGAACAGGCGCTGGCGCGGTGTCGTTATAATCAGCGGCAAACGGCAAAGGCGCTCAATTTGAGCTATGACCAGTTGCGCCACACGTTGAAGAAGCACGATTTGTTGGGATGACGCGCTTTCTCTCCTGCGGGAGATGGGCAATAAAAAAGGGCGGCTCTAAGGCCGCCCCTTCCATAACCTGATATTCTTAAATCAACCGCCGTTGGCGCTGACCATGCAATAGAGCATCGGGATCGACAGCAATGTGTTTAAACGCGAGAACATCATCGCGGTCGCAGCTGCCTTCGCCTTGGCTGCATCGTCTGCCTCGACAAGGCCCAGCGCCTTTTTCTGGTTTGGCCAGATGACGAACCATACATTGATCGCCATGATTATCGCAAGCCACATACCAATGCCAATCAGCTTAAACGGGTCTGCCAGCATCAATGCCTCGCGCTCATAGCCGGCCAGATAGGCCACAATCAGGCCGGTCAGCACAGTCAATGCCGCGCCCCAGCGGAAGAAGAACAGGGCGGCGGGTGCGATATGTTTGGAAACCCCCGGTTTCAATTCAGCCGGAATTTTCGGCATTGTCGGGATTTGCACGAAGTTGAAATAATAAAGCAAGCCGATCCACAGGATACCGAAGAACGTATGTAGCCAACGTGTAACCGACGCAGCGGTGACAGCATCGGCACCGTGCACCCCGAACATCACTGCAAATGCCAATACCAGCCCTACGACCAGTACCAAATGCAGATTTCCAAAAAATTTAGCCATTTTCCCTCCTGAAGCGATTTGACGGGGAGGAGCCCCTAGACACAGGCAGCCTATCCGTATCCAGCACATTTGTCACATTTTTTCTTCGCTCTGCACCGCAAATCGATCAGCCGCAAAGGTTGGAACAAGCCATGATGCCAGGTGTTTGCCCTTCGAAAGGATCCCATCATGTCATTCACTCTCCCCAACCTGCCATATGCCATAAATGCCTTTGGTGATATTTTGACCGAGGAAACATTCGAGTATCACCACGGCAAGCACCATCAAGCCTATGTGGATAAAACCAACGAACTTATCGCTGATGACAAGAAATTGTCGGGTGCGAAACTGAGCGAAGTGATCAAAGCCGCAAAGGCGGGTGGCGACAAACCGCTGTTCAACAATGCGGCGCAGTTGTGGAACCATAATTTCTATTGGCAATGCCTGTCACCCGAAACGCAGGCCCCATCCGGAACACTGGCGTTGATGATCGAAGAGGAGTTTGGCTCTGTCCCTGACTTGCTGAAGGCGCTCGCTGAAGAATCCGTCGAGCATTTTGCAAGCGGATGGGCATGGCTGGTGCTGGCCAATGACAAGCTACAAGTCACCTCGCTACACGATGCCGATACGCCGCTCGTGCATGATATGCTGCCGTTATTGACCATCGATGTGTGGGAACATGCTTATTATATCGACTACCGTAACGCCCGACCCGATTATGTCGAGGCGATCCTGAATGAAGCCATCAACTGGGAATTTGTGGCGCAGAATCTTGATGGTAAGGGCGTTGATCGCGCCGATCAGGGGTAAACGCTTCCTTCATCCTTGCGGTGGGATTTCCTCGCTGACCTCCGCAACCTTAAGTCCATGCCGCATCAGCATCGGAATCTGGCTAAACGTGAACAGCACCGAAAGGGCCGTCATGCCCCAGACCTTCATCGTCAGCCACGTGTCGAAACTGAACAATTGCGGTTGCCGGATGATTTCGTTGATCCCTGCCATGACCAGAAAGAACAGGCCCCAATTGCGCGAAAGTTTAAGCCAGCCAGCTTCATCCACGCCCTCGAACGCGTATTCGAGCACATATTTCAGCAGCGATTTTCCCCGCAGCCAGCCGCCGAGCAACAATGTCGCAAACAGCAGATAGATGATCGTCGGCTTGATCTGGATATAGCGCGGTTCACCGAGCATCAGCGCGATGCCGCCAAAACCGAGCACCAGGATCGCCGATATCCACATCATCGGGCTGATTTTGCCCAATTTCCATTTTGATATGATCAGCGCAATGGTGATCGCGATCATGAATGCCATGGTACCAATCAGTGGCCCGCGTGCGGGGTCGCTCTCCGATTTTCCAAAATGATTGGCGATGAAGAACATGAGCAACGGACCGAAATCGAGCGCAAAACCAAGCGCGCCATGCCCTTTTTTTGCCGGTGATTTGTCGTTCATTGTGCGCCTCCGCTAATCGCCCGCGCCACGTCTTGCGCGTTGAAGGGGCGCAGGTCATCAATTGTTTCGCCGACGCCAATCGCGTGGATTGGCAATCCGAATTGCTTGGCGGCTGCCACCAATATGCCGCCGCGGGCGCTGCCGTCGAGTTTTGTCATTACCAATCCGGTCACGTCCGCTACTTCCTTGAATATTTCGATTTGTGACAGCGCGTTCTGGCCGGTGGTGGCATCAAGCACCAGCACAACATTGTGCGGCGCTGCCGGATTCAACCGTCCCAATACCCGCCGGATTTTGGCCAGTTCGTCCATCAACTCGCGTTTGTTTTGCAGTCGGCCCGCAGTATCGACGATCAATACGTCGATCCCTTCGGCTGTCGCCCGCTTTACCGCATCAAACACAACACCTGCTGCATCACCACCTTCGGGTCCAGTAACGATGGGAACACCGATCCGTTCCGCCCATATTTTCAGCTGGCCGATGGCTGCCGCGCGGAATGTATCGCCCGCCGCCAGCATCACGCCATAATCCTGCTCCAGAAACAAATGCGCCATCTTGGCAATGGTGGTGGTCTTGCCCGACCCGTTGACGCCAATCACCAGAATGACCTGCGGACGCGGAAATGCGTCAATGTCCAGCGGTGCGGCGACAGGGGCCAGCACCGCCGCAATTTCGTTCTCGACGATTTGACGTACGCCCTCGCTATCGATGCCCTTGTCGAAACGACCCAGAGCAATTTTCTCGCGGATTTGTGAGGCCATTGCCGGGCCCAGGTCGGATGCGATCAGGGCGTCTTCGATCTCGTCGAGCGCTTCATGATCGAGCTTTGCTTTGGTAACCAGCCCCGTGAGATTTTCGGTCAGCTTGCCCGATGTCTTCTTCAGCCCGCCAAACAGCTTGTCTCTCCAGCCCGCATTCTCGGTCATGCCAAAATCTTTGCGTGCAATTGTCCATCCTTTAATGCGGTAATTCGGGCGGTAACGATACTGCCTTCGTCCGCCGCTTTATCGAGCTTCACATAAGCGAAATTTTCGGCATGACCAGCGCCGCCGCCCATTTCGACCGCAACTTTCTGGGTGCTGCCGACCAGCGAGGCCAGCCAGCCGTCACGTTCTGTGGCAACCGCTTCGCGTAAGGCCCGCGCACGCTCCTTGATCGCCCGTGCTGGCACCTGCGGCATCAAAGCGGCGGGCGTGCCGGTCTTGGGTGAATAAGGGAAGATATGGCCATGAACAATCCGGCATTGGCGCACAAGATCGATGCTGTTGGCGAACATCGCGTCGGTTTCGGTCGGGAAGCCTGCAATGATGTCAGCACCGATTGCAATGTCTGGGCGCTTTGCATGCATCCGCTGCACCAATTCAATCGCCAGTTCCCTGCTATGCCGCCGCTTCATCCGTTTCAGGATCATATTGTCGCCGGCCTGCAACGACAGATGCACATGCGGCATCACGCGCGGCTCGCCGGTAATCAGGTCGAACAGCCGGTCGTCGATTTCGACGCCGTCAATCGATGACAATCGCAAACGGGGCAAAGCGGGGACATATTTCATGATCCGCTCGACCAGTTGACCCAGATCAGGTTTCCCCGGCAGGTCATGCCCGTAACTGGTGACATCCACACCGGTCAGCACGACCTCATGAAAGCCTCGGTCCACCAGCATCTGGATATGGTCGATCACCCGGCCTGCGGGTACGGAACGGCTATTCCCCCGGCCATATGGAATGATGCAGAATGTGCAGCGGTGGTCGCAGCCATTTTGGACTTCGACAAAAGCGCGGGTCTTGCCTGAAAAAGCGCTGACCAGATGCGGTGTGGTTTGTTTCAGCGCCATGATGTCGGACACGATGACGGGACGGTCGGTCGCTTCGGTTGCTTGCCGAAACAAAAAACTGTCCTGCTTTTCCGCATTGCCGATAACGGCGGCGACCTCGGGCATGGCGGAAAAGGAAGCGGGATCGACCTGTGCTGCACAACCGGTCACCACGATCCGTGCATCAGGGCGACGTTTGCGCGCTTGCCTTATGGCCTGCCGCGTTTGTCGCACGGCTTCGTTGGTCACGGCGCAGCTGTTGACCACGATCAGGTCGCCTTTGTCGGCCAGTTGCTCGGCAAGTGCATTGCTTTCCGCCAGATTGAGACGGCAGCCCATGCTGATGACTTCTGGCCCGGAAACGGCGATGCTCACCCGAAATTATTCCAGTCGGTTTGCCCCGTAAACACATGCGTCGCGCCACCGGTCATTTCGATGCCACTACCCGGCGTCCAGGCGATTTCAAGATCGCCGCCGGTCAGGCTGATTTTGACCGGGGACTTTGCCAATCCTTTGCGTAGAGCAGCTACCGCAGTGGCACATGCCCCCGTGCCACAAGCGCGGGTAATGCCAACGCCGCGTTCCCATACGCGGAGCCGGATATGGTCTGCGCCCACCACGCTGGCGACGTTTACGTTGACGCGTTCGGGGAACAGCGGATCATGTTCGATAATGGGCCCCAGCCGTTCGAGATCGACTGCGTCGATGTCGTCTACGAAAAATATGACATGCGGGTTCCCGACATTGGCGGCAAATGGGTTCTCAAGCGTTTCCCAACCGACGGGCATCGACGCGGTATCCATGGCATAAGCAAGCGGGATAGCATCCCAGTCAAATTTGGGCTGATCCAGCTTTACCTTCGCCCCGCCGTCGAAAGCCTCACCGTTCAATATTCCACCCAATGTTTCAATGCTGCTGGTGCCGCCAACCAACAAGCTGACCGCGCGGGTCGCGTTCCCGCAAGCCTCAACCTCGCCGCCGTCGGCATTGTATATCCGCATTTTGAAATCGGCTTCGTTTGAGGGCTCAAGCAGGATAAGCTGGTCGCAGCCGATGCCCGTTTTTCGGTCGGCAATTGCCTTGGCACGGGCCGGATACATCTCGACCGGCGACACGCGCGCGTCGATCACGACAAAATCATTGCCGAGCCCATGCATTTTGTGAAATTCGCTGCCGTTCATCGCGCGCGGTTTAATCGGCGGCGATGGTCAAGTCCAGTTCAATAGCTTGGGGTGGAATTAGCTCGTCAGCCGGTGCGGCGCGGGTAGTGTTCGTCGGCTGTCGTGCTGTCGGCCATGTCCCGCCTGGCGCTGCGACGGTCAAGCAACAACCCTTTATCGGCCAGAAGGACCCGGGTTTGATCGATCGACAATGGCTGACCAAAATGCCAGCCTTGGCCTTTGGTGCAGCCCAGCGCAGCCAGGCGCTCGATGATGGCGCTGTCTTCAATGCCTTCGGCGGTGATGGGCACTGCCAGACTGGCACCCAATCCGGCGATGGCACTGACTATAGCCGCACTCTCCGAATTTTCGAGCATCGAAGACACAAAGCTTCGGTCGATTTTGATGCGATCAAAGGGCAATGCCCGCACATGTGCCAGCGAACTGTAACCGGTGCCAAAATCATCAAGCGCAATCTTGATGCCCTGATTTTTCAGGCTGCCGACGATTGATTGCGCCAGGCTCAAATTTTTGAACAACGAACTTTCAGTGATTTCCACTTCGAGCCGGTTGGCAGCAAAACCGGTTTCAACCAACACTTTGACAATTTTTTGCGCGAGCCACGGGTCTTTCAACTGCACCGGCGAAATGTTGACCGAGACCGTGAGCTTCGGATCCCAGGTCTTGGCCTCCAGCAAAGCCTTGCGGATAACGCTCATGGACAAGTCACCGATCATGCCGGTTTCTTCGGCCACCGGTATGAAATCGTCAGGCGAAATGAAGCCGCGAACCGGCGATACCCAACGCGCCAGCATCTCGAAGCCGACCAGTTCACCGGTCGCAAGGTCGATTTGCTGTTCAAAATAGGGAACAAATTCGTCATTTGGAATGCCGACGCGGATATCGCCCTCTAGCGAATTGCGTGTCCGCAGTTCGACTTCCATGCCGTTTTCGAACCAGCTGAACCCGTTGCGACCATTCTTTTTTGCAGCATATAACGCGATGTCGGCGCGCCTGATCAGCATATCGATGGAATCACAGTCGAATTCGGGGCGACTGATGCCGATGGATGCGGTTATCGTTTGATCCATATCGGCAATCGTTACCGGTCGTGCCAGATTTTCGATCAAGTCTTCGGCAACCCGGTCAACGGATTCCGGATATTCCGGTTCAAAGACCATGCAGATGCCAAATTCGTCGCCACCAAGTCGTGCGATAATGCTGCTCGGGGGGGCAACCTCGCGCATCCGGTCGGCGACTTCACGTAACATTTGATCGCCGCAGTCATGGCCGTACAGGTCATTGATTTTTTTAAACTTGTCGAGATCGACCATCATAAATGCTATGGATTTACCCCGGCGGGAAGCGCGGGCGCTGAGCTCGGCAGTTTTTTCCTTAATCGCACGACGATTGAACAAATTGGTCAACGGGTCAGTCATTGCCAGGTGCTGGGCGCGAACCTCGGCCTGGCGATAAACGTCAACCTCGTTGCTCAAGGCGCTAGTGCGGCGCCAGACGAGCAAGATCAGAGCAATGTTCAGCAGCAGCGCGGTTACCATGGCCTGGTCGACGGCACGCGAATTGGTGATATATTGCCGCACCATCTGGGTGCCCACCGATCCGCCGATCACCACGAACATTGCGATGGCGGCAAACATGATAAAACCATAGACAGAGTTCCGCCCACGCCGCTTCCTGGCGAACTTCGCTTCGGTAAAGGTGGTCAGTTCCGTCAATTTCGATCCACTGCTATAAAGACCTTCCCAATCATCCGGGTAATGCACCAAAAAAGGTCAATATATCATTAATCCTGATGCCGGTCGCAGTGGTTCACCCCGTCTTTGGTCTGAAGCCATCGTTCTTTCGTTGCTTTTTCGGAACACTGCTGCTAATGGCTCCGTGGTCGGGCGAATGCCCACCTTAAATTTATTGGAAATCAATCGTTTCCAAGCTGGTCGGCGAAGTTTCGCTCACCGGCTTTTTGTTCGTTTGTAAGGAATGTTGATGTTTGACAAGCTAAGCGACCGGTTAGGAGGGGTTTTTGACCGCCTGCGTGGTCGCGGCGCGTTGAACGAGGCTGATGTCCGCGAGGCCATGCGCGAAGTGCGCGTGGCGTTGCTGGAGGCCGACGTAGCTTTACCGGTCGTCCGCGACTTTATCGACGGCATCACCGAAAAAGCGGTTGGTGCGCAGGTACTGAAGTCGGTCACGCCGGGCCAACAGGTCGTCAAGATCGTCAACGACGCGTTGGTCGAGATATTGGGTTCAACCAATAGTGAGCTTGATCTGGCCGTAGCGCCGCCCGCCGTCATCCTCATGGTCGGCTTGCAAGGTTCGGGTAAAACCACAACTACCGCCAAAATTGCCAAGTTGCTGAAGACCAAGCAGGGCAAGAAAGTCCTGATGGCGTCGCTCGACGTCAACCGTCCGGCGGCACAAGAGCAGCTTGCAACGCTAGGCACGCAGGTTGAAGTCGCGACTCTGCCGATTATGGAAGGGCAGCAACCCGTCGATATCGCTAAGCGTGCGATGCAAGCGGCGAAGTTGCAGGGCTTTGACGTTCTGATGCTCGATACCGCAGGCCGTCTACATGTCGATCAGCAGTTGATGGACGAAATGCGCGCGGTGGCGAAGGTATCTACCCCGCAGGAAATCCTGCTCGTTGTCGATGCGTTGACCGGTCAGGACGCGGTCAATGTTGCCAAGAATTTTGGCGAGCAAGTCGAACTGACCGGCGTTGTCCTGACCCGGATGGACGGCGATGCGCGCGGCGGTGCTGCACTGTCGATGCGCGCGGTTACCGGTAAGCCGATCAAGTTTGCAGGCGTCGGTGAAAAGCTTGACGCCATCGAACCATTTTATCCTGACCGCGTTGCCGGACGCATTTTGGGCATGGGTGACGTTGTCGGTCTTGTCGAACGTGCGTCCGAAATGGTGCAGGCGGACGAGGCCGAAGCTCTCGCCGCGAAAATGGCCAAGGGCCAGTTCGACATGACCGACCTGCGGATGCAGTTTCGGCAAATGACCAAAATGGGCGGGCTTGGCGCGCTGGCTGGCATGATGCCGGGCATGAAAAAGGCAAAGGCGGCGATGAATGCCAGCGGCATGGATGACAAATTGCTGGTGCATATGGATGCGATCATTGGCTCCATGACGCCAAAAGAGCGCAGCAAGCCAGAATTGCTGAACGCCAAACGGAAAATTCGTGTTGCGAAGGGGTCGGGAACTACGGTTCAGGATGTCAACCGTCTGATCAAAATGCACCAGGAAATGGCAACTGCGATGAAGCGTATTCGCAAAATGGGTGGACTCAAAGGATTGGCGGCCATGTTCGGAAAAGGTGGCGGCGATCTGGGCGGCGCGATGGAGGGTATGCACGGCCTTCCAAGCGGCAGCCTGCCGAAAGGTTTAGGCGGCGGAGCAGGAGGCGGATTGCCGCCTGATCTGGCGCGTTTATTGGGTAAAAAGTGATTTAATTTATATATTTATATCAGAAAGGTGAGTTAGTTTTATGGCATTAGCAATGCGTTTGTCGCGTGGTGGTTCAAAGAAGCGCCCTTATTATAAGATCATCGTGGCCGACAGCCGCAGCCCGCGCGATGGCAAGTTTATCGAGCGGATCGGCAGCTACAACCCGCAGCTTCCCAAGGATAGCGCGGAGCGCATCATCCTTGATGCCGACCGTGCAAAGCATTGGCTCGCCGCTGGTGCGCAGCCTTCGGACCGCGTTGCCCGTTTCCTTGACGCCGCTGGCGTCCAGGAGCGCAAGGTCAAGATCAACCTGAAAAAGGGCGAACCGGGCGAAAAGGCCAAGGAACGCGTTGAAGAGCGCGCGGCAAAGCTGGCTGAAGCTGAAGAAGCAGCAGCCGCAGCAGCTGCTGCTCCGGCACCCGAGCCAGAGCCTGAAGTTGTTGAAGAAGTTGTCGCTGAAGAAGCCGCTCCTGCGGTTGAAGAAGCGCCTGCTGCCGAGGAATCTGTAGCTGAAGCAGTTGTAGAAGAAGCACCTGCCCCTGAAGAGGCTGCTCCAGAAGCTGTTGCTGAAGAAGCTCCTGCGGCTGAAGCTGAAGCTGAAGCTGCTCCTGCAGCTGACGAAGCTACCGAAGAAAAGGCCGAGGGCTAAGCCTTTGCCAAAAGACCAAGTGGTCGACACCGTCACGCTTGCCGCCGTTTCCGGTGCGCACGGCGTGACGGGTGAAGTCCGTCTCAAGCTGTTTGCAGAAAATCTGGACAGCCTGAAACGGCACAAAAGTTTCAATAACGGCGCGCTGACAGTAAAATCCCTGCGCCCAACCAAAGACGGCGCGATTGCGCGCTTTGCCGAAATCAACGACCGCAATGCAGCGGAAAAGCTGCGTAGCACAGTGCTGACCGTCCCGCGTGAGGCTTTGCCTGTGCTCGGCGAGGGCGAATATTATTTCAGCGATCTGCTCGGTTTGCCGTGCGTTTCGACCGACGGCACCGATCTCGGCAAATGCGTCGCGGTGGAAAATTTCGGCGCGAGCGATGTGCTTGAGATAGAGATGCCCGCCCAAGACGGGAAGCCGGGCAAAAAATTCATGGTCCCGATGACAGCAGATGCCGTGCCTGAATGGGGTGAGCGGATAGTGATTGACGCCGCATTTGCGATTTAGTATATACTAGCTAGATATACGGAGGCTATGATGGCGCGCCAATGGACCACCAAAACGTTTAAATCGGGGAACTCGGTCGCTTTGAGGTTACCGAAAGGTACAGGGTTCGTGGAAGGGGATGATGTCGTCATTCTTCCGCACACGAACGGTCGAATTTCAATATGGAAAGAATCCGAAGCTCTAACGGTTCTAATGAGCTTGTATGGCAGTATGTCACCCGGCTTTATGAAGCATGGTCGTGGCGACATCGAGCAAGATGAACGAGTTTGGCATAAGCCGTCGTACAAGTCGGCGGCTTAATTGTATCTTCTTGACACAAATATCTGCATCGATTTCGTAGATGGCCGCAGTGAAATTGCGCGAAAACGGGTTCAAGACAACTTCAAATCGGGTTTGTGCCTTTCTGCGATAACCGCAGCTGAGCTTTTGGTCGGGCCGAATGAATCGGACGATCCCGAAGGGGATCGCGAAAAAACAGAACGGTTTTTGACGGTCGTGAATACCATGGATTTTGACCATCTTGCCGCAGAGACTTATGCGACGTTGGTACAACAAATCGGCGTTAAAAGACAGAGTTTTGACCGCCTAATTGCGGCCCACGCGCTGGCGCTTGGAGCGGTGTTGGTGACTAACAACGAAAAACACTTCGCCGATGTGCCGGGGTTGAAGGTTGAGAATTGGACGGTTTAAGCCTGCGGGTGCTTAATGGATTATTATGTTGCTCGAAGCTAAATGCTCTGTGCTGGAGGAATGCGCCGTGGACATTAAGCAAATCGAGCATGGTGTTGACCTACGATTGGCGAAAGCCAGAACCGACGCCGAAAATTCGCTTGCACATTTGAAGATCAAAAAACTGCACCGTAGTTTCACATTTCGCACAGCTCTATTGCTCTTGGTGATTGGTGTAGCGTTCGCTGTCTCGCCGCTGGCGATGAACAAGCTGCTATTGGAAGATAAAATGGCTAGCCGCCTGACGCCCGCAGCAATTGGCGCAACCATATTGGGTTTTTCTGCTATCATACTGGTCACAACGAATGTCATCCGTAAAATTTTTCGGCTGTCGTTCCGTCGTTCCCTAACTCTGGCGTGCGTTTTATCGACAGGTTTCCTTTTGACTGGAAGCATTTGGTTATACAGTTTGCTAGTTGCTCAAAATGCCGCCGGTTCTCATCATTTGGTTTGGGTATGCGCGCTGATGATCGGGTTGGGCGTGCCATCGGGTTGGTCATGGTCATATGGCTATCGGCGCGCAAAGTTACGCCAGCAGGGCATTTTGTGGGCTGCCCAACGAAATTGGAGGGCGCTTAGAAAGTCGATGATTCAAAATGAAGTCGACAAACAGCGACACGCTGCCAAAATGGCTAAATGGGCCGAAGAGGATGCAAAATGGAAATCCGCCAGTACTGACCGTGAACGGCTCAATTACCAAGTCCAGTATATGAAAAGCTAAGGCGTGACCTTCCAGACCCAAATCCTAACCCTCTATCCCGAAATGTTCCCCGGCCCGCTCGGCGTTTCGTTGGCTGGCCGTGCTTTGGAGGAGGGGAAGTGGTCTTGCTTGCCAATCCACATTCGGGACTTTGCGACTGACAAGCACCGCACCGTTGACGACACCCCTGCGGGCGGCGGGGCAGGGATGGTTTTGCGCGCGGATATTCTGTCGACCGCGGTTGGCCACGCCGTGGCAGCGCAACCCTCCGCCCCGATCCTCGCCATGACCCCGCGCGGCGTTCCCATAACTCAAGCCCGCATCCGCGAACTAGCGTCCGGCCCCGGCGTCACCATCCTTTGCGGGCGCTTTGAGGGGTTCGACGAGCGCCTTTTTGATGCCCATCCCGAAATCGAGCAGGTCTCAATGGGCGACATCATCCTGTCGGGCGGGGAAATTGGTGCTTTGATGCTGTTAGACGCTTGCATTCGGCTGCTTCCCGGCGTAATGGGCGCGACTTCAAGCGGTATTGAGGAGTCCTTTGAACAAGGATTGCTCGAATATCCGCACTACACCCGACCCGCTGAGTGGGAAGGGCGTATGATCCCTGAAGTGTTGCGATCGGGGGATCATGCGAAGATTGCGGCGTGGCGAAAGTCACAGTCCGAAATCGATACACGGTTACGCAGGCCGGACCTTTGGGAGCGTTACAATGACGCTCGGGACCGACCTGCCTCTGATGCGCGACGGAAGAATAAGGATTAAATGGGGCATGAACCTCATCCAGACATTAGAAGCAGAAGCCATTGCGGCTCTATCAGAAACGAAAACCATTCCAGCCTTCCGCGCCGGTGACACCATCAAGGTCGGCGTGAAGGTTATCGAAGGCGAACGCACCCGCGTACAGAATTACGAAGGCGTGTGCATCGCGCGTTCGAACAAGGGCATGGGCTCCAACT